>JBKQNN010000497.1:0-8221 GCA_052145975.1 Rhodomicrobium sp. | reverse complement strand
CTGACGACGATCTGCCGTTCTGAACCAGCCAACCTTCCCGCGCAGACAGGGGCCAATCGTGGCCCCTTTTTCTTCGCTGCACAATACCGCCGCCACTTTTGCGCGGATTTACGCCGCCGCTAACAGGAGAGATTGAAGCCGCGATTTCCGGACGTATAGCACCTGATGGAGTTGCGTGGCAGCTGTGGCGGCATAGCTAAGGAGAGGATTTGCAGGATTTGAGCGCGGCTCGCGCCACGTCAGGCGTCTAATGCGGAGGCCCCACATCGCCGTCTGGGGAGGAATAGGCGTTGCGGACACGGGCCGCAAGCTCTGCAAAATTGCCGTCGCGTATGGATTGACGGATTGCGGCCATTAATTCTTGATAAAAATTGGTATTGGCCCAGCTCAAGATCATGGGCGCGAGATACTCCCCGGCACGCAAAAGGTGATGGATATAGGCTCTTGAGTAATCGCGTGCCGCCGGGCATTCGCTTGTCTCGTCGAGCGGTCGCATATCTTCCATGTGTGCGGCGTTGCGCATGTTGAGCTTGCCGCTCCAGGTGAAGGCTTGCCCATGCCGACCTGAGCGGGTGGGCATGACGCAATCGAACATATCGATGCCGCGCTCCACCGCTCCGACGATGTCCGCCGGCGTTCCCACGCCCATCAAATAGCGGGGCTTTCCCGCCGGCAGCAGCGGCGCGGTATGGGAAAGCATCTCGAACATCAGCTTTTGGCCTTCGCCGACAGCAAGCCCGCCCATCGAATACCCGTCAAATTCCATAGAGGTAAGCGCTTCGGCAGATCGCGTGCGAAGCTCGGGGTAAACGCTGCCTTGCACAATTCCGAATAACGCGCGGCCAGGTGGCGCATGTTCGCGAAACGAAGCAAGCGAGCGCTTGCCCCAGCGAATGGAAAGCTCCATTGAGCGGGCCGCCTCGTCAAAGGTCGCTGGAAAGGGCGTGCATTCATCGAACTGCATCTGAATGTCCGCGCCGAGCAGGTTCTGTACCTCGATGGAGCGCTCTGGACTTAAATCGTGAAGCGCGCCGTCGACATGGGAGCGAAACCTGACGCCCTGCTCCGTTACCGTGCGGAGCTGGCTAAGCGACATGACTTGGTAACCGCCAGAGTCGGTGAGGATCGGACCATCCCATCGCATGAAGCGATGCAAACCGCCAAGCCGCGCGATGCGTTCCGCACTTGGGCGAAGCATCAAGTGGTAGGTGTTGCCAAGGATGACTTCGGCGCCCGCTCTCTTGACATCGTCAAGAAAGACCGCCTTCACCGTCGCGGCCGTGCCGACCGGCATGAAGGCTGGCGTGTGGATCGTGCCGCGCGGCGTTGCGATTTCTCCCAGCCGCGCGCCCCCGCCAACCGCTAATAGCTTAAAGGAAAAACAGGAGGTCACGCCATTTCACTTTCCGCGCGGTGAAGCAGGCAGGCGTCGCCGTATGAATAGAACCGGAATCCCGCCGCCAGAGCATGGGCATAGGCTCGTTTCATGAGCTGCGTCCCGGAGAAAGCGCAGACAAGCATGAACAGAGTGGACTTTGGCAAGTGGAAATTCGTCACAAGCACGTCCGCTGCCCGGAAGCGGTAACCGGGCTTTATAAAAAGACTCGTATCTCCACAAAAGGCCGCTATGGAGCCGTTGTCCTGCGCTGCCGTCTCAAGCAATCTCAAGGAGGTCGTACCAACCGCTATAACGCGCCCGCCGTCCTTGCGGCATTCGTTGATGATGCCCGCCGCTTCGGCTGGGATTTCGCAGCGCTCGGCATGAATTGGATGATCCTCGACTTTCTCAGTCTTTACCGGGAGGAAGGTTCCCGCTCCAACATGCAGGGTTACGAAGGCCGCACGCACCCCCTTGGCCGATAGACGCTCCATGAGTTCAGGCGTAAAATGAAGACCTGCAGTTGGAGCAGCGACCGCGCCTTCGATGCTCGCATAGACAGTTTGGTAATCGGCAAAATCCCGGAGGTCAGCTTCACGGGCGATATAGGGTGGCAGAGGTATCGCCCCGTGCTTCGCCATTAACGCTTCGACGCTCCGCTCTCTTGTGGCCGCGGCAACCGTTACTTCACCATCGAGGCCCTTACCTGTCACAATGAGCGACGGCTCCCCTTGATTGCCTGGCAAGACAACGAGATCTCCACTACGCAAGCGCCGGGCAGGGCGCGCTAGTGCGCGCCAAGAGCCATCCGAAAGCCTTTCGAGAAGGGTCAGGGAAATGCCCGCAGCGGGCGCGGCATCGCCACGGGGTGCGCGGCAGCCAACAAGCACGGCAGGGAGTACTTTGGTGTTGTTGAACACCATTACGTCCCCTGGCCTTAGATAAGCGGGCAAGTCCCGCGCCTGCCCCTCGGAGATGGGATTGGCCACGCGCGGCTCGACAGCCAGAAGCTTTGCCGAGTCTCTCGGAAAAGCCGGCCTAAGTGCGATCGCCGTTTTAGGCAAATCGAAATCGAAGTCCTTAAGGAACACTGCTAATTCCGGCGCCCAAATGCAACCGCCTACTCGGCGGCTGCTCCAACCCGCATCGAAACGATTTTATCCGGGTCCTTCACCGGTTCGCCGCGCTTAATCTTATCGACGTTCTCCATTCCTTCAATGACGCGGCCCCAGACGGTGTATTTTCCGTCGAGGAAGTGAGCATCGTCGAAGCAAATGAAAAATTGGCTGTCGGCGCTGTCGGGGTGATTTGCGCGGGCCATCGAAACGGTCCCGCGCTCATGCGGTGCTTTGCTGAATTCGGCCTTCAAGTTCTTCCCGGAACCGCCTCGCCCTGTCCCCGTGGGATCCCCAGTTTGCGCCATGAAACCCTCGATGACGCGATGGAAAACCACTCCGTCGTAGAAGCCCTGTTGAGCTAGCTCTTTGATCCGCGCCACATGGTTCGGCGCGAGATCTGGCCGTAGCTCGATGACGACGCGGCCTTGGGTAGTTTCCAAGACCAATGTATTTTCTTTATTCTCGGATGTCATGTTATGCTCTTTCCTCGCTCCGCCAGACAGGAAGAACCCAAGACTATGCGGTGCCTACCATTTCAATTCTGACTATGAATGTGGTGATTAACGGGCATCCAACGCAAGTTGCATTTTGATAATCTTATCCGGATTGAAGACCTCTCCATTGGCCCCCTGCCCCTTCTTAATCCCGTCGACAAATTGCATACCTTCGATAACTTGTCCCCAAACTGTATACTGGCCATCTAGGTGCGAGGCATCTTCAAGGCAGATAAAAAATTGGCTGTTTGCCGAATTGGGGTCGCTGCTACGGGCTGCGCCAACGGTACCGCGTTTGAATGGGGTCGGGGTGAATTCAGCGGGCAGGTTCGGATATTTCGACCCCCCGGTGCCATCCCCCTTTGGATCGCCGGTCTGTGCCATGAACCGCGCGATGACCCGATGAAATGTCAAGCCGTTATAGAAGCCCTCCTTGACGAGTTGTTTGATCCGCTGAACGTGCTTTGGCGCAAGGTCGGGCCGCAGCTCTATGACAACGCGGCCATCCTTTAGGTCGAGGTAGAGTGTATTCTCAGGGCTGGCGGCGCGGGCGCCAGAGCATGTTATGGCAAGTGCCGACACCAGCACTGCCGCGAAAAAACGGGAACGCAACATTGAAAACCTTTGCGGCGGTTGATTATTCCACACTTTGAGCGCGTAATGCCCCATCGAGGCGGGATTGGGGCCGCCGCTAGGAAACTTGGAATTTCTGCCTGATACGGTAAAGAACCGCAGGGGAAACAAAGGACGACACGTCCCCTCCGAGGCTTGCGATCTGCCTGACAAGGGTTCCGGTGATATGCGCGGTTCCTGGCGATGCAGCGACGAAGACCGTTTCAATATCGGGCGCGAGCTGGGCGTTCATGCCAGACATCTGCATCTCGTAGTTGAAATCACCCCCATCGCGCAGCCCACGTATGATACACTGCGCCCCAAGTTCGCGGGCAGTATCAACTGTCAACCCCTGGAAAAGCAAAACCTCACCACGGTCACCAACGCCAATGCTTTTGAGTTCCTCCATTAGCATCGCCACGCGCTCACTGTCTGTGAACATGGGAGCTTTCGTTGGGTGCACTCCCACCCCCGCCACCAGGCGGTCGAATATTTTGAGCGCACGGCGCATGATATCCCGATGGCCCAAAGTCGGAGGATCGAAGCTTCCCGGATAAAACCCGCAGCGCATGGGCTCCCTCTAACTCCTTTCACCTGCTATAAGCTTACTCAATTGGCTCCTCGCCGCCCTCAACGCCGTTTGCGCCATTCGCGCTGCCGCTTCCATCGTCGTTTACTGGCTCCGCAGAAACGACACGTTCATCCTGATCTGTCCTGAAAATGGTCACACCCTGCGCGGCGCGGCCTATTATTGAAATGCCTTCTATGGGGCACCGGATAAGCTTGCCGCCGTTTGTGACAAGCATAATCTGATCGGAGTCCTCGACCGGGAAGGATGCGATCAGCCGACCATTGCGCTCGTTGACCGCCATAGCAATTATACCTTTGCCGCCGCGTCCGGATGTGCGGTATTCGTAGGATGACGTGCGCTTGCCGAAGCCACGCTCGGAAACCGTCAGTACGTACTGCTCCGCTCCGCCCATCTCCGCATACCGCGAGGGGGTCAAATCGGCAATGTCGGCGGTCTCGATCGTCTCCCCGTCGTCAATGCCGCCGTTCTCCGTTTCGGCGATAACACCCGCATCGTCGCCGCTTTCAGCGTCTGCGCGCTCGTCTGCTGCCGCGCGCCGCATTGCGTTCGCCTGTTTCAGATAGGCGGCCCGCTCGGCCGGTGTCGCGTCCATATGACGGAGTATTGCGAGCGAAATAACGTGATCGTCGCCATCGAGCCTTACCCCTCGCACGCCGGTCGATTCACGCCCTTTGAAAATGCGAACATCGGTTACGGGAAACCGGATCGCTTGCCCTTCGGCTGTTGTCAGCAGAACATCATCTGTTTCGCGGCAAAGCTGAGCGCCGGCGATAGCGTCTCCTTCATCGAGCTTCATGGCGATTTTGCCATTCTGACGGACTTCAGCAAAGTCTGCCAGCTCGTTCCGGCGGACATTGCCAGAGCGCGTCGCGAACAAGATGAAGACGCCGGTCTCGCCCCGCTCCTCCTCAGTCAGCGGCAGGATCGACGTGATGGTCTCGTCCTGCTGCAAAGGCAGAAGGTTTATGAGTGCCTTGCCGCGGGCTTGCGGAGCGGATAGCGGCAGGCGCCAAACCTTCATCTTGTAAGCCATGCCACGCGATGAAAGAAACAATACCGGGACGTGCGTGTTTGCAACGAATAGCCTCGTGACGAAATCCTCATCACGCGTCGCCATGCCTGCGCGGCCTTTGCCCCCGCGCCTCTGGGCGCGATAGGTCGAAAGAGGCACGCGCTTGATGTAGCCGCGATGGCTCACCGTTACGACCATATCCTCTTTCTGGATGAGGTCCTCGTCCTCAACCTCGCCCTCGATGTCTAGAATTTCGGTGCGGCGCGGCGTCGCAAATTCTTCCTTGATGGCGAGGAGCTCGTCGCGAACAATCCCAACAACGCGCGTGCGTGAACTCAGGATTTCGAGATAATCTCGTATCTTGTCGGCCAAACCCTTTAGCTCGTCACCGATCTCATCCCGTCCAAGGGCCGTCAAGCGTTGCAAGCGAAGGTCAAGAATGGCCTTGGCCTGATCGCTGGACAGGCGGTACACATTCCCTTCGAGGATCGCGGAGCGTGGGTCGTCGATCAACGCGAGGAGCGGCTCTACGTCCCCGGCCGGCCAATTCCGGGACATCAACTGGTCGCGCGCGGTCGAGGGGTCTGGAGCGGTGCGGATCAGCTTTATGATCTCATCAATGTTCGCGACCGCGGTTGCCAAACCCACAAGAACGTGGGCCCGGTCCCTCGCCTTTGCGAGCAAAAACCTGGTCCTGCGTGTAACGACCGTTTCGCGGAATTGCGTAAATGCCAGGATGAAATCGCGCAGATTGTGCTGCTCCGGCCGGCCGCCGCTCAAAGCGACCATGTTCGCGGCAAACATCGATTGCAGTGAGGTGAACCTGTAAAGCTGATTCAGTACGACATCCGGCATGGCCTCGCGCTTGAGTTCGATTACCACACGATAACCATCGCGGTCGGATTCGTCGCGCACTTCGGCAATACCCTCGATCCGCTTTTCGCGGACGAGTTCGGCAATGCGCTCTTGCAGCACAGCCTTATTTACTTGATAGGGGATTTCGGTGACGATCAATGCATCGCGATCCTTGCGGATTGTCTCCACGTGGATCTTGGCCCTGACCGCGATAGAGCCCCGGCCCTTAAGATAAGCAGCCCGGATCCCTGCCCGGCCCATAATGACGCCGCCGGTGGGAAAATCTGGGCCCGGCACGTGCTCCATGAGCTCCTCAGCCGTGCTGGCGGGGTTTTCCAGGAACGCCAAGCAAGCGTTGATGACTTCACCGAGATTGTGAGGGGGTATGTTTGTCGCCATGCCGACGGCGATGCCGCCTGCGCCATTCACGAGCAAATTGGGAAAACGAGCTGGAAGAACCGTGGGCTCCCGCTCGGAATTGTCATAGTTGTCCTGAAAATCGACTGTGTCGTTTTCCAGGTCTTGCAAGAGTGTATCGGAGATTTTTTGGAGCCGGACCTCGGTATAACGCATCGCCGCGGGCGGGTCGCCGTCCACCGAGCCAAAATTTCCCTGGCCATCGATCAATGGCTCCCGCATGGAAAAGGTCTGTACCATGCGGACGAGGGCGTCGTAGACGGATTGGTCGCCGTGGGGATGGTATTTACCAATGACGTCACCGACGACGCGGGCGGATTTGCGGTAAGGCTTGTTCCACTGGTATCCCGTCTCGTGCATCGAGTACAGGATGCGGCGGTGCACGGGCTTCAGTCCATCCCGGACATCCGGAAGCGCGCGCGAAACAATTACGCTCATCGCGTAATCCAGATACGAGCGCTTCATTTCGTCGGTGATTAAGACGGGACGAACATCGCCCGCGCCCCGATCACCATGATTGCTGTCGGAAGTGCCTGCCAAAACCCGGTCCTTGGCTCAATAATGCGATTTCAGTACCTTAGCCGGCACTGAAGTGCCCTGCAGCTATATATAGGAAGGCTGGTACGGAAGTGGAGCCCCAACGAATGCACACTCCGTAAATTAAAAAGGTATCTCGTCGTCAAGATCCTTTTCGAACGACTTGGGACCTTCGCTGCCCCGGGCTTTCCCGGTTCGGAATCCGCCGCTCTCCCGGCCAGCGCCGCCGGAGCCCGTATCGAAATCGCTGCTTCCGCTTTCTTGAAACCCGGGGCTACCGTTGCGGCCATCAAGCATGGTCAGCTGACCGGCATAGTTCTGTAGCACAACTTCAGTTGTGTATCGGTCGTTGCCTGTATTATCCTGCCATTTGCGTGTCTGCAGCTGCCCTTCGATATAAACCTTCGATCCCTTCTTTAAGTATTGCTGAGCAATCTTGCTAAGCTGGTCGCTGAAAATCACCACACTGTGCCACTCGGTTTTTTCGCGCCGTTCTCCCGATTGCTTGTCGCGCCAGTTTTCGGTTGTCGCCACTCTCATATTGCAGATCGCGCGACCATCTTGCGTGTGACGTACCTCCGGATCGGCTCCAAGATTTCCAATTAGAATTACTTTGTTAACTGAGCCCGCCATGAGAGCTCCTTTCATAAGACGGTGAGTCGTGGCACCAGCTTACACCAGCTGATGACCTGTACGAGCAGCCCCACGCGTTTATCCACATGGAGAGCCAACGCGGCTCGTTCCCTTTATGTTCTATAAACAATGGCGCAACATGTCAAGCCCCCGTACACCCCGTCAGGGTCACGAATCCAGGTTAACGGGCGTTTTTTGAACCAAGCTATGCAGATAATCGGGGTCCCATCCGGCGATTTTTCTTCTGAGTTTCAGGCTTTTCTTATCGGGAGCGGCACGTGTAAACGGCGGTCAGGAAGCGCGTAAATTTGGCGGCGGAGCCCGAGACCGTGCAAATTGCGCCCGCCTTTCTTCTTTTTCAGCAGCAGTTCCTGAGTTCGGTTGAGGGCGCATGCCTGCGGTGCCGCTGACGCGCGTTTGACAGACTGCGCGCGCGAAGGCCTCCAGAGGGCAGGCCGGGACGCAGGAACAGGCGCCCTCAACCGAACTCAGGAACTGCTGCTGAAAAAGAAGAAAGGCGGGCGCAATTTGCACGGTCTCGGGCTCCGCCGCCAAATTTACGCGCTTCCTGAC
>JBKQNN010000496.1:0-4408 GCA_052145975.1 Rhodomicrobium sp. | reverse complement strand
ATGACGGGGAGTGTTCCAAAGTGCTCGAAACTTATGACGGCTGGTATCACTCTATCTCTCTCCCCGAGGGGAGAGAGGACCCGCGAATTCGCGCTGCGGATAGTTCGAAGGTTCCTTCTCCCCTCGGGGAGAAGGACAGGATGAGGGGGGACTTCGTGAAGCAATCAACCGGATCCGGTATCATTCCCGCGCAGGCGGGAATCCATTTATCAAGCTGGAACAAGCTCTTATATGGGTCCCCGCCTTCGCGGGGACGACGCTGCGGCCCGGATTTCAAGCGTTTCAGCCGGTTCGGCGATTTTTTCACACGCTCTTGCGCGGGAATGACGGTGGTGCATCAGCGCATCGGCAGTTGCCTGCCCAGACTTTTGCCCCTCTTACCGCACTTCAATTTCAAACAGCGACGGTAAGCTGCATCTTAAATTGGGATAACCTCTACAATTTCGCGCGTTTCTGGATCGATAACTAATATCTCGTCGTCGAGCACCACAATCTTGTACCCGCTGAACTCTGGGTCGATATAGATGAATTCCACGGGCGCGTCGTAAAACATTACGTCGTCCGGGACCCTAGTTCCGACCTCAACGGCAAAGTGAATTTCGGAATGGTGATAATGGCGGAACGCCCTGCTGTCACCCATGACGTCATGGAGCTTGGTCTTTTGAACGCCACTGATGTGGATATTGGGCCTGCGGGTTACGGTGCCCGCGGCGTTCGACTGCTGCTGATTTTCTTTCTTGTCTTCGGCCTTGCGTTCATTTTCGCGCTGCTCTGCCGGTTGTTTCTCTTTTGCGGGGCTTGCGCGGGTTTCACCCTTGCTGGGCTGCTGAGCGGCTGGTGCGCGCTCCTTTGCACCGCCTTTCTCGCCGCCGCCCTGGTGCTCGCTTTGCGCTTGGGCGAGCGACAATGTGGCCAAAAGGGCGACTACAGACGCCGCGTATTTTATTAAAACGTGCATAGCTACCTCCAACAACTCGGGCACTGCGCGCCATGCGTGGCGCATCCAAGAAGGGCCGGATTTTCTCCGGCCCCACGTTGCAATGCTTGTTACTGCTTCGGCTTCGTGGCTTCTTCCACCTTTTCCTTCGCCTGCTCGTATGCTTTTCCTGCGCGGCCCTTGATGTCGGTCCAGCTTGCTTGCGCCTTCTCGCGCCATTCCTTCATGCGCACAGCGAGCGCCTGGGCGTTCAGCGTCTTGTAGACCGGCGCGGCTATGAGCTGCTCCTTGGTCGCGTCAATAACGAAAACGTGTTTGCCGTCGGCCACTTCGGATTTCACGGCATCGAAAGGTACCGCGAGATCTTTCTCGCCGATGCCGAGGAAGCCGCCAACACCGATGACCGCAAGCTCGATCCGTCCGTTCTGGTCGAAAACGAGATTGGCGATTTTGCCGATTTGCTGGCCATCCTTGCTGTCGACGGGCGTACCGATGAAATCGGTGCCGAGAACCTCCGTATCGTTCTGCATGTCCATGAAGGTGGGCGTCTGCGCCGCGACGGGGCTCACCGCGATCATCAAGGCGGCCACAGCCGCAAGAGTGGTTTTCAGTGTGGTTTTCATCGAAAAAACTCCCTGGTTTCGCCGTGTACCAAGAACACGGCCTGAAGATACGATGCTTGTCGAAATGTTCCCGTACGGATGAATGGCGTAAGCATGGCGGAATTTTGATTGTGCCGGGCATGGAAATAACCAAGATGGAGGGCGTCACCCCTTGCGCGCCGCGGCACAAACCGACGCTGTGCAGACGCGCTATTTCGCATAAAGACCTCGTTCCAGGAACAGAGTGCTACCTTAGGCGATGGAGGACGCGGCCCATAGACTCGGAATGTACTCAGACGAAATTCGCATCGGTCAGCCAAGGCGCTGGCCTGTCAATCGGCGTCCGAGCCCCACTCCGATTAACACCTGGCAGGTTAGGGCAGCGCAAGGCTGGGCTTCCGAAGTCCGCGCGGTCAGCGCGCTGGGCACAAGCTTTGCATTGCCTGGATCGTGGATATTCGCGCCGGCGCCGTATTGCCGCCCTCCGCGAACTGATATAGCAACGGCAGCCCGCCGCCAGCATACACCAGCGAGGAGCAATGGCCCTTCACGTCGCGCTTACCCACCGCACGCAATATACCTACGACCGGCCCACGGGCCTCGGGCCCCAGATCGTGCGCCTGCGCCCCGCGCCGCACAGCCGCACGCCGGTCCTCTCCTATTCGCTCTCCATCGCGCCGGAGGAGCACTTCATCAACTGGCAGCAGGACCCGTTCGGCAATTACCTGGCGCGGCTGGTCTTCCATGAAAAGACGCGCGAATTCAAGGTGGTGGTCGATCTGGTCGCGGACATGGCCACGATCAACCCGTTCAACTTTTTCGTGGACGAGTATGCGGGCGATTGGCCGTTCGAATACGATGCAGAGCTCAAAGCAGAGCTGACGCCCTATCTCAAGGCAAGCGAGCCGGGGCCGCTTTTTGCCGGCTATATCCGCGGCCTCAAGCTTGAAGGGAAAACCTCGCTCGACTTCATCTGGGCGCTCAACCAGCAGCTCCAGCGCGACATCGGTTATCTCATCCGCATGGAGCCCGGCGTGCAGACGCCGGAGGAAACGCTCAAAAAGCGGTCAGGCTCCTGCCGCGATTCGGGCTGGCTCTTGGTGCACATCCTGCGCAATTACGGGCTGGCGGCGCGGTTTGTGTCCGGCTATCTCATCCAGCTCAAGGCCGATGTGAAATCGCTCGACGGGCCTTCGGGCACGGACAAAGATTTCACCGACTTGCACGCCTGGGCCGAGGTTTATCTGCCGGGCGCAGGCTGGATCGGGCTCGATCCGACATCGGGTCTGTTCGCGGGCGAGGGGCACATTCCGCTCGCCGCAACGCCGTCGCCGCAAAGCGCTGCCCCCGTCACCGGCATGCACGACGAAGCCGAGGTCGTGTTCTCCCACGAGATGAAGGTGACGCGCATCCTCGAGTCGCCGCGCGTGACGCTGCCTTATACCGAGACGCAGTGGCGGGCGATCGCTGCGGCCGGCCACGAGGTCGACCGGCGGCTGCGGGAGGGCGATGTGCGCCTTTCGATGGGCGGCGAGCCGACCTTCGTCTCTATCGACGATGTGGACGGCGGCGAATGGAACACCGAGGCGGTTGGCCCCACCAAACGGCGCTATGCCGAGACCCTGATCCGGCGCCTGCGCGACCGGTTCGCGCCGGGCGGCCTCTTACATTACGGGCAGGGCAAGTGGTATCCCGGCGAGCAGCTGCCGCGCTGGTCTTTCTCCGTGTACTGGCGCAAGGATGGGCAGCCGCTTTGGGAAAACGACGCGCTGGTCGATAGCGAGGTGCCGGTAAAGCCCGCCACCGTCGCCGATGCAGAGCGGTTCACAACAACGCTTGCCAAGCAGCTCGACCTTCCGGCGGATTGCGCGGTGCCGGCCTACGAAGACCCGGCGCATTTCCTGCTCATCGAGCAGAAGCTGCCGCTCAATCTCGACCCCGCCACCAACAAGCTCGACGATCCGCAGGAGCGCGCCCGCGTCGTCAAGGTGTTCGAGCGCGGCCTCGATAAGCCTTGCGGTTATGTGATGCCGGTCCAGGTCTGGCACAGCCGGGAGCGCGGACGGCGCTGGGTGACGGAGCGCTGGGGCTTGCGGCGGGGCAAGCTTTTCCTCCTTCCGGGCGACTCGCCCGTTGGCTTCCGGCTGCCGATAGGCTCGCTCTCCCACATCGCGCCTGCGAGCTACCCGAATGTTTGGCCCATCGATCCGTTCCAGGGGCGCACTCCCATGCCGCCGCGCGAGGTGCTGCTGCGCGACCGGCGTCAATCGTTGACGCTGCTACCGCCGGCCGAGCCGCCAGCCGCCCCCGCCGAGGTGTTCGGCACGGTTCGCACCGCGCTGGTGGTCGAGCCGCGCGACGGGCATCTCTGCGTGTTCATGCCGCCGCTCTACGACGCGGAGGACTACGCGGCACTCGCCGCCGCGGTCGAGGAGACGGCGAAGATCGCGGGCCAGCCCGTGCATATCGAGGGCTATCAGCCGCCTAACGACTGGCGCTTCAACGTGATCAAGGTGACGCCCGACCCCGGCGTGATCGAGGTGAACATTCATCCGGCTACCAACTGGGACGACGCGGTGAAGGTCACCGAAGAGCTGTACGAGGAGGCGCGGCTGTCCCGGCTCGCCACCGAGAAATTCATGATCGACGGCCGCCATAGCGGCACGGGCGGCGGCAACCACATCGTGCTGGGCGCGCCTACGCCTGCAGACAGCCCGTTCCTGCGCCGGCCGGACCTCTTGGCGAGCATTATCGCCTATTGGCAGAACCACCCTTCGCTGTCCTATCTCTTTTCCGGCCTGTTCATCGGCCCGACCAGCCAGGCGCCGCGCATCGACGAGGCGCGCAACGACTCGCTCTACGAGATGGA
>JBKQNN010000495.1:0-9428 GCA_052145975.1 Rhodomicrobium sp. | reverse complement strand
CTTCGCTCAGCCATTTGCGGCGGTTCACGAACTCCGCGCGGAAATAGCCAAGATGCGCGATAGGCCCGCCGAAGCTGATCAGCCCCAAGCGCAGGAATGCGAGAAAGATAGTCAATATTTTCATGGCGGCCATGTATCCGGAATCGGTGATCCGCACAACGCGCATTAACCCTCACCCCAGCCTTCTCCCATAGGACAGGATGAGGGGTGGAACGCTTTGTCTATGATACCAGCCGTCGAAGATTTTAACTCCTTTGCCGGGGGCGTGCTGTGCCCCAGCGTGCGGGAGGCTGCCGTTGGTTAAAAATTGGGTTCGTTCGGCAGAAAGTCTATTTATTTATAAGTATGTAACTTTGGCCATCTGAAAGAACGGCCAAGGCAAAGGTGTCAGGACTTTTGGCGGCAGGTATTAGAGCCGGATCGGCGTTGACGGGGTTTCCACTCAAAACTCCACATCTAGCTCTTCGACCTCCTCCGGTTCGGTCCTGGCCTCTGCGACCCACTGCGCCATGGCGGGCCAAGCCATAATGGACCGGCAATAGTCCGCGCAAGGCTCGTCCAGCTTGACGTCGTAGGTCAGGAAACGCGTGCACACCGGAGCGTACATGGCGTCGGCCATGGAAAGCGTACCGAAGAGATAGGGACCGCCATAGGTGCTCAAGCAATCGCGCCAAATTTCAACGACCCGGTCGATGTCGGCCTGCGCGCCTGGAAAAATCTTGAACCCTGGATGATGTGCCCGCAGGTTCATTGGCAACGCCGAGCGCAAATTGTAGAACCCCGAATGCATTTCGCCGCAGACAGACCGGCAATGGGCGCGCTTTTTGCGATCCTTGGGCAAGAGCGGCGACCCTGGCTCGATCTCCGCGAGATATTCCGCGATGGCTAGCGTGTCCCACACCTTAATCCCCTCGTGTTCAAGGCATGGAACCAGGAAAGACGGCGAAAGTAGCAGCAATTCCGCGCGGATGGACGGATCGTCGATGGGAACGATGTTTTCTTCTATTTCAAGTCCTGCAAGTTTGCACAAGAGCCATCCCCGGAGCGACCATGAGGAGTAGTTCTTGCTGCTAATCGAGAGCGTTGCCTCCGCCATGCCGTGACCTTTGCTCTGGTTCGAAATTTGCATCGCCTTTATACCGCAATTGGGTGTGTTGTTGCCCTGCAAAAATTATTCCAGCGTCAAGGCCAAGGATGCTCTATCAAGCCTACCAATTTTGCTCAGACGCCATGGTGCCCGCGCGAAGCTTGGCGCAGCTTGGCCTTAGTGCCGCGGACCCCTTCGCCCAGAACGGAAAAGCGGGATGGTTCAGTAACTTCACTGCCGCTTGCGAACTGATCGCGCGGGCCACGCTCACCCATACCCGGCCGCCATACGGTATAAAGACAGTTTGCGTGGGAGGCCGCAATGCCGAAGTTACCGAAGAGCCGCTAGCCGTCACGCCATTCGGCACGCTCTTGCATTTCAAGAAAGATACCAGCCAAGTGCAGCCGCGCGTCCTGGTCGTTGCGCCGCTTTCGGGGCATTTCGCTACATTGTTACGCAGCACGGTCCAAACGCTGCTTGCAGATCACGACGTTTGTATAACGGATTGGCACAATGCCCGCGATGTAGCCGTTTCGGCCGGTGCCTTCGGCTTTGACGGCTATGTCGATCACCTTATTCAGTGGCTCCGCTATATGGGGCCGGGAACCCACGTTGTGGCGGTCTGCCAGCCTTGCGTGCAGGTTTTGGCCGCCGCCGCTATTATGGCGGAAGCCGGAGACCCTGCTCAACCTTTGAGCATGACCCTCATGGCCGGGCCGGTCGACACGCGCATAAATCCGACAAAGGTCAACAAGCTGGCGATCGAAAAGCCAATGGACTGGTTCGAGCGCAATCTGATCGGCCGCGTGCCGGCGCGATACGCCGGAGCGGGACGCCGTGTCTACCCGGGTTTCGTTCAGCTTGCGGCGTTCATAGCGATGAACATCGGCCGGCACCGGCAGGCGCATATCGATCTCTACCACCATTTGGCACAGGGAGAGGTGGCGAAGGCCCAAGCGATCAAAGCGTTCTACGATGAATATTTCGCCGTTCTCGATCTGACCGCAGAGTTCTATCTGGAAACGGTGGCTTGGGTCTTTCAGGAGGCGCGCCTGGCGCAAGGCACGCTCACCTTCCAGGGCGCAGCCGTCAACCCCAAGGCCATCCGGCGCACCATGCTGCTGACCGTCGAAGGCGAGCGCGACGACATCTGCGGTATCGGCCAAACGGCGGCAGCGCACGATCTTTGCTCGGGCCTCCGCCCGCACTTGAAACGCCATCATCTTCAGGCCGGCGCCGGACATTATGGCGTCTTCAGCGGCAGGCGATGGGAAACTCAGGTCTACCCGCAGGTCCGCCACACCATCCTAGCCGTCGAACAAGCGGTTTAAATAACGCTAGGCACGTACCAGGCATGAGATGCATATCGCATTCTGCGCCGGCCTTATAGCGGCGGCAACGCTTACGGCGAAACTTGAAGGGCAAACGGAAGAGATGGGAATGCAAAGGCTGCACGGCATTGGACACGCGACCAATCTCGTGGGGAGGCCCTCGGACCTCCTCGCCAGTTGCGATTTCAACAGCGATCCCGCGCCGCTCTGCATTTGGGGCGTGCGCGAGATGAACCGTAGCCTGTTCGATATGCTGGCCCAAGCCGGCGATTTGCGCGAGGCCGGCGAAGCTTTCAGCGTCTATATGCTGGCAATGTTCGGCATCGACCCCGAGCAGCAGGAGAAAGCAGGAAAGGGCCGGCGCTTCCGCTCTTCCTTTTTGCGGCTGATCAAGGGCTGGGGTTTTGACAGCAACGGGCCGGAGGGGGCGGTGCTCAAGGGCTGGGTCGAGAGCCGCTTCGGCATCTGCCCATCCTACCACAAACAGGTCATCGAGGGCGTTTCAACCGACGCCTGGACCACCTATGTGGAGGAAAAGATGTCGAGCCGCTTCCACAACAACGCGATCTGGGTCCAGCTCGACCTGCTTTTCGAGTTTTGCCAATGGGCCATCGAGCGCTTTGCCTTTCCGGGGCAAACGCACGTTATGCTGTTCCGGGGGATCAACGCGTTCGACGAACATCGCATCGTGGAGCGGACGGACAAGCGCACCGCAGTGATCCGGCTCAACAATCTGACCTCCTTTTCATCGGATCGCGATATCGCAAGCTGCTTCGGAGACACGATCCTCACGGCGCAGGTTCCGCTATGCAAGATCGTGTTCTTCAACGGCTTGTTGTCCTCGCATCCGCTCAAGGGCGAGGGCGAGTATCTGGCGATAGGCGGAGAGTACCGCGTGCAGGCCGAGTATTTTTGACGGGGGTTGAACATGGTTGCCTTGACCGTGAATGACCGGGCTATGGCCGCATATCTCGGTTTTGCCGCCGGCGATGCGCTTGGCGCCACGGTCGAGTTCATGACCAAGCGCGAGATCGCCGCTGAATATGGCGTCCATCGCCAGATTATTGGCGGCGGCTGGCTGCGGCTGAAAGCTGGGCAGGTGACCGACGATACCCAAATGGCGCTGGCGCTTGGCCGCTCGATCATGCGCTGCGGAGGCCTCGATGCCCGCGATGTCTGCGAGGAATTCGCGGCTTGGCTCAAGAGCGGCCCCATCGACGTTGGCAATACCTGCCGCCGCGGCATCCGCCGCTACATCGTGCATGGAACCGTCGAGGGTACGTTTTCGCCGGGCGACGCGGGCAATGGAGCCGCCATGCGCGTTCTGCCGGTGGCGCTGGCGGCGTTCGGGGAGCCCGGCAAGGCGGAGGCGTGGGCGCTCTGCCAGGGGCGGATCACGCATCATCATCCGCTTTCGGACGATGCCTGCGTGACGCTGGTCCAGATGGTGCAATGCCTGCTCGGCGGGCACGGCAAACCGGAAGCTCGCAAAATCGCTGACGCACTGGCGGAGAAACACAAGCCGTTCCGCTTCGACCCCTATCCCGGCCGGTCGTCTGCCTACGTCGCGGACACGATGCAGACCGTGCTTCATTTCTACTTCAGCACGGAATCCTTTGCCGATTGTGTTATCAAAACGGTCAATCAGGGCGGAGACGCCGATACCACCGGTGCGCTGGCTGGCATGCTGGCAGGCGCCACCTACGGGTTGGCCGCCGTTCCCGCCGGCTGGCTTGCAAAGCTCGACCCTAAGGTGACGTCCATCATTCGCAAACAAGTGCCAGAGCTGCTCGCAATCTCCGCAGCCTCCGGCGGTTCTTCCCGTTAGAGCCCTAGAGCCTATCCGCTTTTGATGGAATCAAAAGCGGGGCTCTAAGTCTTTGTTTAATCGTGCGTCTTATCGGAAAAACCGCTCACACTTTTTCCGGACGCACTCTAAGAAGCGATTGTGTCCCCAGGGGCGGTCCCCATACACCTTTCATCTACTGCCCGTTATGTCGCAGCTGGCTAGATAGACGTTGAACGGTCCTTCATTATCTGTTTACAATCTGTTGTTTTTGCGGGTATTTTTTCGCCTGGACAGCAAGGCTGCTTTGCGAATTTCTGCAAAATCCGGTTTTGCAACCGCCGGCGGGGAGGCGTTGCACCATTTCCCGCGTCCCGCTTAATGGGGGTGTGATGTACAAGAATAAGGTTCTGGCATTTCTGTCCGGCGCGCTTTGTTCCGCGATGGCAGGCTCGCTGGCGCTCGCGCAAACCGGCGACCCCGTTCGCGGGAGGGCGCTTTTTGGCGAACAATGCACCCTTTGCCACACCGACGACGGTACCAAAGGGCTGGCCCCGAATTTGATCGGCGTGTTGGGCCGCAGGATCGCTTCCACGGATTTCAATTATTCCGCCGCGATGAGGGCGAGAAATTGGAACTGGGACGAAGCCATTCTCGACAGCTATCTTATGAATCCGCAGGCGATGCTGCCCGGTATCGAGATGCCGTTTTCCATACCCGACGCCTCCGAGCGCCGGGACATCATCGCGTATATTGGCACTCTGACCTCAGCGGCAAAGCCAGCCGAATCTGTATCCGTTTTCGGCGATTGGCGCCAGGACCGGCCCGGTCGCCGCTATAAGATTAGCCTGGACGACCTTCCCATGCCTTATGAGACGCGGTCAGCCGGCAATCCGCCGCGTGAGGTGAAGCGTCCGGTTGGCACGAAGCCCAAAGCGCCGGATGGCTTTACGGTCACACTCTTCGCGGAGGGGCTTGAGTCGCCCCGGCTCATCCGCACGGCGCCTAACGGCGATCTTTTCGTTGCCGAAACCCTTGAGGGCCGGATCAGCATCCTGAGACCCGGTGCGGATGGGGAACTCGCCAAGAACGAAGTCTACGCAAGCGGTCTTTCGGAGCCTTTCGGCATCGCGTTCTATCCGGCAGGGCCGAACCCAAAATGGGTTTACGTCGCCGAAAGCAACCGCGTCATCCGTTTTGCCTATAAGAACGGCGATCTGAAACCGAAGCTGATGCCCGAGATCGCCGTGCGGGCACTTGCACCAACGCTTGGCGGGCACGTGACCAGGGACGTAGCCTTCTCAAACGATGGCAAACGCATGTTCGTCTCGGTTGGATCGTCTTCCAACGACGCAGAAGGGATGCCGGTCAAGACCCAGCGGGAGATCGACGCCTGGCAGGCGCGCAAAGGGATTGGGGCCGCTTGGAGCTTCGAGGAGAACCGGGCCGATGTGCTCGTCTTCACGCCTGAGGGTAAGGATGGCAGCGTCTTCGCGACCGGCCTTCGCAATTGCGCGGGGCTAGCGGTACAGCCCGAAACGGGCGATCTATACTGCGCCACCAACGAGCGCGATGGGCTAGGCGACAACCTGCCCCCCGATTATGTGACCCGCGTGCGCGAAGGCCAATTTTTCGGCTGGCCCTGGTTGTACATGGGCGATCACGAGGACCCGCGCTGGAAAAATGCCCGCCCCGGCTTGGCTGTGATGGTAACTAACCCCGATGTGCTGTTGCAGCCGCACTCGGCGCCGCTGGGCATGAGTTTCCTGGATGGCGCGAGCTTTCCACCCGAATACCATGGCTCGGCGTTCGTGGCGCTCCATGGATCGTGGAATCGCACGGAGCGGACCGGCTACAAGGTGGTGCGCGTCATCATGCGCGATGGCGTGCCAACCGGCGAGTATGAGGATTTCCTCACTGGCTTCGTGATCGATGAAACCCGCGTGTGGGGACGCCCGGTAGGCGTTGCCGAGGGTAAGGACGGCGCGCTCTATGTCAGCGAAGACGCCGGCGGCACCATCTGGCGTGTTGTTTTTGCGGGCCCAGCCGAGCATAGAGCGTCGAAGTTGCAGCAGGGGCAATAGCCGGACAGGTTACGGTACGCAGCGTTCTCTTGCGGAGCCGAATCCTTTTGCCCGGGCCTGGCGCGGGCATTTCCGAGGCATCGGCATCAATTAATTCCGAATCCGGTTGAGTGGTTCCTCGCCCGTCATCCCGGAACGGCGCTTACGCCGTATCCGGGATCTTAAGGGGCGCCGGCACTCGTAACGATCCCGGATAACGCCGTTGGCATTTCCGGGATGACGGCTGCGGAAGCAATCGAGCGGATATGGTATTATACTTTTTCCGGACGCATACTATGCGCCCTGTTTGCATCGGTTGCAGCGTTTGTTCACGTTAGTATAATTTAACGCGTGCTTAAGTTCGCTTTAAGGTGTAGATATGATAACGCACGTGGCTCCTACCCTCGTGCCTGAAACTATACCGCGAGCTGCACGTTCGCGGTTTTTTTGTTCCGGCATAGGATTGCGGGTCTTTGCGGCGCTGCCCATGAGCGCCTAGCCGCAAACGGTGCGGGCAATTGCGGACGCCACATTGGCCGCCTGTGCCACACGGCAACATTAGACTTAAGAACTAGTAGCGCTGGCGTAAGCTTAGCCACTATCCTTGCTGCGCAGGGCAATTGCCCTTCGCTACTGAATGGGAGGACATTCATGAATATCCGGCACGTTGTAATTGCTACGATCGCGGCAGCAGGCTTCTCCTTCGCCGCGTCGGCGGCTCCGGTTGTGCAACCGGCAGCTGTCACTTCCGGCAGCCAGTTAACGCTCGTGTATCATCAGCATCATCAAGACGCGCAAGGTGGTGGCCGCTATCATCACCATCACCACCACCATCATCATTGGGCCGGCAGCCCCTTCTGCGTGGCCGGCCTCGCTCCGTGGTGCTGGTAATCGATCCGGTAAGGGCCGCGGCCGCGGCCCTTACGTCCCATGAATCGCTGCATCGTTTTCACTTGAATTATCGCTCCAGCCGCGCCGGTCTTTAGAGCGCCGCACGCGCAAATGCGCGGCCAGCCTTTGGCAGGAGTGCAAATAGCTGGCCGCCGTACTTTCGTAACCCCCGTACGTGTTCCCTCGCTTCGCTCCCGGAACCGGCCCCGGACCGGAATGTTTCCTACCCGACGCCGCCGTAGGTTGCGGCAAGGATATGGAGCCCCCTCATGAAATACGTTCTATCCGCCTTCCTGGCGGTTCTAGCGCTTGGCTGGCTGTCAAGCCCATCGGAAGCGCTCACCAGAATGCAACGCTCGATTACGCAAGCCACGCCTCCTGAGAAGTTCATTCAAAATGTAGCGAACAGCAACCAATTCGAGATCCAATCGAGCCAGCTCGCCCTGGACAAATCCAAGAACGATGAAATTCGCCGTTTCGCCCGGCGGATGATCGACGATCACACAAAGATGGGCGAGGAGCTCAAGGCTACCCTCCAAAAAGCCAATCTGCACGAGCCTACCAATCAGCTCAGTAAGCAGGATGAGGCAATGCTGACGAAGTTAAAGAACGAGAAGGAAGCGGCCTTCGACCGGACCTACGCCGCCGGTCAGCGCAAGGGCCACATAGAAGCTGTCCGCTTGGTTGGAGGCTACGCCAGGTACGGCGGCAATCCTGCCCTGAAGGAACTCGCCGCCCAAACCCTGCCAATACTCAAGGAGCACCTCAAATTGGCCGAGGCCCTGAGGGCCGGACGCAACCTGAGCGCACGCCGTTAAGGCCCGGGAAGCGGAATAACTGGCGGCAAAACGCCAAGCCGCAGGCCTGACGTTTATTGAGGCGCGCCACCCCTGGTGGTGCGCTAATTTGTTTGAGAAAATAGGATTCAAACCGTCTTGCTCGTGTTAGAAGGACGTTGCATTCTCCTGTAGCCTCAGGTCAAGCCGGGACGCCATGTCGAAAACCATTGCCAGCTTCTTGCTTTCTGCCGCGATCGGAATTTCCGGTGGCGCAGCTTTCGCGCAAACGCCCGCCCTCGATATTTTGCTCGCCCAGGCTGACGAGCTTTCGCGGCAAGGCAATTACGGCCAAGCTATCGAAACCGCTTCAAAGGCGCTGACCACGGCGGAACAGGCGTTCGGAGCCACCGACCCCCGCCTTTCCGGGGCCCTGAAAACGCTGGCGCGGCTCTATGAGTTGCAAGGCCAGGATGCCAAGGCCGAAGCGTATTACCAGCGCGCCCTTTCTGTTCTAGAGCTCTCCGCCGGTGCCCGCAGCGATGAGATCGCCGGGCTCAAAACCCACCTAGCACTCCTTGCCGCCAAACGCGCGAAGGAGGCGCAAGCTGGCGGAGCCAGAGGCGCGCTCGAATCCGTGGATACCGGCGCCCGCTCGCGGTCCATCAGAAGGGTCGAGGCCACCCCGCCGCCCACTGGGGCCACGTCCCGCGGCATTTCGGTTAGTCCGAAGGCAGACACCGATAAAGTTCCCTATTTTCCGTGGCCGCCGCCTTCCTCCTCGGCCCGCTACGTGTTTCCTCAAGAGGTATTCCGCCGCTATTCCACCGTTGGCGAGGTCAGCTCCACCATCCTGAAGGCGCTGGAGCGGTCGGGCTACGTCGAACGCAGCTTTTTCCAAACCGAACAGGGCGGTGTGGCATTGGTCACGCGGCTCGAAAAAATCGCGGGCGACGGCGCCCCGGCGCCTGAGCAGGAACGCTGGCCAGCCGGATTCGATAGCACGCCCTCGGGCTTCGTCGATTTTGTCCGCGGCTTGTTCTATGCGAAAGCAGGGCATTACCGGGTGATCGTCTTCATCTTGCAAGAGAAGGCTTTTACACAGTCGGAGAAAAAGGCCACGGGAAAAGACGCAGAGACGTGGCTTGACGTAGGAGCCTTTAAGCTGCCTGCCCGGCTCGCCAACCGCCGATTCGGACCGGAGAGCACCTGCACGGCGCTGATCTACGAGTTCGAGAGCGACGGAACCTCTGTGAAGAGCGTCCAGAGCCCGCTTACCGGAAAACAGCATCTTGAGAAAGCCGGGTTATTGCCGGCGCTTGAGGTTCCCAACTGACCGGGGATAGAAAGGCATGAACAAGAAAGTCTTCATCAGCTACCGGCGCGCCGATACGGCGGCGCCGGCCGGCCCGCTAGAAGACCGGGTCTGCCGCGTGATCGGCCCCCAGAATGTATTACTCGATTTGGGCACCAACGACGCGGGCGAAAACAACG
>JBKQNN010000494.1:0-24024 GCA_052145975.1 Rhodomicrobium sp. | reverse complement strand
CTTCGGCGCCAGCCTTCGCTGGTCTCTCCCGCACGCATCCATCAGCATGCCATAAGTCGCCCGCCACAAGCCCGCTGTCAACCGCCGCGGATGCCCCAAGCTCCGGGATTCACACCTTGTTGCACATCGCCGAATCTGCCGGCTGGTTATTTCCCACGCCCTGCAACGTTTGAGGAAACTTCTGCAATTCCGATCTGCCTGGCAAGGTGAGTGTGGCAAGCCGTCGCGGGAGATGCAATAGTCGCCCTTACCCAGGAGACGGAAACGCATGAAGGCCAAGCTCGCAGTGTTATTTGTATGTCTCGGCAATATTTGCCGCTCGCCGCTGGCGGAGGCCGCGTTCCGGCGGGAAGCGAAGCGCGTTGGACTTGAAGCGGACATCGACTCGGCCGGCACGGGGCACTGGCATATAGGCGAAGCCCCCGACCAAAGGGCCCGGGCGGTGGCATTGCGCTACGGAGTCGACATCAGCGCCTATCGCGCGCGCCAGGTGCGGCAGGACGATTTCCGCCGTTTCAGCCACATCGTGGCGCTCGACGCTGAGAACCTCGCCACCCTTCAGAAATTGAAGCCCAAAGATGGGACCGCTTCCATCAGCCTCTTGCTGGACCATGTCCCGGAACGCAAAGGCGAGGCCGTTGCGGACCCCTATTATGGCGGCGAGGAGGAGTTCCAAATGACCTGGGAGGATGTGACCGTTGGCGCGCAAGGGCTCGCGCGCCACTTGGCGGAACGGAAATGACCTCGCTCGCCGATGCGGGCGCTGCGCTGCTTGGCGGCGAGTTGCGCCGGACGCAACCGCTTACGGGCGGCAGCCTCTCCCAGATTGCGCACATCTATCTTGCGGATGGGCGGGAGGCCATCGTGAAGAGCGGCCCCGCCCCGCAGACCGAGGCTGTCATGCTGAAAGCCATTGCCGCGAGCGGAGCCCCAGCGCCGGCAGTGCTTGCGGTAAGCGGCGAGGCGCTCGTCCTTGAAGCCATGCCCGCGGACGGCTCGCTGAGCAGGGCCTGGGCGGACCTAGGTTCCGTGGCAGCGAAACTTCATTCCGCCAAGGGGGGCGCCTACGGCTGGGCAGAGGACTACGCCTTCGGTCCGCTCGCTATCGCCAACGCTTACGCGGACCGCTGGCCGCTCTTTTGGGCGGAGCGGAGACTGCTGCCGCATTGCGCGCACATCGCACCGGCCATAGCCCGGTGTCTGGAAGCGCTCGCGGCGGACCTGCCAAACCGCCTGCCGGCGCAGCCCTCGCCTGCCTTGCTTCATGGCGACCTTTGGGGCGGAAACGTCCTTGTCTCGAACAACAGAGTAAGCGCCCTCATCGATCCGGCTTGCTACTACGGTCATGCCGAAGTGGATATCGCGATGATCGAGCTGTTCGACTCACCGCCGCCTGCGTTCTACGAAGCCTACGGGGCGCTTGAGGCCGGTCACCGCGAGCGCCTTCTTATCTACCGGCTTTGGCCTGCCCTCGTTCATCTCCGCCTTTTCGGCGATTCCTATAGGCCGCTCGTTCTCCGCTTGCTGCGGGACGCGGGCGCTTGAGCTATCGCCTCCTTGCTGGAGGGCAAACGTTCGATTTTGGACACACAGCTACAACAAACCTGGGAAAAAGGTTGTAGGGGCGTTGCATCTTTATCTGTAATTGTATAATAGCCGTTCAGTTATGGAAAATATCTCACCTTGATGGGCGTTCGAATGCGCCGGCTCGTGTTGCTGACGATTGATGTAGCTTTGATGCTTCTGGCCACCCTCGCTGCGTTCGTATTGCGCGCAAATTTCGAGGTTTCCGGAAGCGCGTTATTGGACTTCTCCCCCTATCTCCTGGCCACTGCCGTGGCAGCGGCGGCCGCGTTTCTCGCAGGAGGCGTCAACCGCACGGTTTGGCGGTTCTCTGCCCTTCCCGACTATTTGCGGGTAACAAGCGCCATAGCGGCGGCCGTTTGCATCGCGGTTGCAATCATGTTCGCATATAACCGTCTCAATGGAGTGCCGCGTTCGCTGCCAATTTTGCAACTCCTGGCAGCGAAAGCCCTTCTTACGGGCGCGCGCGCACTGCACAGGCTCGGCCATATGGCGCGCGACGGCCGCAAGTCTTCCGCGGCGCTGCTGGAGCTTTCCAGCCATACGCCCGCTCTCACTGTGCTTATCGTCGGCATTTCCCGGCTTACCGAGACCTATCTTCAAGCTGCCGCCGAACTTGCTCCCGGCCGGATAAAGGTCGCGGGCCTCGTCGGCCGCTCGAATCGCCACGCAGGCCGGCTGGTAGCGAGCTATCCCGTTTTGGGGGTTCCAGAAGATATCGAGCACATTCTAAGTGCCCTGGACGTGCATGGCATCCATGCCGCCCGTATTGTGGTTGCAACGCGGTTCGAAGCGCTCTCTGCAGAGGCGCGCGCAGCGCTGCTTTGCGTCCAGCGCTCCCGCGGCATTGCACTCCATTTTCTAGCCGAGGACTTGGGCTTCGAGGGGCGGAGCTGCTCCGCAGCTGGTGGCGGCGAGCCTCCACCTTTTCAGGATGAACTCAGCTTCGAAATTCCGCCTGCCGAGCTCAGCTTGCTCGCGGCGCGGCCCTATTGGCGGGTGAAACGCGCGATCGATGCCGCCGCCGCATTTGCGATGCTTATAGCGTGCGCTCCGATCATGCTCCTCACCGCGGTCGGTGTGGCTGCGAGCATGGGCTTCCCCGTTGTCTTTTGGCAGCAGCGGCCGGGGCTCGGCGGCAGGCCCTTCCGGCTCTATAAATTCCGCACTATGCGCGCTCCGCTTTCGTCAGACGGCCGCCGGCTCGCGGACTGGGAGCGCACAACGCTAACGGGCAGTTTGCTGCGCCGGCTGCGCATGGACGAGCTGCCGCAACTTTTCAATATCTTGCGCGGCGACATGTCTTTCGTTGGGCCAAGGCCGCTCTTGGCGCGCGAGCAGCCGGATTCCTACCGCGCCCGCCTATTGGTACGCCCAGGCCTCACAGGCTGGGCGCAAACCGTTGGCGGCCGGGATATATCGCTCGCGGACAAGGCTGCGCTCGACGTTTGGTATGTCCGCAACGCCTGCATCGCTTTGGATGTTGAAATTGCATTCAGGACGATCCCGATCGTGCTGTTCGGCGAGAGGATCTCCAACCCATTGATCGAGCAGGCGTGGAGCGATCTAGGCGACTCGGGCATCGTCAAGGGCGAGCTCGTGAGCAAGATAAGGGAGCGGTTATTTGAGGCGTCGTAGCAACAATGGGGAAGTGTTATTCTGCGCATTTGTAAGAGTACTGGCGTCTAAGCATTTTTTGGTGCAAAACGCACGAGGGCTTGCCCCGGCTCGTGCTTTGCAGTGTTGCGTTTCATCGGGAGCACGGTCGCTTGCAGCAATCAATTCCGTTATTTGGGGGAGATATGCGTTCAGTAAAGCATTTCAAAACTGGCTTCGCCTATGCCGCAAGCGTGGCATGTTTGGCTGGGCTTTTTTCAGGACAGGCGATAGCTCAGGATGCGAGCGTCAGCCCCGAGCTGACCGCCCGTATGGCCAAGGAGAAAGAGGATCGCAAGGCTTGCAAAATCGAAATCTGCAAAGCCTTCGCCCAACCCGCTGACGGTGCCCCGATCACATGCATCGTAACAAAGACGTGGCTCGGATCCGAAATTCAGGCCGGCTTCCTGGGCGACAAGTTAACCTGGCCATGGGGTCATGCCCAGTGCAATGCATCGATCGAACTGGATCGGAAGGCTATTTCCGAGGCAGCCCTCAAGCCTTCGGCAACCATGAAACTCAAAAAGCACAGCATCACCTGCAAACTCGACAACAAAGACCCGAAGGAAGGCACTGCTTACGATCTTAAGCTCGCTATCGAGCCAACCGTGACCTTCGAAGGCGGAAAAGCGGTGAAGGCGGAGATGGGGTGGGGCTCGATTGAGGCTCCTGTGCTCGCCAAGACCGCCATCTGGTCCGCAACCGCGGTCGATGCAAATTTCAGCGTGATTGCAAATGGCGTCGTCAAGGAAATTAATTCCTTCCTGACGGACAAATGCAAAGAGGTTGGCGTCGAGATCAAGCATTAGCGGCGCGTGCCGATATCGGCCGGCTTTGTTTCCCGGGCGCCGGCGCGGGTGCCTGCAACGCATGCACCGATGGCAGACCAACCGCTCGCAGTTAAGCAAACCCTCGTTGGTTCTCCAACGAGGGTTTGTTCAAAGGTTTTCGTTTTCGCCAGAGTGAGCGCTTGCCGCTCACAATAGACTTTTCGCCCCGGTATTTTTTCGCAACGCGGGGAAGGGCACCTCCGGTGGCAAACCCGAGGGCACGCTTTTGCGATCTCTGCTTAGCGGCGCGTGCTATGCGAGCCTGAG
This sequence comes from Rhodomicrobium sp., assembly GCA_052145975.1. Lineage (GTDB taxonomy): Bacteria > Pseudomonadota > Alphaproteobacteria > Rhizobiales > Rhodomicrobiaceae > Rhodomicrobium. The sequence continues at coordinate 19,687 of JBKQNN010000494.1, read as the reverse complement.
CGGCGCCAGAGTCTGGCCGGTTGTAAGAACTGTGCGTATATGAGAGCGAAGCCGATCCGCAACGTTTTTGCGGCAATCTTCTGAGTGCAACATCGAAGGCGGGCTTACGATGAAGGTGTTGGTTACAGGTTCTGCCGGCTTTATCGGCTTTCACGTCGCTAAGGCTCTGCTGCAGCGTGGCGATGCGGTCGTGGGCTTCGATGCGGTGAATTCTTATTACGATCCGGCCCTCAAGGAAGCGCGCCTTAGGGTTTTGGAACAGACGGCCAAGGAACGGGAAGGAGCTTACAGCTTCGTACGGGCAGACCTTGCCGATAGCGCCCAGGTCGCAGCCTGTTTCGCGGAGCACCGCTTCGACCGCGTCATTCACCTCGCGGCCCAAGCCGGGGTTCGCCACAGCATAGACCACCCCCACGACTACGTGCAGTCCAATCTCGTCGCGTTCACAAACATCCTGGAGGCTTGCCGGCATAGCAATACTCCGCACCTGACTTACGCCTCGACTTCCAGCATTTATGGCGCCAACACGCACATGCCGTTCTCGGAGCATCACGGGGTCAATCATCCGCTGCAATTCTACGCCGCAACCAAGCGCGCAAACGAACTGATGGCGCACGCTTACAGCCATATGTTCCGGCTGCCCACAACCGGATTGCGGTTCTTCACCGTCTACGGGCCATGGGGCAGGCCCGATATGGCACTCTTCCTGTTCACGAAGAATATCTTGGAGGGCAAGCCGATCCCGGTATTCAACTACGGCAAGCACACCCGCGACTTCACCTACATAGACGACATCGCCGAAGGTGTGATCCGGACGAGCGACAAGATTGCCGAACCGGACAGCGCCTGGCGGGCCGATGCCCCCGATCCGGCAACTTCGAACGCGCCATTCCGCCTCTTCAACATTGGCAATAATTCACCGGTCAAGCTTGAAACCTACATCGAGGCCATCGAGCAGGTGCTTGGCCGCAAGGCGGAAAAGGAACTCCTCCCGCTGCAAAAGGGGGATGTGCCGGACACATACGCGGACGTGAGCGAGCTGGCTGCCGCCGTGAATTACAGGCCCGCGACCCCCGTTGCCACCGGCGTTGCCCGCTTCGTTCAGTGGTACCGGGAATATTATGGGGTGTGACGAGGTATGCGGCGAAGGCTCGCACATGGCGGGATAAACGGATGCAGGAGGCCCGCCTGAACACCACCGTCGCTGCCGGGATGGATCGCGACGGCCGACCGGCCAGCCAGCTCTAGAGCCTATCCGCTTTCGATGGAATCAAAAGCGGGCTCTAGCTTGTTGTTTGCCGTGCGTCTTATCGGAAACCGCTTCACACTCTTTCGGACACACTTTAGCGGCGTTAAAGCGGCCCGCGGAACGGCGAGCAGTGCGTGCCGGGCGTTCATCGCATGGCTACGCCGCTTAAGATCCGCTCGGCCTCGCGGAAAAGCTCGGGGTCCACCTCGGCATCCGCGGCCTGCGCGTTCTCCTCGATCTGCTCCGGCCGTGTGGCACCGACGATCGCGGCTGCGACATTGTCGAGGCGCAATACCCAGGCCAGCGCGAACTGCGCGAGCGTCAGGCCCGCCGCGGCAGCGAGCGGCTCTAAGCGCTGCACCGCTTCGAGCGCGGGCCGCTCCAGCCAGGCTTCGCGGAAGAAGGTTCCCATCGTGCTGCTGGCCGCGCGTGTCCCAGCCGCGATCTCTTCACCTGGCTTGTACTTGCCAGTCAGCACGCCCTGCGCGAGCGGCGACCAAACGATCTGCGAGATCCCCTCGGCCTGGCAAAGCGGGATGATTTCGGCCTCAGGCTTGCGCCAGAGCAGCGAATATTGCGGCTGGCTCGAAACAAAGCGGACCACGCCCGGCATTTCGAGGGCGGCGCGGATGCCTTCGGCCGGCCATTCGGAGAAGCCCACGAACAGCGCCTTGCCCGCCTGCACCACCTCGGTCAAAGCCCGCATCGTCTCTTCTAATGGCGTCTCGGGGTCGAAGCGATGGCATTGATATAGATCGATATAATCGGTCTTGAGCCGGGCCAGCGAAGCGTCGATCTGTTTATGGATTTGCGCTGACGAAAGGCCACGGTCGCTATCCGTCATGGGGAAATAGAGCTTGGTTGCAAGGATGTACTTGTCCCGCGGCACGCCGGCCAGCGCCTCGCCGAGCAGCGTTTCCGCCGCGCCCCTGCCGTAGATGTTCGCCGTGTCGATAAAATTGATGCCCAGGCCGAGCGCTTTATAGATGCAGGCCCGTGACGTTGCCGCATCGACGCCGCCCGAATAGGTGAGCCACGATCCAAGCGCGATCTCCGAAATTAGGAGATTGCTCTCGCCAAGCCTCCGGTATTTCATAATCGTCTCCGCTTTTTCGAACCGGCATGTTATGCCTCAGAAAGTTCGTCATTCCGCTACAAAGGATGCACAATCCCCAGCCTTTATGCGGTTTGCCGCGCCTCGCCCGCCCAAGCAGAGTTCGCAAAAGTGGCCTTCCCGGTTTTGCGATAATACTCTGCGACAACAAACGACGCTAAGCAGACATTCGTTGGCGCTCCAACGAATGTCTGCTTAGCTCTGCAAACCACCGGCTACCCCCAAAGATGCATACGACGCTCAAGAGACACTCCCTGGTATTCGCCTTGGCCGCGCTGCTGGCGTTTTGGGCTACGCCTGTGCCTGTTTGTGCGCAGCGGGCGAACGACCCCGGGGCTGCCGCTTTGATCGGAACCGACGCGCGGTTTCACCCCGTCATCGGCGAGCACGGGATGGTTGCGGCGCAGGAGAGGATAGCGGCGCAAGCTGGTGCGGACATTTTACGCGCGGGTGGCAACGCTGTGGATGCTGCCGTTGCAACCGGCTTTGCGCTTGCAGTGACGCACCCGCAGGCTGGCAATATCGGCGGCGGCGGTTTCATGCTGATCTCGCTCGCTGCCACAAAGAAGCTTACGGCCATCGATTACCGCGAGACCGCGCCGGCCGCTGCATCCAAGGATATGTTCCTCGACGAGAGCGGCAATGTGGACCGCGACCGTGCCCGCTACAGCCGTGCCGCGGCGGGCGTGCCCGGCACGGTGGCGGGCCTGCTCTATGCGCTGGAGCATTATGGCACCATGCCGCGCGAGCGGGTGCTGGCGCCCGCGATTAAGCTGGCGGAAGAGGGCTTTCCCATCTCCTATGGACTGGCGTTCGCGCTGGAGAAAAGCCACGAGCGCCTTGCGGCCGACGCGTCGAGCCAAGCCTATTTCGAGCATCCGGATGGCAAGCCCTATAAGGCGGAGGAAATCCTCCGTCAGCCGGACCTCGCCAAGACGCTCCGCGCGATCTCCGCCGAGGGTGTGCGTGGATTCTATGAAGGGCCGGTCGCCAAGCTGATCGAAGACGAGATGAAGCAGGGCGGCGGGCTTATCACTGTCGAGGATCTAAAGAATTACAAGCCCATCGAGCGCGAGCCGGTGCGCGGAACCTATCGCGGTTTCGATATTGCCTCGATGCCGCCGCCTTCCTCGGGCGGCGTTCATGTCATTGAAATATTGAACATCCTCGAAGGCTACGATCTCGCCAAGCTCGGGCACAATACCGCGGATAGCATACACAGGCTGGTGGAGGCCATGCGCCGCGCCTATGCCGACCGGGCCAAATATCTGGGCGATCCCGGTTTCGTGAAAGTGCCCGTCGCGGGCCTCATCAGCAAACAATATGCCGCGCAGTTGCGCGCGAACATCGATCTCACCCACGCGGCCAAGTCGGAAGACATCTCGGCGGGCAAGCCACCCGGCGCCGAGGGGGACCAGACCACCCATTTTTCCATCGTGGACAAGGACGGTAACGCCGTTTCCAACACCTACACGCTCAATCTGGCCTTCGGTAGCGGATACTCCGTGAACGGCGCCGGCTTCCTGCTGAACAACGAGATGGACGACTTCTCCGCTAAGCCTGGGGCGCCAAATGCTTTCGGCCTTCTTGGTGGCGAAGCGAACGCGATCGCTCCCGGCAAGCGCCCGCTATCCTCGATGGCTCCCACCATCGTGCTCAAGGACCATGTGCCCTATCTCGTCACCGGCAGCCCGGGCGGGAGCACGATCATTACTGTCGTGTTGCAAGAGATCCTGAACGTCCTCGCCTACGACATGAACGTCGCGGAAGCAACCGCCGTGGCCCGCATCCACCATCAATGGCAGCCGGATGTGGTCATCTCCGAACGCGGCGTTTCGGACGATACCTTGCGCATCCTGGAAGCCAGAGGGTTCATTATTCCCAAGAACGCCGATGGGAGTTTTCAGCACCGCGTGCTTGGCCGTGCAAATTCCATTATGAAGGCAAACGGCTATTTCTTGGGCGCCGCCGATACGCGCGATGCCGACGGCGCGGCGATTGGGTATTAGAGCCCGCTTTTGATGGAATCAAAAGCGGGCTCTAAATTTTTATTTTGCCGTGCGTCTTATACCAGCCGTCGAAGATTTTGACTCCTTCTACCCCAGCGTCATGGTGTGCGGGAGGCTACCGTTTGTTTTTGTTGATGAAAATTTGGTTCGTTCGGCAAAAAGCCTATTTATATATAAGTATATACTTTTGGCCACCTGAAAGAACGGCCAAGGACAAAGGTGTCAAGACTTTTGGCGGCCGAGAGGGACAGGGTGAGGGAGCGGTTTTTCCGATAGCTAGAGCCCCGCTTTTGATTCCATCAAAAGCGGATAGGCTCTAGAGCCAGGAGCTAAAGTGTTGCCCTCCGATTTTCGCCCCCGCCTCCCCACATTCGCCAGATAAACTAGCGGAGCTTACCCTTTATGCACGGTACCGGCGAAACATCGGAGCAAACCTTCGCATCCTACCTCGCGAAAGCCCTCGCCGCGAAAAAGGGCTACCGGCGTGGCACGGTCCCGGAGGCGCATGGCCTCTTCGAGCACTGCGACGCGGTGCTGACGATTGCGGACGGGCTGACGCTGGCAATCCTTGCCATCGTGGACCGGCAGGCCAATCCATCGCGCCGGTTCGGCCTCAGCGCGGAAGCGCTGGAGAAGATCGGGATGGACTGCACGCGCTATACCGGCACCCCGGGCGGCCCGAAGATGCCGGTTTACATTACCGTCATCGAAGTTGGCGCCGCCCCCATTACGGCTGAGGACAAGCAACGGCTTGGGCTACTCAAGAGCAAGTCCAATTCCCCGGCAGCGATTACGGCGATTGCGGTCAGCTTGTCCACGCAGGAGATCTGGAGCAACGCGCCGCTTACGCTTAGAGGGCTTCCGTTGCGGCGGTTTATCAAGCGCTTGATGACGAAACCGCGCCTTTCAGACGAGGAGCTGCGGCCCAAGCCGGTTGCCATGCCGCCGGAGCGCCGGCCGTTAATGCTGACCTACGCCCTGCTTGTGGCCATTGCCGCCGTATTCGCCTGCGAATTCGTTTTTGGCATTGGCCCTGTGAGCGGGTCTTTGGACCCCAGCGTCAGAACACTGGACGCGCTTGGCGCTCTCAACAAGGCCCTGGTGCTCGATGACGGCCAGTGGTGGCGGCTCTTCACCGCGCCGCTCCTGCATGGCGGCCCAATCCATATCCTTTTCAACGGCGTCGCGTTATACTTTGCCGGCGCGGTTCTGGAAAACGTCATCGGCCGGGCCTGGTTCGCGGGCGTGTTCGCGGTCAGCGCCGTAACCGGCTCGGCTATGTCGCTGCTTATCAACCCGGATACGCTCATATCGGTGGGTGCATCCGGGGCCATCATGGGCCTGTTCGCAGCCGCATTCGCCGTGGCCTACCGTTATCCCGAGGCTTCGCCGATGCGCAACTTCCTGGTCTCGGGCTCTTTGCGCGTGCTCATCCCCTCGATGCTGCCGCTGTTCGGCGGGCTCACCGGCGAGAGGATCGATTACGCCGCCCATTTGGGTGGCGCCGTTGGCGGCGCGGCCGTAGGCGTGTTTCTGGTGCTCGTGTGGCGCCGCGAGGAGTTGCTGCCGCCTATGCGGCCGGTTGCCTGGGCGCTGGCCGCAGCCTTCCTCTGCGGCGTGGCTTTCAGCGGCGTTCAAATCGCCAACGGCTACGGCGAATACGATCCTTCCTCTGGCCTCATTCCCGAGCAGGAGCTTCCGGAAGATCTGGTGGCCATCAAGGGAAAATCCGCTAGCTTCATTGCTTCCTACACTCACGACCCGCGCTCGCATTGGTATCGTGCACTTGCGCTTATAGATGACGGGACTTCATGGGCGCGGAGCAGGAATGGAAGAAGGCGCTTGCACAACACGCGATGCTGCGGAGATTCTTCCCGCCCGCCCTCGAAGATAAGATCCGCGCGAACTTAGCCTTGACACTGGGGGAGAACGGCAAGGCGGCGGAAGCCATCGAAACGGCACGGCCAATCTGCCGGAATAAGGGCGAAATCCGCGATGCGCTGGCGAAGGAGGGGCTTTGCCCCTAACCCCCCAACCGTCGCGTAATGCCGAGACCATATTCGGGATCGGCCAAATAGAAGTGGCCGATCTGGCGCCTCACGATATCGAGCGGTACGCCATGACTGGTGGACTTTTCCGTTAATTAGCTCATTAGACAGCTTGGAGTTATAATAAGTGGTATTTGAACCTCGTCTCAACATTGTTACCCTTGGCGTGGCGGATCTCGAAAAGTCGCGGCAGTTCTACGAAGCGGGCTTGGGCTGGAAAGCCTCGTCCGCAAGCCAGGGGGACATTGTATTTTTCCAGCTAGGCGCGACGGTCCTGGCGCTTTATCTGCGCGCGCTCCTCGCCGAAGACGCTGGCGTTGACGCAGCGGGCGGCGGTTTCGCGGGCATCACGCTTGCCTACAATGTCCGCTCCAAACAGGAGGTTGTCGAATTCCTGAACGTGGCAAGCGCCGCGGGTGGCAAAATCGTAAAACAGGCGCAAGATGTTTTTTGGGGCGGGCACAGCGGCTACTTCGCGGATTTGGATGGCCATTTGTGGGAGGTCGCGTGGAGTCCCAGCTCCGAACTGAACGAGCGTGGCGAGATGGTGCTTCCCTGAACTAAGGCGTCGATTCACGGATGGTTGCTCCGCAAGCTGACGGTGTTTCTGGACGGGAAGCTCGCAATATTTTACGATATCGGAGTTTCGTTCATTGAGGTCCGCCATGCACAGAGGCTTGTTGATTGCAGTTGCACTCTTAGCCACTTCGGCTGCGGCCCGGGCGGGATGCGTCGTCACCGACCCGACCGGCACTCCTCTTAACATCCGCTCGTCGCCAAACGGTCAAATCGTGGGGACGCTGCGTAACGGAACACCGGTTACGATCCAGACCATAGTCCATGATAACCAAGGCCGGGCGTGGGCCAATATAGGCGTCGGATGGGTATATCGGGAGTTCGTTAGCTGCTACTAAGACCAGAACGCGCTTGGCAGGCTCTTGTGGCCTGCGCCTGCTTACTCGCGCTTACGAGCTCTATTGCAGCGGCCGCCGGCGCGTTGCCGCAAGGATTTGTCTACCTTCGCGACGTGGCCCCCTCGATCCTGCAGGACATGCGCTATGCCACGTTCGACAACTTCACCGGCAAGCCCGTTCCTGGCTACGATGCGGCCGAATGCGTCTTGCAGCGCAGCGCTGCGGAGGCCCTGAAGCGGGCGCAGGATAAAGCCAAAAGCCTCGGATATTCGCTCAAGGTCTACGATTGCTACCGCCCGGCGCGCGCGGTTCGCGCCTTCCTCGCCTGGGCCGCGGCTCCGGAGGACGGGCGCACGAAGCGCTATTATCCCCGCCTTGAGAAATCGCAGCTCGTGCCCAGCTACATCGCCTCCCAATCGCAGCATTCGACGGGTTTTGCCGCCGACCTAACGCTTGTGCCCGCAGCGGCAGCGCCAACGGAGGCTGCGGGCGAAAACCGGGATTGCACCGCGCCCGCGCCGGATCGCGAGGGCGGCAGCCTCGACATGGGCACGGCCTTCGATTGCTTCGACCCCAAGGCCAACACGGCATCGCCCTCGGTCACGCCCGCCGGGCGCAAAAACCGCGAGCTCTTGCTGAGCATCCTCCAAGGCGCCGGATTTAAAAGCTACGCGGGCGAGTGGTGGCACTTTTCCTACCCCGGCGGCACCCAGCGCTACGATTTTCCAATCGAACCGCGCCCCGCCCGCTAGAGCGATATCCCTGACCCGCGATCGGCAAAACGCATAGTACCCCCTCACCCCAACCCTCTCCTGCGAGGAGAGAGAGGGGGCAGGCCGCGGCGGGCTAGGGATAGAGCCGGGTCTTACTCCATGGAACGTCCGGGCTTTCGCGCGAAAACACAATCCGGTCGTGGAGGCGGTGCGGCCGGTCCGCCCAGAACTCGATTTGCAAGGGCACGATCCGGAATCCGGACCAGTAGCGCGGGCGCGCCGGGTTCAGCCCCTCGAATTCCTTTTCGAACCGGGCGACGGCCTCCTTCAGCACTTCGCGTCTCTCAAGCGGGCGCGATTGCTGGCTGGCCCAGGCGCCGATCCGGCTGCCGAGAGGCCGGCTAGCGTAATAAGCGTCGGCTTCGGCGGCGCTGACTTGCTCGGCAACGCCTCTAATGCGCACCTGCCGCCGCAGGGATTTCCAGTGGAAACAAAGCGCGGCCTTCGGGTTCGCCAAAAGCTCCTGCCCCTTCGCGCTTTCGAGGTTGCCGTAGAACACAAAGCCGCGCGCGTCCAAGCCTTTCAAAAGCACGACGCGCACGTTCGGCATGCCCGTAGCATCGACGGTTGCCAGCGACATGGCATTGCCATCGTTGATTTCGCTGCGCTCCGCCTCGTCGAACCAGGCGCTGAAAAGGGGTTCCGGCTGGCTGGCCTGCGTGAAGTCCTCTTGACCGGTTTTGGAAGTCATTTCGAAAATCCTGCGTAACTAGGGCTCAAGGTTAGCGCGAGCGATGCGGCGCAAGCGCCGGCGCATGCTATCGCGAATGAAACCGGCCGTGTACCCTATTGTTTCGCATCCCGGAAAACGCGTCAGCGTTTATCTGGGATCGTGCAGAACGCTCACCCAAGTGCGTAGACATCCCGGAAGACGCCTTCGGCGATTCCGGGATGACGCCATTCGCTTAATGCGGAAGCCCGCTCGAACCGTCCGCGCCAAGGGGAGCTGCGATCTCCTTCATTTGTGCGGCGGCCAAGGCTGCTGCCTCGTCCCATTCGATCGGCTCAAGCTTGCGCGCAAGGGCGATGGTAAGCACTTCGTCCATGCGGGCGGCCGGGATGATCTCCAGCGCGTTCTTCACGTTATCGGGGATTTCCGCGAGATCCTTCGCGTTCTCCTCGGGTATGATGACGCGCTTGATGCCGCCACGGAGCGCTGCGAGAAGTTTCTCCTTCAAGCCGCCGATAGGAAGCACGCGCCCGCGAAGGGTGATTTCACCCGTCATGGCCACGTCGCGGCGAACCGGGATACCAGTCAGCACCGAGATGATCGCCGTTACCATGGCAACGCCGGCCGACGGCCCGTCCTTGGGCGTGGCGCCCTCTGGCACGTGCACGTGAATGTCCTTCTTTTCGAACATCGGCGGCTCGATGCCAAAGGCGACCGCGCGGCTGCGCACATAGGCGTTCGCGGCCTGGATCGACTCCTTCATCACGTCGCGCAGGTTGCCCGTGACGTTCATCCGCCCGCGGCCCGGCATCATCACGCCTTCGACCGTCAGCAGCTCGCCGCCAACCTCGGTCCAGGCCAGGCCCGTAACGACGCCAACCTGATCCTCCGTCTCGGCCTCGCCGTAGCGGAATTTCTGGACGCCCAAGAAGTCGCGCAGGTTTCCGGCGTCGACATGCACAGTGGTCGCCTTGCCGCTTTCAATCGCCTTCACGGCCTTGCGCGCGAGTTTCGCAATCTCACGCTCGAGGCTGCGCACGCCGGCTTCCCGCGTGTAACGGCGGATGATCTCGGTGATGGCATCGTCCGCCACCGTCCACTCGGCCGGCTGAAGCCCGTGAGCTTCCATCTGACCGCGCATCAAATGCCGCTTGGCGATCTCAAGCTTTTCGTCCTCGGTGTAGCCCGCGAGCCGGATGATCTCCATACGGTCCTTGAGGGCCGGCGGGATGTCGAGCGTGTTCGCGGTGGTGACGAACATCACGTTGGACAGGTCGTAATCGACCTCCAGATAATGATCGTTGAACTCGTGGTTCTGTTCGGGGTCGAGCACCTCAAGCAGCGCGGACGCCGGGTCGCCGCGGAAGTCCATGCCCATCTTGTCGATCTCGTCGAGCAGGAACAGCGGGTTGGTCTTCTTGGCCTTCCGCATCGACTGGATGACCTTGCCGGGCATCGAACCGATATAGGTCCGCCGGTGGCCGCGGATTTCCGCCTCGTCGCGGACGCCGCCCAGGGACATGCGCACGAATTCGCGGCCAGTCGCCTTGGCGATGGACTTGCCGAGCGACGTCTTGCCGACGCCGGGAGGGCCAACGAGGCAGAGGATCGGGCCTTTGAGCATGTTCGTCCGCTTTTGGACGGCCAGGTACTCGACGATGCGCTCTTTGACCTTCTCAAGGCCGTAATGGTCTTCGTCTAGCACCGCTTGGGCTTCGTCGAGGTCCTTCTTGACCTTGCCCTTGACGCCCCATGGGATCGACAGCAGCCAGTCAAGGTAGTTGCGAACCACGGTGGCTTCGGCCGACATCGGGCTCATCTGCTTGAGCTTCTTAAGCTCGGCGACGGCCTTGTCCTTGGCTTCCTTCGATAGCTTGGTGTTCTCGATTTTTTCCTCGAACTCCTGGATGTCGTCGCGTTCGTCGGAGTCGCCCAGCTCCTTCTGAATGGCCTTCATCTGCTCATTCAGGTAATATTCGCGCTGGGTCTTCTCCATTTGGCGCTTGACGCGGCTCCTGATCTTCCGCTCGACCTGGAGCACGGAAATCTCGCTCTCCATAAGCGTGAAGACGCGCTCAAGGCGCTCGGAAACCGAGAGCTGCTCAAGAATTTCCTGCTTGTCGCCGATCTTGATGGCCAGATGCGAAGCAATCGTGTCGGCGAGCTTTGAATAGTCGTCGATCTGCGAAAGCGTGCTCAGCACCTCGGGCGAAATTTTCTTGTTGAGCTTGACGTAGTTCTCGAACTGGCTCACCGCCGAGCGCGCGAAAGCCTCGATTTCGTCCTGATTGCCGAGAGTTTCCTCAATCCGTTCGGCCTCAGCTTCGAAATAATCTTCTTTGCTGGTGAAGCCCTTGATCTTTGCGCGCGCCGTGCCTTCGACCAGCACCTTTACGGTGCCGTCGGGCAGCTTCAGGAGTTGCAGGACCGTGGCGAGCGTCCCCATCGTGTAGATCGCGGATGGCTCGGGATCGTCGTCGCCGGCATTCTTTTGCGCCGCGAGCAGGATCTGCCGGTCCGTCCGCATCACCTCGTCGAGCGCGTTGATCGATTTCTCGCGGCCGACGAAAAGCGGCACGATCATGTAAGGAAAAACGACGATATCCCGAAGCGGCAGTACCGGGAAGATTTCGCTGGATCGGTTCGTCATGTCGGTCTCCTATAAGCGGGCAGCATTTACGGCTGCCGGTCCTGCCGGTCTTTTTTTTTTCGGCTATCCACAGGTTGGCAGTCTAACATGGCTGCAACCAGGAGCATCATGCCCCATAAGGAGGGGAAGCTCAAAACGATGCGTTACGGAAAGGTTACCGTCACGCGCTCTCATTGCGAGGAAGTCCACGCGGAACGCCGGAACATAATATGCGCCTTGAGTGTCTAAGCCGCCCGTTATGCACTACTCGACTCATCTAGGCGCTCGGCATAGATGCGCAAGGGTTTGGCGTTGCCTTCGATCACCTCTGGGCTAATCACGACCTCTTCGACGCCTTTCAAACTCGGCAGCTCGAACATGCTGTCGAGCAGGATGGATTCCATGATGGAGCGGAGGCCGCGGGCCCCCGTCTTGCGGTCGATGGCCTTGCGGGACACGGCCTTGAGCGCTTCGGTTGACAGCGTAAGCTGCACGCCTTCCATCTCGAACAGGCGCTGATACTGCTTCACAAGCGCATTCTTGGGCTCGGTGAGGATCTTCACCAGCGCCACTTCATCAAGGTCTTCCAAGGTCGCAAGCACCGGCAGGCGGCCGATGAACTCGGGGATCAGCCCGAATTTCAACAGGTCTTCCGGTTCGACGGCGCGCAGGATCTCGCCCATGCGCCGGTCGTCCTCGGCCGAGACCTTGGCGCCGAAGCCGATGGAGGTCGAACGCCCACGCTGGGCGATGATCTTTTCAAGGCCGGAGAAAGCGCCGCCGCAGATGAAGAGGATATTCGTCGTATCGACTTGCAGGAATTCCTGCTGCGGGTGTTTGCGCCCGCCTTGCGGGGGCACGCTCGCAACAGTACCCTCCATGATCTTCAGCAGCGCCTGCTGCACGCCTTCGCCCGACACGTCGCGCGTAATGGAGGGATTGTCCGATTTGCGGCTGATCTTGTCGACCTCGTCGATATAGACGATGCCGCGCTGCGCCCGGTCGACGTTATAATCGGCGGACTGCAACAGCTTCAGGATGATGTTCTCGACGTCCTCGCCGACATAGCCCGCTTCGGTGAGCGTGGTGGCATCGGCCATGGTGAACGGCACGTCGAGGATGCGAGCCAGCGTCTGCGCCAGCAACGTTTTGCCACACCCCGTCGGCCCCATAAGCAGGATGTTCGACTTCGCCAGCTCGACGTCGTTGTTCTTGGCGGAGTGGTTGATGCGCTTGTAGTGGTTGTGAACCGCGACCGAAAGAACGCGCTTAGCGTAATCCTGGCCGATCACGTAATCGTCAAGAACGTTGCAGATTTCTTGCGGGGTAGGAACTCCGTCGCGAGACTTCACATAGGAGTTCTTGTTCTCCTCGCGAATAATGTCCATGCAGAGTTCGACGCATTCGTCGCAAATAAAAACGGTCGGCCCTGCAATAAGCTTGCGGACTTCATGCTGACTCTTACCGCAGAACGAGCAGTAGAGCGTATTTTTGGAGTCGTGACCCCTGCTTTCTTTCGTCATAGACCTACCTTAGCACCCACATACGGGGAGTCTGGCCACCGATTGCGCCTGAGCCATGACCAAAATCGGACTTTTCCCAGCTTCGTCACGCTCAAGTTCGTCCTCTCCACGCCTCGCTTCCTTGTACGCCACCCTATGATTACGGCTTCTGAGCCAATTGTCCATAGCTTCCAGCCGCGCGCTTCCTCCGGGAGAATCGCATGGCTTCCGGAAAGGTTGGACCTGAGTGACTTTCAATGCCGTTAACAGCGGCGGGGATAGCTGCGCTACCGGTTGCTTTTTTATGACCGCCCCGTTTGCGCCTCTTCGGCCGGCGCGCGCTTGGTTATCACTTCGTCGATAATTCCGAAGGCTTTTGCCTGTTCCGCGGACATGAAGTGGTCACGGTCGAGCGTCCGTTCAATGATCTCGTAGGGCTGACCGGTGTGCTTGACGTAAATTTCGTTCAGCCGGCGTTTCGTTTTCAAAATGTCCTCGGCGTGCCGTTCGATATCGCTCGCCTGGCCCTGGAAGCCGGCCGAGGGTTGATGCACCATAATGCGGGAGTTCGGAAGCGACCAGCGTAATCCGGGTTCACCCGCGGCCAAGAGAAGCGAGCCCATCGATGCAGCTTGTCCAGCGCAAAGCGTGGAGACCGCCGGCCGTACGAACTGCATCGTGTCGTACATCGCAAGGCCCGAGGTCACATGGCCGCCCGGCGAGTTGATGTACATTGCGATTTCCTTCTTCGGATTTTCCGATTCAAGGAAGAGAAGCTGGGCCATGACGAGGGAGGCCATCATATCCTCGACAACCCCGGTCACGAAGATGATGCGCTCTTTCAGCAGGCGGGAATAGATGTCGAAGGCGCGCTCGCCGCGGTTCGTCTGCTCTACAACCATCGGCACAAGCTGGTTGGTGTAATAGTCTACTGGATCGCGCATACGTTTCTCCCAGGCATAAACGAGCCGCGGCATATTGAATTTGCATGATTGCTCGCGGGCGAGCGCTTAAAACCGTCTTATAAGGCCGAGCGCGGGCAGCCTTGCGGCGCCGGCTCCCTATAAATGGGACGCTTCGAGCACAAGCGCAACCAGCTTTAAAAGCCCCCGGCAATCGGGCGAAGATTAGTGACAAGGCTGTGCGGTTCGGAACAGCCGTTCGTTGGCGATTGTCTAGCGGCATCTAGCAGCATCGGGCCAACTATGCGGAAAGCGGGATTGAACCGCGCGCACGCTGAGGGTAGAACAGCGCCAACGCCACAATAATATGCCCCGCCCGCTTAGGATCGCCCGCCATGTTCAACAAGATTCTGATCGCCAATCGTGGCGAGATCGCCTGCCGCGTCATGAAAACCGCCCGGCGCATGGGTATCAAGACGGTCGCGGTCTATTCCGAGGCGGACCGCGACGCGGTGCATGTGGATATGGCCGATGAGGCCGTATTGATAGGGCCGGCGCCCGCTGCGCAGTCCTATCTCGTGATGGAGAAGATCATCGAGGCCGCCAAGCAAACCGGCTCGCAAGCGATCCATCCGGGCTACGGCTTCCTGTCGGAGAATGCGGCCTTTGCCGAGGCGCTGCAGGCGGCCGGCATCGTGTTCATCGGGCCGAACATCCGCGCCATCAAGGCGATGGGCGACAAGATCGAGAGCAAAAAAGCGGCGGCGGAAGCGAAGGTCTCCACCGTGCCCGGCTATCTTGGCGTAATCGAAACCCCTGAGCATGCGATCCAGATCGCGGGGGACATCGGCTATCCGGTGATGATCAAGGCGAGTGCGGGCGGCGGCGGCAAGGGCATGCGCATCGCGCGCTCGGCCAGCGAGGTACGCGAAGGCTTTCTCACCTCCACCGCGGAGGCGAAATCGAGCTTCGGCGATGACCGCGTTTTCGTCGAGAAATACGTTGAAAATCCGCGGCATATTGAGATTCAGGTGCTTGGCGACAAGCACGGCAACGTCGTCTACCTGTTCGAGCGCGAATGTTCGATCCAGCGCCGGAACCAGAAGGTCATCGAGGAGGCGCCGAGCCCGTTCCTGGACGAGGCCACGCGCAAGGCCATGGGCGAGCAGGCGGTCGCGCTGGCGAAGGCTGTGAATTACGAAAGCGCCGGTACGGTCGAGTTCATCGTCGACCAGAAGAAAAACTTCTATTTCCTCGAAATGAACACGCGGCTGCAGGTCGAGCACCCCGTCACCGAGATGATCACCGGGCTCGACCTCGTCGAGCTTATGATCCAGGTCGCGGCGGGCGAAAAGCTGCCGTTTCAGCAAGCGGATCTCAAGATCGACGGCTGGGCGGTCGAGAGCCGCGTCTATGCGGAGGATCCGTTCCGCAATTTCCTGCCCTCCATCGGCCGGCTGGTGCGTTACCGGCCGCCGGTCGAGGGTCCGCGCTATGGTGGCATCGTGGTGCGCAACGATACCGGCGCGGAAGAGGGCGGTGAGATTTCGATGTTCTACGATCCGATGATCGCCAAGCTCATCACCTATGGGCCTACGCGCGAGGAAGCCATCGACGCGCAGGCCACCGCCCTCGACGCCTTCTACATCGATGGCATCGAGCACAACATTCCGTTCCTCTCCGCGCTGATGCAGCATCCGCGCTGGCGCGCCGGCAACCTCTCCACCGGCTTCATCGCCGAGGAGTTCCCGGACGGCTTCAAGAACCGCCAGCCCGAGGGCGAAACCCGCGATATCCTGGCAGCCGTGGCCGGGGCCATCGATCACCTGCATAACGTCCGCCGGCGCCATATTTCCGGGCAGTTGCCAAACGCGGTAGGGCTGAAGCTGGGCGAGCTGCGCGTCTGCCGGATTGGGAACTTCTTGCAGCATTTGCGTGTCAGGGGCGAACTTTCCGACGGCACAACCGTCCAGCTTTGCGATGCCGATGGCACGGTCCGGCGCGAGATCGTGCTGCGCTCGGATTGGTGGCCGGGCGAGCCGCTCTGGCATGGCAAAATCATCGGGGACAAGGAGCTGTTCGTGCAGGTCCGGATCATCCCCAACGGCTACGATCTTTCTTACGCCGGCGTGCGCGCCAAGGCTCACGTTTTCACCGCGCGCGAGGCCGAGCTAGCCGCGCTCATGCCGGAGAAGAAGGCCGCCGATACGTCGAAGAAGCTGCTGTGCCCGATGCCCGGCTTGGTGGTTTCCATTTCGGTCGTAGAGGGCCAGGAGGTGAAGGCCGGCGAAACGCTGGCCGTGGTCGAGGCCATGAAGATGCAAAACGTGCTGAAGGCCGACCGCGATGTCACCGTGTCCAAGCTCAAGGCGAAGCCCGGCGATAGCCTCGCCGTCGACGCGGTCATCATGGAGTTCGCTTGAGGCTTACCACAAGACCGGCACGCCAAACGCAGCATGGCCGCGATCGCGTGAAACAAGCGTGAGCCCTTCAACAAGGGCTTGCGCGGAAAGCAGGCGGTCGAAAGGATCGCGATGCGTCAGGGGGAAGTCGCCCGCCATGGCTGCGTGGCTTCCCTCGATAGCGAGCACGGAAAGATACCGCGCGTTCACCGCGCCGGTGAAATCCTCAATCAGGTTGCGCGGAACAGTGAGCTTCCCTTGGCGCGCCTTGAGTGCAATTTCGTAGGCGCTTACCGCGCTTGCCGCCGCGAAACTTGCGTCCGGGATTGCGTCTCTCGCGGATTGCGGCAGCCTCTTGTCGCGGGCCAGCCACCAGAGGAGCGCGTGCGTATCCAGCAAGACCCTCATGCGCCTTGCTTTTTATCCTGCTGGAAAGCCTCATTGGCGGCAGGGCCACCCTCCCAAAGGGCCAGCTCTTCTTCCGTCATTGGCTCGAAGAAGCTGTCATGAATGACAATTTGCCCCTCGAAGCCGCCAGGTTCCCGCTTCGGCTTGTTCCCAGCCGCAACCGGCGCTTTACGCATCGCGGGCTTATCGCCGCGTGCGACGATCACCTCCTCGCCGCGTTCCGCGCGTTCCATCAGCTTCGAAAGCTGCGTTTCGGCCTCGTGAACGGTATACACCGGCATGGATGCATCTCCTCAACGAAGAAGGTTAGCTAATCTGCGCATTTCCGTCAAATCGGGGGGCGGCCGGCGAGACGCTGGCCGGGGCTATGAAGATGCAGAACGTGCTGAAGGCGGACCGCGATGTGACGGTCTCCAAGCTCAAGGCCAAGCCCGGCGATAGCCTCGCCGTGGATGCGGTGATTATGGAGCTCGCTTGATGCCGCTATTGCGGGGCCGTTCATCAAGGACAGGCAAAGGCTACCGCAAGAAAAATCCCCACATGGCTCCCCCAATCAGCAACATGGATGAAATCACCATTGCCGGAGTAGAACCATTTGCAGCGCTAACAAGCAACAATACCGTTGCTATAAGCAGATACACGTCTCTGACATATTGAGACGTTCCATCTGATTGCGATGGATCATTTGTACCTTGGTCGCCCTGAACCCCGCTTTCCAGATAGGCCATTTCCGTTCTCAATTTGTTGACGATTTTGCCCTCTTCGAGCAGCTCGTTATTTAATCGAAGGATCGTTTGCTGTTGTGCCACGGAAGAGGCCGGCAGCGATTTTAACTTTGCCGTTTGCAGCTTTTCCGTCGCCAAGGCCACTTCGAGTTGCTTCTTTTGCACGCGTTCGAGTTCGACCTGCCCCTCAAGCTCGCCGATGCGCCTTTGCAGGCTTACCTCCCGGTCCTCCATCTGCCCCTGAATAGAAGAGAGCGTTGAAAGTTGCGATTCAAGCTCGGCTAGCTTCCGGCGCATCCAAGGGCGGATAGCCCTGGTTTCCACAATGGCACAGAGATGCTGAAAAACCTCCGGGGTGAGTCCTTCTTGAGGGATAACAACCGCTTGAGCTGTGCTATGCCCCATCGGGACCTGCCCGGATTCCAACGGTTCCAGCAGGATAGGAATGACCTTGCCGGAACTTTTTGCAAGCATGGCTTCGTGCACGATTTCATCCGAATTCACCGAATGCCTGGACCAGAACACCATGGCACAGCGCGCGGCGTTGAGATGCTGCCGGATCCACTCGTCCCACTCGCGCCCCGGCGGGACTTCCTGATCCCAGAATACGTCGAAGCCTTCCGCCAAGAGCGCGTCCCGGATGGGCTGCACGCGCTTGCGATCCTCGCTGGAATAAGAGAAAAATACATCCGTCATCGAACCGCTCCAGGAACCAATCAGGTTGTAGCCGAATATTTGACAACTGCCAACAAGCCCGGCCGCCGCACGGCGGTGCCAAAGCTCAAGGCGAAGCCGGCCTGCGCTATATGCATGGAGAAGGCGGCGCGCCTTAGCGGGCGCCCAACAAGCGCGCCGGCTGTCTGGCGCGACATTTCGAAGCCTTGTACAGAAATGGCGCCCCGTAGGAGAATCGAACTCGGATGAAGATTCAGTGACTTAGCCAGAAAGTGGGACAATTTTAGCCCATGGGATCGCATAGCATTTTCTGGGATTGTCCCACCATAATCCGTTGTGTTGACGCGGGAAGGAGATCTCGCTGAGCCTTGGCCGTCGCGCGACTCACGCCTAGTGTGGCCGCATGGCAGGCGAGAATCACGGTTTGGAAAAAAAGTCTCTGCGCAAGGTGCTGGGCAACAGTGCCGATTGGCAAGGCTTGGCTGATAGTTGCGTAGCATTCGCTACGGCCGCCGGTGGGACCGTTCTCATTGGCATTGAGGATGAAGCCGATCAGCCGCCAAAAGGTCAGAAGATTCCCCATCATCTTCTCGATACAGTGCGCCGAAGGGTCGGCGAACTCACCGTGAACGTGACGGCGCAAGCCGAGTTGCGCGAAGCACCGAACGGTTCCGAGTTCATCGAGGTGCATGTGCCTCGGTCTGCAAGCGTGCCGTCGACAACGGCGGGCCGGTATTACATCCGTGAGGGCAGGCGCAATCGACCTATTGTTGGCGACGATGTGCTGCGGCTGGCGAGTGATCGCGCGACGTTCTCTTGGGAGACGCAAACGGCGTTGAGGGTTGCCTGCGGGCACGCCGATGCGGAAAAGTTGACGGCCTTCGTTAAGGGAATTCGTGAATCCGAGAGGGTCAAGGCATCGGTTAAGGAGAAATGCGACGCCGAAATTATGGATCACTATTTTCTGGCTCAGGGAGCCTGGCTGACGAATCTCGGAATTCTTTGCATCGGACGCCGGGAACACCGCGCTGGGCTTGGGACGGCGCCGGTAATACAGTTTCTAAAATACGATGAACGCGATGTGCGTCTGCACAAGATCGTGTGGGACGATCATTCTCTCTCACCGATGGAATTGATCGACGCTGTTTGGAATGAGGTGCCAGATTTTCGGGAAAGCTATGAGCTGCCTGCAGGATTATTTCGGAGATCGGTACCCGTGTACGACGAGACGGTGGTGCGCGAGCTTATTGTCAATGCGCTCGTGCACAGACCCTACACGCAGCGTGGCGACATTTTTGTTAAGTCCTATCCTGACCGCTTGGAGGTTGTGAATCCGGGGCTGCTGCCAATCGGGGTCACTCCTACCACGGTTTTGCACGCCAGCGTGCGGCGCAACGACCACTTGGCGAGGGTCTTTCATGACCTGAAATTGATGGAACGCGAGGGCTCAGGGTTCGATACGATGTACGAGGTGTTGCTGTCTCAGGGCCGCCCAGCACCTGTGCTGCGTGAAGGGCCGGACAGAGTTGAGGTGACGATCCAACGCCGTATCATGAAGGCAGAGATCATCGACTTTATCGCTAAGGTCGACCAATCATTTCAGCTGTACCAACGTGAAACTATCTGTTTGGGGCTGCTGGCTCAAGCCGAGCAAATGTCGGCGCGGG
>JBKQNN010000493.1:0-3703 GCA_052145975.1 Rhodomicrobium sp. | reverse complement strand
CGACTATATTTTAACGAAACAGACCAATAGCCTACTGGCCAAGCGCTCGTGGTATGCTACGTGTGATACCGTGCTTCCTGGGCGAAGGGCGGAGGCGTGGGGATGAAATTCGGATATCGGCGGCACCATAATAAGGCAGCCTTTGCAACGCGGCCATCCAGTGCCCGGAGTCCGGCGCGGGAGCCGTGCCCACACAGAGAAATGCCGCCATTCACCGCACAGAGGAATTAACATGGATCGTCATGGCGCCGCGTTAAGCGAATCGGAAATGCCCACGGCCGTTGCAGCCGGCCATGCGAGTTCCGCCGGCGCCGCTGCCCCCCGCGTGAGCGGACCGGCCCCGGCAGAAATTATCGCCATGCCGGGCGCCAACACCGCCGCACCGGGTTCATCCGCTTCGCAAACCGTGACGCTCGCCGTCGAGAACATGGTTTGCGGCGGTTGCATGCGTAAGGTCGAGACCGCACTTGCCGCGGTTCCGGGCGTCATTTCCGCCAGGGCGAACCTTTCGGCGAAGCGCGCCACCGTCGTGTTCGGCAACGCGCAAGAGGCTGGCGCGGCGAAGCTCATCGCCGCGCTGGATGCGATCGGGTTCGGCGCCACGGAATATCTGCCCGCAGCGCTTCCTTCGGTCAGACAAACTGTAACGCTGGCCGTGGAAAATATGGTTTGCGGCGGCTGCATGCGTAAGGTCGAGACCGTGCTTGCCGCGGTGCCGGGCGTCATTTCCGCCAGGGTAAATCTATCGGCGAAGCGCGCCACCATCGTGTTCGAAAAAGCTCAGGATGCCAGCGCCGCAAAGGCCATCGATGCGCTGGGCTCAATCGGATTCCGCGCGGCCGAGCTCGCGCCCGAAACCGTCGAGACCGCGCCAGACAACGGACGCCGCCTTTTGAGCCGGCTCGCCGTCGCCGGCTTTGCCGCCATGAACATCATGATGTTTTCCGTCTCGAACTGGGCCGGATCGGACGCCAGCGAGACGACGCACCACCTATTCCATTGGATTTCCGCGATTATCGCGGTGCCAGCCGTGGCCTACGCCGGGCAGCCATTTTTCAGCTCCGCGCTGGAGGCGCTGAAACGCTGGCGCCTCAATATGGATGTGCCGATCTCGCTTGCGATCGTTCTCTCCACGGCGATGAGCCTGTTCCAGACGATAAAGGGCGGCGGCCAGGTCTATTTCGACGCCGGCGTCTCGCTGCTCTTCTTCCTGCTCATCGGCCGCTATCTCGATCAGCAAGTCAGGGTTCGCGCTCGCGGCGCCGCGGAGAACCTTCTCAGCCTCAAGGCCCAATGGGCGCATGTGATCGGAAGCGACGGCTCCGTCGAACGCCTGCCTTCGAGGCTGGTCGAGCCGGGAATGCGCATCGCGGTCGCGGCAGGTGAGCGGTTCCCCGCCGACGGGGTAATCGCGCAGGGCGCAACGTCCATCGACGAAAGCTTGATTACCGGCGAAACCCTGCCCCGCGACGTAGAGGCGAATGCCACCGTTTACGCGGGCTCGGTCAATCTTGGCGCGCCCGTCGAGATGGAAGCGCGCGCGGCGGAAGCCGACACGCTGCTGGCGCAAATCGCGCGCCTGATGGAGACCGCCGAGCAGGCGCGCGGGCGCTATGTCCGCCTCGCCGACCGCGCCGCGCAGCTCTATGCGCCGGCGGTTCACACGCTCGCGTTGACGGCCTTCATAGGCTGGATGATCGCGGGCGCGGGCTGGGAATATTCGCTCACCATCGCCATCTCCGTTCTCATCATCACCTGCCCCTGCGCGCTGGCACTCGCGGTCCCCGCCGTGCAGGTGGCCGCCTCCGCGCGCCTCTTCGACCGGGGCATACTCTTGAAAGCGGCGGACGGCCTGGAGCGGCTCGCCGACGCGGACACCGTCGTGTTCGACAAGACCGGCACGCTGACAGCGGGAGTGCCATCGCTCGCGAACGGCGCTGAGATCGGCGACGCGGATTTAAAGGACGCCGCGGCGCTTGCCTCATCGAGCCGCCACCCATACGCGCAAGCCGTTGCCGCCGCGGCCAAGCAACGTTTTGGCAGCGTGCAGGCTGCTTCCGGCATCGAGGAAGCCACCGGGGCCGGGCTCCGGCGCATCTCGGAGGCCGGCGAGGAGCGGCTTGGCTCCGCATCGTGGTGCGGTGTTGCCCCGGAGGACGCGGGCTCGGCATCCCTTTGGTATGTGCGGCCTGGTGCCAAGCCGGCCGCCTTCAGGTTCGAGGACAAGCTGCGCGAGGACGCCGCGCAAGCGATCGCGGTGCTGCGGGATGCGCAGTACGATGTTCTGCTGCTGTCAGGCGACCGCGAGGGAGCGGTTCGATCGGCCGCATCGGCGGCAGGGATCGAAGATTGGCACGCCGCACTCAAGCCACAGGAAAAGATCGAGCGGATCGAAGCGCTGAAGGCGCAAGGACATCACGTCCTCATGGTTGGCGACGGCCTCAACGATGCCCCCGCCTTGGCCGCCGCCCACGCTTCGCTGTCGCCGTCGACGGCCGCGGATGTGAGCCAGACCGCCTCCGACGCGGTATTCCAGGGCGCTAAGCTCATGCCCGTTATCGAGCTTTTGGCGACAGCACGGAAAACCCGCACCATGGCTTTCCAGAACTTCGCAATCGCCGCCGGCTATAATATGCTCTTCATTCCGCTTGCCATGGCTGGTATGGTGACGCCGTTGATCGCCGCCATCGCGATGTCGACGTCGTCCATCATCGTTACGGTGAACGCGCTGCGGTTGCGGACGGCGAAGCTGGAGTTGGCACAATGACCGCACTTGCATGGCTCGTACCGCTGGCTCTCCTTATGGGCGGCGTCGGCCTCGCCGCATTCCTTTGGTCGCTCAAGTCCGGCCAATACGAGGATATGGAAGGCGCGGCCTACCGGGCGCTTGAGGACGAGCCGCCCTTGAAGGGCGAGCGCCGCTGACCCGCGGAAATCGCTTAGCATAAGACGAAACCGTTGCCTGCGCGCTGGTGCGCGCATCGCCGGAACTGCCCGTGGCAAGCGCTGTCGCACCCGGGCGGCCCAGGGCTTGGGGCGGCTGGCATAGGTCTTTGGCGCAGCATCTGTCACTCCTGTTAACGAATCTGGGCTGCGTTCAGCCTGTGTTGCACCGCCTTTTCAATTTTATGCAATTGTAGCACATGTCTTTTGCTGTTTCGTTAATGGCAGCAGCCAAATCAGGCCATTGATTTATATGGCGATGTTTGCGGACGGCCCGCTTGCGGTTGGTGAATCCGGAACTTGCGGTTATATTTAAAGGGATTCTGCAAACGTAAAATTCGACCTGAATCGCGGAAAGATTCGCAGAGATGCGGTGGGCAAAAAATACGCGGATGCGCGTTTACCATCCGCGCATTAACCATATCGTCCGCGTAGGCGAAGGGAACGCTTCCTTAATACTAGCGGTCAACATCTGACGCTTGCTACCCAGTACATTAGGGCGCGATGGGTCGAAACCGGTGTTCAAGATCATCGAACGAAATTCAGCTCATACAGAGGAGCCGGCCGGGAATCCGTGCCCACCGCGGATGTTTTCATTCTGGCGTCTCAGCGTAAGCCCGGCCATAAAAGCAATGGTTCATCGCGGAAAAAAGTGGAAGTAGAGAGGGCGCGGCAGCTATCCAACATATTGTGCAGAAATGATTTTTTGTATTTTTGGCTGTCTGAAAACGTGACACGTTTCCGGGCATGAGCAAACAGG
>JBKQNN010000492.1:0-10429 GCA_052145975.1 Rhodomicrobium sp. | reverse complement strand
ACGGCTGCTCGGTGAAATACGCCCCCGAACCGGAACCGGGCATAACCTATTAAACGCAACATGTCCTCCGGAAGGCTGGAGAGGGCGTTTTGGCCCCTCCAGGCTCTGCCTTTGCCATGGTGCTATTGTAAGTAAATACGCCTTACCAATGCGTAAACGGGGCGGTTTTGCTTAAGTGTTTGATTCTGCAAGGCAATATTTCAGCGCTGGCCGCTTCGTTATAGTTAACTCCAAATCTCCGCGTATATTTAATAGAGTTTTGGAGTCGTGGAAAACGGCCTAAAGCGGGAAAAAATTCGCAGAAAGACGGCGGCGGAAAATCTGCGAGGCGCCCGTTAACCTTGGCCGCATTTACCATAGTACGGCCCTTACGAAAATTAAGTCTTCCGCAAGGGATGCACTTGCCCGTGCGGTAGCCCGGGGCCGCATGTGAGTAATACCGGATCTGCTTGAAGTGGTCGCGAAGACCCCCTCACCCCAACCCTCTCCCAGCAAGCTCGCCTTGGCGAGCTTGCCGCTCGAGTATCCGCATCCGCAAGCGGATGCGGATGGGAGAGGGAGTCCGCTCGCAGCCGTTGAGAAGGCGTCCCCTCGCCCCTTGGGGAGAGGGACAGGGTGAGGGGGTCTTTGGCGGGCGCTATGCGAAGCGATCGGCCGGATCTGGTATAATAGCAGCGCCGCTATCCGTAGCGCGGTTGCGGGGTATACGCCGCGGCGGTGCGGGGGTGCGTAGCCTCGACAAGCAGGCCCTCGTCGAGCTGCAATACGCGATCCATGCGGGCCGCAAGGTCGAAATTATGCGTCGCCATCAATGCGGCCACGCCGGAAGCCTTGATGAAATAGATCAGCTCGTCGAAAACGCGGTCGGCGGTGTGAGGATCGAGATTGCCCGTGGGTTCATCTGCGAGAAGCACGCAAGGGCTGTTGGCGACGGCGCGTGCGATGGCTACGCGCTGCTGTTCGCCGCCGGAAAGCTCGGCGGGGCGATGCGATGCCCGCTCGAAAAGGCCGAAGTTCGATAGAAGCTCCAGCGCGCGCGCCTTGGCGTCTGCCTTGCGGACGCCGGCCAGCATTTGCGGCATCATCACGTTCTCCAGCGCCGAGAACTCGGGCAGCAGATTGTGAAATTGGTAGACGAAGCCAATTTGCGTGCGCCGCACCCTGGTACGTTCGCCGTCGGAAAGCGCGGTGCAATCGACGCCATTCAGAAGCACGCTCCCAGCGCCCGGCTTTTCAAGCAGGCCGGCCATATGCAGCAGGGACGATTTTCCCGAACCGGATGGGCCGACAAGGGCGACCGCCTCGCCTTCGAAGATTTCGGCGCAGGCCCCGCGCAGAACCTGCAGCTGCCGGTCTCCCTGAACGTAGATGCGCTCAAGCGATACGACCTGTAACACCGGCCTTGTTCCGGCGAATTCGCGTCCCAGTTGGGTCATTCGTAGCGCAGAGCCTCCACAGGGTCGAGATTCGCCGCCTGCATGGCAGGATAGATCGTTGCAATCATCGAGAGCAAAAGCGAAACCGTGACCACAGCGGCGACTTCCACGGGGTCCATGTCGGATGGCAGCCTCGATAGGAAATAAACCTGCGGGTCGAAGATCGTCGTGCTGGTCAGCCAGGAAAGGAAGCTCCGGATGTTTTCCATATGCGTGCTTGCGGCAACGCCAAGAATGAAACCTATAAGTGTGCCGATAACGCCGATAGCCGTACCGCTGATGAAGAAGACACGCATGACGGCCCCGCGCGTGGCCCCCATCGTCCGCAACACGGCGATGTCACGCCCCTTGTTTTTGACGAGCATGGTGAGACCGGAGATGATATTCAGCGTTGCCACCAGCACAATCAGCATGACGATGACGGACATAACATTTCGCTCGACCTTGAGCGTATTGTCGAAGGTCGCGTTGCGCTGGTGCCAATCGCTCAGCAGTATATCCGGCCCAGCCGCGTCCTGCAGGCTTGGGCGCATGGCGCTGACAGCGTCGGGGTTGTCAAGCACAAGCTCCAGCACATGCACGGCGTCCGGGACATTGAAGTAGGATTGCGCCTCCTTGAGCGGCAGGAAGGCGATGGTGTTGTCATATTCCGACATGCCCATTTCGAAGATCGCCTTGACCGGATATCGCTTTACCCGTGGCGCGGTCCCGAACGGCGTCGAAGCGCCGCGGGGGGCAAGGAGCGAAACTTCGCTGCCCACAAAGACATTAAGCGAGTTGGCGAGGCGCGTGCCGATGGCGATGCCGCCCGAGTCGTCGAAACCGTCGAGCGTACCGTAGCGGATATTGTCCGAAATGTTGGTAAGCGCCTTCAAATCCTTCGCGGGCAAGCCACGCACGAAGATGCCCGAGGAACCCGCTTGCGAGGAGATCATAACCTGCCCCTCGACCACGGCCAAGGCGGCCTTGACGCCGGGCACGCCCTTCAGCCTTTCGGCAGTCTCCGCATAATCGGTAAAGGACCTAGCCAGGGGCCGTACGATAACATGGCCATTGAGCCCAAGGATCTTATCGAACAGCTCCTTGCGGAACCCGTTCATGACGGAGAGAACGATGATGAGTGTGGCCACGCCAAGCGCGATGCCAATCACGGCGAAAACGGCGATGACCGAGACCGATCCCTTTTTATGCCGGGGAAGGAGATAGCGGAAGGCAAGCAGCCACTCGAACGGCGCGAACGCCCCAGTACCACCGTGTGCCGCCGGATGCTTCATTCCTTGCCCCGCGATTTGGTTTTGCCTTTTGGCTTCGGCGCCGTAGAGATCGCAGGCTCATCCGGTTCGTGCGCTGCCTTCGATGCGCCCGCATTATCGCCAAGGCTGTGATGCAATCTCTTTATGGCCGCATCAAGGGCATGTGCCGATCTCTCTCCGCTAGCGCGGTGCTTCAGCTCAACCTCGCCGGATGCCAGGCCTTTCGGCCCCACGATGACCTGCCAAGGTAAGCCGATGAGGTCCATGGTCTTGAATTTTGCGCCGGCACTCTCCCCGGTGTCGTCGTAGAGAACGTCGTTTTGTGCGCCGCCCAGCGCCGCGTAGAGTTTCGCGCACGCCTCGTCGCAGGCGATATCGCCGGGCTTCAAGTTGATGAGGCCCATCCGGAACGGCGCGACCGCTTCGGGCCAAATAATGCCCGCGTTATCGTGGCTCGCCTCGATAATGGCGGCAACCAGGCGCGAAACGCCCACGCCATAGGACCCGCCCTGCAAGGTGATGAGCTGTCCATCCGGCCCCTGCACCTGGCATTTCATCTTCGCGGTATATTTTGTGCCGAAGTAGAAGATGTGCCCAACCTCGATTCCGCGCGCCGAAAGCCGCCGCTCCGCCGGCACCTCGCGCTCGAAGCGTTCGGGATCGTGCATCTCGCTGGTGGCGGCGTACTTGCCGGTCCAGCGCTTCACCATGGCCTCAAGGCTCTGGCCATAATCGGTCGCCTCGTCCGGAACCGGCATCTCGATGAGATCGCGGTCGCAGAACACCTCGGACTCGCCCGTATCCGCAAGGATGATGAACTCGTGCGAGAGATCGCCGCCGATGGGGCCCGTGTCGGCCTTCATCGGCACCGGCTTCAGCCCCATCCGCGCGAAGGTCCGCAAATAGGCAATGAACATGCGGTAATAGGACTGCCGTGCGCCCTCCGCGTCGAGATCGAAGGAATAGGCGTCCTTCATCAGGAACTCGCGCCCGCGCATCACGCCGAACCGCGGGCGGACCTCGTCGCGGAACTTCCATTGAATGTGATAAAGGTTCTTGGGTAGGTCGCGGTAGGATTTCACGGCGTCGCGGAAGATTTGGGTGATCTGCTCCTCGTTCGTGGGACCGAAGAGCATGTCGCGCTCGTGGCGGTCCTTGATGCGGAGCATTTCGGCGCCGTAGTCGCCGTAGCGGCCGCTTTCCTCCCAGATTTCCGCCGATTGAATCGTCGGCATGAGCATCTCGATAGCGCCCGCCCGGTCCTGCTCCTCGCGGACGATCTGCTCAATCTTTTTGAGCACGCGGAAGCCTAGCGGCAGCCAAGAATAGATGCCGGCGCTCGACTGGCGGATCATGCCCGCCCGGAGCATAAGCCGGTGCGAAACAATTTCCGCTTCTTTAGGATCGTCCCGCAAAACGGGAAGGAAAAACTGGCTAAGTCTCATAATCCGCTCCGCCGCGTGCGTACCTCGCGGCCCAATCTATTCGATCGTTGAAGCCGGCTCCAAAGCCGGGAGTACGGGAGCTCGAACGGGGTTTTCACTACTTCTGGCCGTGCTCCAGGCCAAGGGACATACCGTTTTCTCAAGGCAGGCGCAATGGCGCGCGGCCGATTTTAGCCCGATATTATCGAAACTTTTCAGGGGCGCGTTAGAGGAGTGGAAATTTTTTTGTCAGGCTCGTGTTAAGAGTTCGTGACAAGCCCTGCGTTTTTAGCTAGGCTGCCATTCTGAATTGACATGGGTCGATAAATGCTCCGTTCAAGAAGCTACGGCACCCAAGTCTGGGGAGGATAAGCCAGGCGGCTATCGCCGCCGGTGAATGAAAAAAAAATGTGAGTAAGAAACTCAAGCAGCAAGGCACGCCTTGCTGCTTTTCTTTGCCGTGCCCCGCATCTGCGCATGGGCGCTAAGATAGCGGGCAGCTGATTATCCGGCGGAATCTCCCCTCATCCTGTCCTTCTCCCCATGGGAGAAGGGACGCCTGAATAGCGCCTGGAGCGTGCAACACCGTCCCCTCTCCCATAGGGAGAGGGACAGGGTGAGGGGTGGAACCCTACGTATAATCAATGACCTATCGCCTATCTTAGCGCCTATGCGGGCTGTCGCGGACGGCCATTATCGCCGGTTGCCACTATACCGGCAAAGCCCCGCCCCATCCTCTCCAGCTAAGGCTGTTTCACCGCTGTGCCGGTGAGATCGGCAAGATGCGATGCGATAATCGCGGAATACGCGTTGCTAGCCTTGAATTTCGCGAGGGCCTCGTTGATGGTTTTGAGGAGTCCTGCTTGGCGCGGATTATCTTTTGCTATCGCGGCATGCAGGCCAATGGTTGTGCCTGGCCTGTGCGTGATCTGGAAGGACTGCGGCAAGGTCAGTTTTTGGATCGCGAACCGGACTTCGGGCTCGATCGCGATCAACGCGCTAGCTTCGCGGCTTTGAAGGGCGACGAGGCAATTAACGAGCGATTTCGTCCGGACGATTTTGAACGTGGGCGCCTTCTTCCAAGGAATGCCTTCCAGCGCTTCCTCGGGTATTGTCTGGTTCTCGGGCACGCACAGGGTCTGAGGCTGCGCAGGGCCGGCGCCATTGGCATCGAGCGGGGCGTCGAGGGGAGTAAACACCGCGACGACCGCCTGCATCAGCGGATCGGTCAAAACCGCGTTGTCGCAAACATCCGCCTCGATGGCGGATTGGTTGCTGGGCGAATCGCAATGGGGGGATTGCAAGAAAAGGCCTGCGTCGGCCGTCCTGCTTTCAAGAAGCTCGTGAAGGAGCGCTTTCTCGCTGCCCGCCCATTGCACAGAGACCGGGACCCCAGCAGCGCCAAGCGCGCTGGTTAGGATCTTCAGTATAATGCCACCGTCCTTGTCCTGTGCGCTGAGGAGTGGCGGCTGGCTGGCGGCGACGATCCTCAAGGTATTCGCCGCGGAAGAGGGCTCCGCCCCCGGCGCCGATGGCGGCGGTGGCGTATCGTGCGGTGCGGACGGCGCCACAAAGGCCAAATTATCCTCTTTAGCTGCAACAGGGGGAGCGGCTTTAGCGAGCCCTTCCGCGGGGCCGAAATATTTCCACCCGGGCAATTGCGTTCTAAGGTCGGTTCTACTGAATGGCGAGTCTGGGTTATGCTGGCGCAACTTTGGTGCGAGAGCGAAGACCCGGTCGACGAAGGTTATGGCATCGGCATAACGGCCTTGCTTCGGGCTCCAGTCGAACGCCGCCAAAAGTGCCGTAACTTGAATTGTTTCCAACCCGTCCGCATCGAACCCCGGCAAAGCGCCTTTGCCGATTTTCTTGGGGAGGTATACGGCGGCCAGCGGACCGGCAGCCGGGAGCGGCAAGAGATGATAGGTAGCGGAATCGACGCCCAAAGCTTGGAGGCTGGGCAAGTCCCTTTCATAAACCAGGACGGCATCGACGGCTGGCCTTTTTGCAGGATCGTCGATCTCCACAAATTCAGCCTGAATTTTCAGCAATCCAAAAATTGTCTTTGCCGTTACCTCCCGCCATGGGTGCCTGGCCGGAATCCCGATCTTGCGGTCGCGTAGCCCATCGACGGTCTTGATATCCCGCCGCGCGAACAGCAGGACCCTTTGACTGAAGAGGGGGGCGACCAGCCGGACTTTCTTACGGGCGTCAGGAAGCGCTGCCGTGAGATCGAGATAGGTTAGAACGTCGTTGTTGAGGATCGCGAAGTCGGTGCCGCGGAGCTGCAACAGGTCGCGCACATTCGAGGGGCCACCATACCCATTGATGGAGAGGAGACGCACATCGCTCTCCCTGTCCAGCGCAATGGATAGCTCGCCAAGGATTTGCGAAGCGGGACCTGCCGGCTCGGAAAGCCCATCCGACAAAACCGTAACAACCTTGCTCCAGGGCTTAGGCGGTGGAAGGGTGCCCTGGGCGAAAGCTGGACTTAGCGCTCCGGCCAGAAGCCCGGCGGCGAGAATGAACGAGCGCATCGGCACTGCCCCTCTTTCGATGGCAAAGCGCCGGCAGATTTCCGGCGAATTGCGGTTCCTGGTAAATGGACGCCACATCTTTCTAAGCACGGCAATGGCCAGGTTCAAAAGGTTTTATGCATTTGCGTTGCTTTGACGCTGCGCTGAAACCGGCGCGCATCTAATTCGAGGCCGCTCCGCACCGCGAGCTGATGCCCTTGTTGTTGTAACGCGCCGCCTCTGAAGGGCCGGGAAGGCTATGTGAATTTGGCTGGGACTGCGGGCAGCTGGGATCGCAAGATTGGGCGTCTAAACCTACAGTTCCGGGCGCAATTCGCTTCCGGCAGCCCGCTTCGCTTCGCTGACCCTGCGGGAGACCTCGCCGGCGATGCGCGAGAAGTTGTCTCCTTCCCCGGCATACGCGTTGTGATATTTGCCGCGGTGGTAGACGGGGTCCCCGGCAGGCAGAATGAGATCCTGACCGTCCGTTGTGGCGACGCGAATGGATCTCTCTACGGAAACAATTTCACGGGAAGGATTATTTCTTGTGACCCTGTCGTATTCGTGGAACAGGCGGTCGTTTCCGGTCCTGCCGATGCGGCGGATGGCCGGTTCCATGGTTACTTCGGCGATGTTTTGGAGCGGAACGCGCTTAATTTCCTCGGCGCTTACCTCGCCTCTTACGATATCGGCGCTTGCGAAATAGCAAATTAGCTCGCTCCTGGTGAGATAAAGGACAGCTACCGATACGGGAGAATACTCGACGGTCAACGAACCGGCACTAAAGAGGAATTTAAGAAACCCTGTATCGTCCCGCCGGCCGGAGAGAAAGACAGCTTTTGGCCGTAGCGCCTCCAGAAGCTGCGCGTCTTCAGCGCCGGCGGCATCGGAGATGGGGGCAGCCGGGCCGGTTGGATCGATATCGAGCACCTTGTCGAGAGCGGTATCGGTTTTCCGGAACGACTGGATGAGAACGTTCGCGAAATCGAAACTCTTCGCCTTCTTCACCTCGCCGTGAAATTCCAAGAGCGGTTTATCGCCTTTCATGGCTTTTCTGAAGGACAGCGCGGCGAGTACCAAAAATCCGGCCGCGATTGTGAAGGTAAATCCAAGGACCCAGGCTTTTTTTTCATCACTTTGGGCAATCACAACTCCCGCATAACCTATCCAGTTTGCCACTATAATGCATCCGATGGCGATAAGCAGGGGGGAGAATTCTTGATTGCTCCAAGTAAAAAATCTTAGCACTTTGGCGCGATCGATTTTTCCATCCATATATTTCCCCCTTGTAGCATCGCCGCGCCGTTAGTCTCGCACAGCACCCGCGATCCGGGATGTGAACTTTTCTTGATTGGCCGGCCGGCCGCGAGCCAAGCTTAGATCATCGCTCAAGGCATTATACCAGATCCGGCTGATCGCTTCGCATAGCGCCCGCAAAAGACCCCCTCACCCCAGCCCTCTCCCCAAGGGGAGAGGGAGATCGCTCGTTTTGGGGGGCTAGCCGAGCAAAAGCTTGGCGGCGATGACGATCAGCGTGGCCGTGGCGATCCAAAGCGGGACCTGGACCGCCAGGCGGTTTCTGGGCGCGGACGCCGATGCGGCGGCGCGCTCCTCGCTCAAGCTTTGTGCAATCCGCGCGGTATTCTCGATGAGCTGTGGCGCCTGCCTGATCGCTGCGGCGAGCGCGCCTACGCCTGCCACCGCGTCGCGCATCTGCGCGGCCGGCCCCAATTGCTCCTCGATCCAGCTTCGCACGACGGGCTCCGCGGCGCCCCACATATTGATGTTCGGATCGAACGAGCGGCCCACGCCTTCGACCACGACCATGGTCTTTTGCAGCAGCAGAAGCTCGGGCCGCATGCGCATCTGGAACAGGTCAGTCACTTCAAAGAGCTGGGTCAGCAAGCGGGCCATCGAGATCTCGGCGGCAGGCCGGCCCATGATCGGCTCGCCGATGGCCCGCAGCGCCTGCGCGAAGGCGGCAACGTCCTGGGTCGCGGGCACATAGCCCGCCTCGAAATGAACCTCCGCGATGCGCCGGTAGTCCTTCACAATGAAGCCGTAGAGGATTTCGGCAAGGAAGCGGCGCTCGTTGCGCCCGATGCGGCCCATGATGCCGAAATCGACGGCAATGAGGGTGCCGTCGCGTGGATCGGCGAACAGGTTTCCCTGATGCATGTCGGCGTGGAAGAACCCGTCGCGGATGGCGTGTTTAAGAAAAGAGCGGATGACGTTGAGCGCAAGCGCCTTGCGGTCCAGGCCCGCGCGCTCGACGGCCGCCGGATCGGTCAAGGGAATCGCGCCGATCCACTCCAGGGTCAAAACGCGCCTTGCCGTCCGTTCCCAATCGACCTTCGGAACACGAAAATCGAGGTCCCCAGCCTTTGCGATGTTCCCCGCCATCTCCGAAATCGCCGCGGCCTCAAGCCTCAAGTCCATTTCGAGCAGCACCGATTGC
The DNA here is from genome assembly GCA_052145975.1 of Rhodomicrobium sp. Lineage (GTDB taxonomy): Bacteria > Pseudomonadota > Alphaproteobacteria > Rhizobiales > Rhodomicrobiaceae > Rhodomicrobium. The sequence continues at coordinate 1,342 of JBKQNN010000492.1, read as the reverse complement.
GCGAGCGTTTCGACCGCCGCCACCGGCCGCAGCCTGCGCGATTGCGGCGAGAAGCGCTCTGCCACGCGCGCCGCAAAATAGAAGCTTTCCAGATCGCGCTCGAACCGCTTCTCGATGCCGGGCCGCAAAATCTTGACCGCGACCGCATGCGGGCCGCCATTCGATTGCACGAAAGCCTTGTGCACCTGCGCGATGGAGGCCGCTGCGACGGCGGGGCCGAATTGGCTGTAAACAGCGGTCCAAGGCTTACCGAACGCGGCTTCGAGCTCGCTCTTGGCCTGCTCCTCCGGAAAAGGCGGAAGCCGGTCGCGCAATGAGCCCAAGGCGCCGGCAAGCTGCGGGCCCACGACATCGGGGCGGGTCGCCAGGAACTGGCCAAGCTTGATGTAACTGGGACCGAGCGCCGGAATCGCGCGCGAAAGCCGTTCGCTCTTACGCTTCGCGGCAGCCCCCCCGTCGCCGTCCGTGTCGCGCAAAGCACGCAAGGGCCCGGGCAGCGAAATGGACTCCGGCATAAACCCGGCCCCGTACCAGGCGAGCGTCAGACCCGCCTTGGTCAAGCGGTATATGCTCTTGATTGCGTTGAACATGGGTGCCTGCGGCCTATCCTCTCCGCGACTTAACACGAGCGAGCCTTAATGTCAGGTTTTGAAATGGCGAAGTGCTTCGCCCCGCGGCAAATTTTGGCGTGTATTGCCGCGGCGAATGAAGCCTACGCACAATTTCCCGGCTTCCCCAACACATGGCCCTTCCAGGCATTAGCGACCATCGTGACGGTAATGGCCAGTGGGCTCAATTTTGACGCGAGAGGCCGAGAGCGGTAAGTCCCTGCCCGGATCGGCGCGCCTCATCCTGAAGATATAGCCGGCATCAAAGGAAAAAACTACGCAACTTGCGTAAGTTTCACAATTGATGTACTATACGTTCATGAAACACAAAATCACACCCCAATTTACCGCGACAGCATCGTCCGCCGAAGTTGCCCGCAACTTCGGGCGTTACAAAGACCTCGCGCAGCGGGGGGCCGTCGCGGTGACGTCTCACGGACGGGAGAGCGTTGTCATACTGTCCGCCGATGAATATGCCCGCCTGAAGGCGCTCGATGACAGGGAAGCCCTCTACATTCACGAGCTACCCGATGACATGGTGGAGGCTCTTGAAAAGGCGAGACCGTCAGAGGCGGCCAAGGCTTTCAATTTTGAATTGTCCTAGTCATACCGGCCGTGGAAATACCCGATCCAGAACCCGGCCTTGTCATTCGCTACGCCTATCTTTGGCGTAGCGAACACATGCGCGGGCTTGAAGAAGGACGAAAAGACCGGCCTTGTGCCATTGTTCTTGC
>JBKQNN010000491.1:0-11886 GCA_052145975.1 Rhodomicrobium sp. | reverse complement strand
GCCTTGTGATGGCCGAAGGGATGTCTTTCGTCGGGGGGCGTCGAGCTGACGCGCAGCGCTACATAGGCGGCGCCTGCGACCACGACGTTGATGATGCTTTCAAGCGCGTCGGACAAAAGCGCGACGGAGCCAGTCAGCCAATAAGCGGCGCTCTTCAATGCCAGGACCACTAAAGCCACGCCGAGGCTTAGGATCGCAAAATGGCTTACCGGCCTCATCTATCGCCTTTCATCCTCCAGCTCAGAGGCCAATGAAAGGGCTTTTACCAAAGTTGCAAGGATAAATCGCAATCGTTGGGTGAGAGGCGGGCGTGCGATTCTAGTCCGGCTGCGCATCCTTTTTCGGCCGCCGGCGGCCGCGCAAAGCGTCGCGCGCCTTCTCGACCGCTTCGCTATCTTCCTTCAGCTGCTTCAGGCCCTCGCGAATGCCGTTCAGCTTCTCCAGTACGTGTTCAAGATCGCCGAGGACGGCTTCGAATTTGCTCATGTGCCACCTATTGCTAAGCAATTCGGAATATATGCAGATCCCGGAAAGAGAAAAGGTCAATCATTTTATAGGCTTAACCTATAAAAATGTCAAAAAACTCTCCTATTAGACAACAGCTTTTTAAATCAACTATCCGTCACCCCCGAGGGCCGCCAACCGGGGCGCGCTTGCCCGGCGCAGGCGGTCGCCGATGGCCTCGCCAAGGCCGTGGGGCGGGATGGGCATAATGGCGATTTGCGCCGGCCTTTGGGCGTCCAGCTCTCGAAGGTAGGCGAAAAGGTTGGCCGCCGCTTCGCGCAAGTCTCCGCTCCGGCTGAGGTTCAAGACGCCTTCCGGGGCGCTAGGGCCGAATGCGAGGAGCAATTCGCCGGGTTCGCAATCCTTAGCGTCGAGCCGGAGCCTGGCGCGCGGCGCATAGTGGCTCGCGAGCTGGCCTGGAGCACGAACGCCGCTCTCGCGGTAGTCCTGAAGCCGGCAGCCCAGCACCGCCTCGATGTCTTCGCGCGCAAGTCCGCCGGGGCGCAGAAGCGTGGGTGCGGGCGAAAATGCAACGATAGTGGATTCGAGGCCCGCCTGCGTGGCGCCGCCGTCGAGGATCATGTCTACCGCAGCCGCGAGGTCTTCCTCCACGTGCCGCGCGCAAGTGGGGCTGACGCGGCCCGAAAGGTTTGCACTGGGCGCGGCAATGGGAACGCCGGCAGCGGCGAGGAGCCGGCGGGCAACCGGGTGGGCCGGGACGCGCACCGCAAGCGTGTCGAGGCCCGCGGTGACAAGCCCGCCGATGCGGTGGGCCCCTCCGGGCCGCTGCGGCAGGACGAGCGTAAGCGGCCCCGGCCAGAATTTCTCCGCCAAGGCCAGCGCCGCATCGTTGAATTGGACGAGATCGCGCGCGGCCCCGGCGCTCTCCACATGCGCGATCAGCGGGTTGAAGCGCGGCCGGCCTTTGGCCTCGAAAATGCGCGCAACTGCCTTGCCGTTCGTGGCATCGGCGCCCAGGCCGTACACCGTCTCGGTCGGAAACGCCACAAGGCCGCCCCCGCGCAGAATTCGCGCGGCCTCCGCGATTGTTTCTTTATTGGCTTCCACGATCATTCCAGGTGAACGCCTTTGAGAAAGGAGAATTGGGTGCGGTTTTTTTAGGGTTAGTTCATCGCCGGAAGTTGAGGCACAGGCATAGCGTTCCACCCCTTACCCTGTCCCTCTCCCCAAGGGGAGAGGGGACGCCTTCTCAACGGGCACAGCGGGACTCCCTCTCCCATGGGGAGAGGGCTGGGGTGAGGGGTAATGCGCGCGGTGCAGGCCACGTAAATTTGATCGAGATCGCTCCTGGCGCGGGCCGTAAGCCTCAACTTTTTCTGCTTAATCGGGCTTCTCCGCGCGCGGCGATGTCAGCTGCAAGTTCCTGCGCATCCTCGTAAAGGTAGATGCGGCCCGCGGCGGCATCGGCGTCCCCCTCGTCGATGAGCTTGCGCAATTCCAGAAGTTCCGCTTCGCGTTCCTCCAGCATCAGCACGCCTGCGCGGACAGCCTCGTCAGGCGTCGCGAAGTTCCCCTTTGCTACCTGCCGTCCGATAATCTCGTCTGCTTCGAGACCGGGAGAGTATGTCTTGCTCATGACTGTAAGTTTCATCCAAACGTTGTGCGCGTCAAGAGTGCAGGCTCATTTGAACGCCGCGAGCGTGTAGACCTCGGCATCGCGGCCTTTGAAGAATTGCGGGTTCTGCTCGTGATCGAGGGGCTTTGCCAGCTCCGGCACGCGCTTTTGCAGATAATCGTTCAACTGGCCGGTGTCCACATGCCCATCGTGGTTGAGGTCGGCTTTGCCGTCCCGGAGCGCCTCGACCAGCGCCTGGGTGAAGAGCCCGTGCTTGAACACCGGGCTTTCGAGCGCCTCTTGGTCCCAGCGCGCGGAGGAATAAGCCAGGATGTTAGCGTAATAGGCCGCGTTGCCGAGCCGCTGGTTGTAGGCGCCGGCCGCATGGCATGTGTCGATGAACAACAGCCGCCGGCCTTTGGCGCTGTCGACGGCCTCCTCGATGGCATACCAGGGCACCACCGAAGCGGGCAGGATCATGCCGTCGGCGAAGGCGGCGTCGGTCGAGACGAACCGGTAGTTCGGCCCGTCGTTGATGCCGTGGCCCGCGAGGAACACAGCCACCGTGTCATTCGGCTGCGCGCGGGCCAGGATGCCCAGCGCGTTGATAATATTCGCCGCGGTGGGGGCGCCGTCGCTCTTGCCCTCGTTCACCAGCACACGCCGCACCACCCTGCCGCCAAACAGCGCGCCAAGGCGCTGTTCCATGCTATCGGCGAAGGCGATGGCGTCCTCGCCGGTGTAAGCCAAGTCGCAGCTTGGCTTCGGCTTGCAGAGAGTGGCGATGCCAGGATATTTGGTGACGCCGACGGCAAGGATGTAAAGCGTGCCGCGCTTGTCGAGGTCGCCGGTACCCTCACTCTCAACCGTGAGCGTGCCGTCTTGCACCTTCGACCAGCCGATTTCGTTGAGCGCCGTCACCACGATGGTGTTCTTGCCCTTGGCGAGGGGCACGTCGAAGCTATGCTGGCCGGGCTCGAACTTCGGCCCATTCCCGGGCAGGAAGTCGTCGAGCTGGCGGCCGTTGACTTGGATGCGGATGCGCGTCACTGGGTCGGGCGTGCCGTCGAGTGCGATTTTCACGGAGATGCTGCCTGGCGCATTCACCACCCTTTCCCCCGCGCGCGACAGGATGCGCAAACGCGGCGCGGGCCGGGCTAGCAGGTCCGAAAGCTTGAACTCCGTGCCGTGGGAGCTGCGCACGGCCTCCGCGGCGGAGGCGAGCTGGATGGCTTTCGCCACAATATCCGGCCGGTTCAGATGCTTGCGGAGCTGCTCGGCGGTGACGTAGTCGGCGGTTTTGTCTACGCCCTTGTTGACCTGCCAGCCCACGAACTTATCGGCGCCGGGTGAGCCCGCATAATAGCCCTGCGGCGTCCACATCACCCATTCGCCATCGGTGCCCCTGAAGATCGTGACAAGCAGCTCGCGCGTTTTGAGGTTCCACAGGCGCACGGTCTGGTCGTCCGAACCCGAAACGAGAAAACGGCCATCGGGCGAAGCCGCGACAGCCCAAACATCGCCCTCATGGCCTACGAAATTGCCAAGCTTCTTGCCGTCGAGGCCGTAGACGGTCAGCCAGCCATTGCCACCGGAGGAGACGAACTGCGTGCCATCGGGTGTGAAGCTATAAGCGAGATGGCGGTAGCCATTGGTTGAATCGCGCTCGACGGAGGCCCCTGTAGGCTTGCCGTCCTTCAGAACGTTGAGGATGGCATCGTAGCCGTAATTGCCGCCCTTGCGGTGCTGCAAAGACAAGGCGCCAAAGCTTGCCTTGGCACGGACCCAGCCTTCTTGGCTTTTGATAGGCTCCGGCTCGGCAACTGCCGCATCCGCGCCAGGCAACCGCAAGCTCATTTCGAGCGGGCCACGGCTGTTGTGCTCGCGATAGCCGGAGGTGTTCCCCCAAACGATGCTGCTCCCATCCGCCGAAAAGCCCACCGCCCAAGTCTGGCGGCCGGTGCCTTCCAGCACCGCTTTCGTCTCCCCGGTCACCGGGCTCCAGAGGTTAATTTCTCCATCGGAACTTGCAGTCGCAACGAGCCTGCCATCGGGCGAGAAGGCGCTCGCGATCACGATATTGCCGTGCTTCTCCGGTTCCAGCCTTCTCTTCCCGGAGGAAATGTCCCAAACGATTTGCGGCTCCTTCGAGCAGGGCGGGCCGTTTCCGCAGGTCGAGACTAGGGTTCCGCCGTCTGGCGAGAAGCTTAGCGAGCCTACGCCCGCATTTTGCTTGGCGAACACTTTCTTGAGCAAGCCGGTCTCGCCGTCCCAGAGGCGGATTTCGCCGCTGTAATCCCCGCTGGCGATACTGCCATCCTTGGGCGAGACGGCAAGCTTGAATACCTTCTCGCTATGCCCCGTCATCTCTTGGATAAGCGAGCCATCGGCCACGTTCCAAAGCCTGAGCGTCTTGTCGTAGCTTCCCGTCACCGCCCGCGCGCCATCGGGCGTGAAGCCCACGGCATAAACATCGTCGCGATGGCCTTTGAGGCGGTGCAAGACAGTCTTAGTCTCTACATCCCAGATGATGACACTAAGGTCTCCAAGACCGCTGCCCGAAATTAACCGCCTGCCATCGGGCGAGAAGGCAAGCCCCTTTATGACAGAGCTATGCCCCTTCAATATCGCCTTCAAATCGCCGCTGGCGAAGTCGTAGAGGCGGATATCGCCGCAACAGGGAACCGATGCGCCGGTTTTATCCATCCACCCTCCAACCGCGAGCCAGCGCCCATCGGGCGAGAGCGCTATTGCGAAGTTTTTACCCTCCTCTCCCGGTCCCGATTGGCCCCGGATGGTTCGCACGGTTTTTCCGGCACGCCAGTCCCAGATGCGGATCACCTTATCGTCGCCCGCCGAGACAATGAACCTGCCGTCAGGCGTGAAGGCAAGGCCCCTGACAAGCGCCATATGCCCGCCGGAGTCGAGCTGCAGGATTGGCAGATCCTTCGGCTCCGCGCGCGCCTGCTCCACCGGCAGCGCGCCGAGCGTAACCGAAAGCCGCTTCTCCTTGCCGCCGCGCAGCAGCCGGAGCTTGATTTCCACGTCCGGCCGCCTGCCGCTAACCGCTGCGACAATGGCCGCCTTGTTCTCCACTTCCACACCATCGAGCGAAAGCAGAATGTCATCGGGGAGGAGCCCCGCCTTCTCCGCGGGCCCGCCAGGAAACGGCTTGACGACCCTCGCACCGCGCGGGCCTTCCCAGCCGAGCGCGTCCGCCTCCTCCTTCGTCAGGTCCTTGATCTCGACGCCGAGCCAGCCTCTCGACTGCTGCTGCGCACCCGCAGCGCCGCTCAGCGCAAAACAAAAAAGGAGAATGGCAAGCGCACGCATCGCAATCCCTCCAAACAACGATCTCGCGCACCCTACCACAAGGCAGCTGGGAAGGCATCCGAAGTCAACTGTCCCGCATCAATGCGTGGCGTGCTCAAGCGCCTCCCTTATGAAGCCGTTCAGGCTCTTGCCCAAACGCGCCGCGGCCTCCGCCACCCGCCGGTGCAACTCCGGCGGCATTCGCAGCGTCAAGTTACCGGAATAGGGCCGCTCTGGCTCCTTGCCGCGCTCGCGGCACCACTCTTCGTAATCCGCGACGGTGTCCGCGAACGCCTGGGTCAGCTCCTCCAGAGAGCGCCCTTGAAAGGTGAGCACGTCGCGGGTGTTGACCACTTCGCCGTGGAAGATGCCGGCTTCCGGGTCCGCCTCGATGGTAGCGATGTAGTCCTTATGTCTAAGCGTGGTCATGGCTTGATTCCTGCCTCACGAAGAAGCCGCCGCACCGATTTCAAGGCGCCTTTGTCCGTTTCCGGCCGGGGATGCGGACGATGAAACACCGCATCCACTCCGTTAAGCGAAACATGCACGCGGGAGCCGCGTCCTTCGGAAACCGCTGCGCCGCAAGCAATGAAAAGCGCCTCGATATCGTCCCAGCGCACGTCAGACTTGACGGGATCGGCAAAAATGGCCGTGAGCGTCTTGCGGTGTTTCCCGTGCATGTGACTTGATACCATAAAATGGTGTCATCCATCAACCTCCCCTTTCAAACGCGCGCCTGGACGCTTCGGGCTTTAGCATTGCGCGTGGGATAGAAGCTGCCTAACTCAGTACGGGCGGTACAAACAGATTTTACACCGCCAAATTTCGGATTACTGTAACGCTTCGTGCGCTGGGGCGCCGCCGGACGCCATAAAGGCGGCGGCGCGCCCTCATCAAAGCAAAGCAGACTCTGGGGAGGATCGATGACCTATCGCGCGCCTGTCGCCGATATCGCCTTCACGCTCAACCACATCGCGGGACTATCCAGCATTGTCGAGCGCGGCCTGTTCGAGGACTTGGACACGGACACCGTCAGTGCAATCTTGGAGGAAGCCGGGCGCTTCGCCACGGAGGAGATTGCGCCCACCAACCGGGCCGGCGATACCCAAGGTGCCAGGCTCGTGAATGGCGAGGTGCTGATGCCGGATGGCGTCGCGGAAGCCTACCGCAAGTGGGTCGAGGCCGGCTGGGGCAGCGTGTCCGTGCCGAAAGAGCATGGCGGGCAGGGCCTGCCGCTCGGCCTAGCCATGGCGCTCACCGAGATGTGGAACGGCGCCAACATGGCGTTCGGGCTCAATCCGCTGCTGACACAGGCGGGCGTCCACGCGATTGTCGCGCACGGTTCGGCGGAGCTGCAAAAGAAGTATTTGCCGAAGCTCGTGACCGGGGAGTGGACGGGCTCCATGCAGCTCACCGAGCCGCATGCGGGCTCCGATTTGCGCTTCCTCAAAACCCGCGCGGTCCCGGCGGGCGACGGCAGCTACAAGATTACCGGGACCAAGATTTTCATCACCTATGGCGAGCATTCGCTTACGGATAACATCATCCACATGGTGCTGGCCCGGCTGCCCGATGCGCCCGCCGGCACCAAGGGCATCTCGCTGTTCCTGATCCCAAAATTCCTTGTGAATGACGATGGCTCGCTGGGCGCGCGCAACGGCGCCTACGCGGCAAAGCTTGAGCACAAGCTCGGCATTCATGGCAGCCCGACCGCCGTCATGAACTTCGGGGATGAGGGTGGCGCCGCCGGCTGGATCGTTGGCGAGCCGAATGGCGGGCTCAAAGCCATGTTCACCATGATGATCGAGGCGCGGATCGGCGTCGCGACGCAGGGCGCCGGCATTGCGGAGCGCGCCTTCCAGCAGGCGCTTGCCTATGCGCATGAGCGCAAGCAAGGTGCGAGCGAACGCGGGGCGCCGGATGCCTCGGCCGCGATCGTCGAGCATCCCGATGTCAAACGGATGCTCATGAACATGAAGGTGAAAACGTCGGCGGCGCGCGCGATTTGCTATACGACCGCGGTGGCGATGGATATCGCGCATCATTCGCCGGACGCCGGCGAGCGCGGGCGCGCCCACGCCGAAGCAGCCCTGCTGACGCCTGTTGCGAAGGCATTTTCGACGGATATCGGCGTCGAGGTGGCTTCGGAGGGTATCCAGGTGCATGGCGGCATGGGCTTCATCGAGGAAACCGGCGCCGCCCAGTATTACCGGGATGCGCGCATCGCCCCGATCTACGAGGGCACGAACGGCATTCAAGCCATCGACCTCGTTACGCGCAAGCTGACCTCGAATGGCGGCGAGACCGTCCAAGCCTTCATTGCCGGGCTGAAAGAGACGGTGCGCGCCGTAAAGGCATCGAACGAGCCCGCTTTCGGGAATATGGGCGAACGCATGGAAGCGAGCGTCGCTGCGCTGGAGGAGACGAGCGCTTGGATGCAGCGCCAGCTCGCCGGAAACAAGGACGCGGCCCTTGCCGGGGCAACGCCGTTCAACCGGCTGTTCGGCCTTGCGGCGGGCGGCGTTTTGCTCGCCAAGGGAGCGCTGGCTGCCACGCGCGGCGGTTATGGCGTGGATGCGAACGCGCACGCGCTGGAGGCACGCCACTTCGCCGAAAGCTTGATGTGCGATACGGACGGGCTGAAACATGCGGCGACACACGGATACGAGACCGTAATGCAGGCCGTTTCGATCTTGGGAGCGCGATAGCTATGAGCGGTCATGTCGGGATCGCGGTACAGGGCGCCGTACAAACGGTCAGGCTCAACCGGGCCGAGAAGAAGAATGCGCTGACAAGCGAGATGTACAAGGCGCTGGCGGAGGCACTCCGGGCCGGGGATGCCGCCGATGGCGTCGCCGTTACGGTCATTCTCGGCCAGCCCGGCATTTTTTGCGCCGGCAACGATGTGATGGATTTCCTCACCGCAGGCCAAGGCGGCGGCCTCGACGGTTTTACCTTCCTTCAGGCGCTGGCGGAGCGCGAAAAGCCGCTTATCGCTGCGGTCGACGGCCCGGCTGTGGGCATCGGTACGACTTTGACGATGCATTGCGACCTCGTATTCGCCAGCCCTCGCGCGGTGTTCCAGACGCCCTTCGTCAATCTTGGGCTGATCCCGGAGGCAGCCTCCAGCCTGCTCGGGCCAAGGCTCATGGGCCACTGCCGCGCGTTTGAGCTTCTGGTCATGGGCGAGCCCTTCACGGCGGACCGTGCGAGGGAGGCGGGCCTCGTCAATCATGTCGTACCGCCGGAAGCGGTTGAGAGCACGGCGCTTGCGGCGGCGGAAGCGCTGGCTGCGAAGCCGCGCGAAGCGGTGCGGATTTCCAGGCGGCTTCTCAAGGGAGATCCCGCGCCAATCAAGAGCCGCATGGAGCAGGAAGGCGCTCTGTTCTTGGAGCGCATCAAATCGAAGGAGGCCATCGCCGCGTTTGAGGCGTTTTTGCGTAAAGCGCCTAAGACTCAATAAGGAAGACCCCCTCACCCCAGCCCTCTCCCCAAGGGGAGAGGGGGAAGAGGCTGCGGCCTCTCGTTGAGGCAAGAGGACAATTCTAGGGTCCTCTCTCCCAGCCGCATCCGCTTGCTGATGCGGCCACGCTGAGATGCCAGCTCGCCAAGGCGAGTTGGCGGGGAGGGAGACAGAGTGAGGGGGGACTTCGATAAGGAAGACAGGGAATGGGAATGCTCAACAAGAAGACACTTTTCATAACCGGCGGGAGCCGCGGCATTGGCTTGGCAATCGCGTTACGCGCAGCCAGGGACGGCGCCAACATTGCAATCGCCGCCAAAACCGGCGATCCAAACCCGAAATTGCCGGGAACCATCCACACCGCCGCCGCGGAGATCGAGCAGGCGGGCGGAAAAGCGCTGCCCATCCTGTGCGATATCCGCTTCGAGGATCAGGTGCAGGCGGCCGTCGAACAGACCGTCAAGCATTTCGGCGGCATCGATGTCTGCATCAACAATGCGAGCGCGATCAGCCTGACGTCCACGGTGCAAACGGACATGAAGCGCTACGATCTGATGCACCAGATCAACGGCCGCGGCACTTTCCTGACCTCGAAAATGTGCATCCCCCATCTTCTGAAGGCGGAGAATCCGCATATTCTGATGCTTTCGCCGCCGCTCGACCTCAATCCAAAATGGTTCGCGCCGCACGTCGCCTACACCATCGCCAAGTACAATATGAGCCTCTGCGTGCTCGGCATGGCAGCCGAATTGAAAGCGCATGGCATCGCGGTCAATGCGCTTTGGCCCCGGACCACCATCGCAACCGCTGCCGTCGCCAACCTGCTCGGCGGGGATAAGCTCATGCGCGCAAGTAGAAAAGCCGACATCCTGGCGGATGCCGCGCACGTCATCCTCACCAAGCCATCGCGCGAGTTCACCGGAAACTTCTGTATCGACGACACGGTGCTCTGGGAGAACGGCAAGCGCGACTTCGACCATTATCGTATAGACCCGAGCGAAGATTTGGCCCCTGACTTCTTCGTACCGGAGGACAGCAAGCCGCCGGTCTCCCTGAAAGCTCTGGTTAGCAAGCCCGCCGGTTGAGGAACTCGATGTCGACGCTCTACATTACTCACGATTCCTTCCTGGACCACGACACCGGCGAGTGGCACCCGGAACGTCCAGACCGGATCAAGGCAATCGACAGGGTATTGTCGGGCGAGACGTTCCAAAATCTCCATCGCGTCGAAGCGCCGTGCGCCTCGCGCGAGCAGATTGTGCGGGCGCACACGGAGCCCTATTTCGACTTTCTGGAGCGCGCCCAGCCGAAAAAGGAGCTTATTCCGCTCGACGACGGCGATACGGTTATGTCGCCAGGCTCCTGGAATGCCGCGTTGCGTTCGGCGGGCGCCGGTATCCAGGCCGTCGACGAGGTGATGCAGGGCTTGGCCGCGAACGCCTTTTGCCTTGTGCGGCCACCGGGCCATCACGCCGAACCTGGAAGGGCCGGCGGTTTCTGCATGTTCAACAATTCCGCGATTGCAGCGTTTCATGCGCAGGCGGCTTACGGAGCCGAGCGCGTGGCGGTCGTCGATTTCGATGTCCATCACGGCAACGGCACACAGGCGATGTTCTGGGCGCGTCCGTCCTTCTTTTACGGATCGACCCATCAGATGCCGCTGTATCCAGGTTCGGGCAGCATCGCCGAACGCGGCGAAAAGGGGAATATCGTTAATGCCCCGCTCCGGGCCGGGGATGGAGGAACCGAGTTTCGCGAGGCTTACGAATCAGTCATCCTACCTGCCTTGCGGCGGCATGCGCCCGACCTGATTGTCGTCTCCGCCGGTTTCGACGCCCATCGCGCCGACCCGCTGGCCAACATCAACCTCGTCGAAGAGGACTTCGCTTGGATTACCCGAAAGTTGATAGATGTGGCCCGGGAACGCTGCAGAGGACGGCTTGTTTCCCTGCTGGAGGGTGGATATGACCTAACCGCGCTTAGCCGCTCGGTGGCGGCGCACATTCAGGCGTTACTAGAAGCATCCTAGAGCCTATCCGCTTTTGATGGAATCAAAAGCGGGGCTCTAATACCAAACGGTCGTAAGTCTTGACCGCTCGCCGTCATTGTGAGTTCCGCACCGGCCGGGCGGCCGGCCCTTCTGGGTGAAACGATGCCGTCATCTCCTGCTGTCATGGCCCGGCTCGACCCGGCCATCCATGAAGAAACGCAAAGTTGTGAGTGTGTCTGGATGGCCGGGTCAAGCCCACGGCTGTCCGGTTTATTTTTGTGGACCCGGCGCATGACATTGATTCTACTCCCGTCCAGGCGTTTCGCGACGGTCTGGACACGAAAAGGGATCAATGCCATGCGGCATAAGAATAGCGTCTATCACGGGATTTTGCAGTATGTTCCCTGGGGCTGGTTCGAGAAGTCTGTGCAGGAGCATGGGGGCGACAAGGGCGTCAGGTCGCTAAGCATGCGAGACCAGTTGAATGCGTTGCTCTACGGCCAGCTTGCGGGCGCGGTGAGCTTGCGCGAGATCGAGTGCGGGCTTGAGAGCCACAAGGCGCGGCTTTATCACGTGCACGCCAAGCCGGTGAAACGTTCGACGCTCGCCGATGCGAATGCGTCGCGACCGGTTGCGGTGTTCGCGGGGCTGTTCTCGACGCTCATGAAGCAAGCGCACCGGGGTTTGCGCCGCGCGCTCGAAGATACGGTTTATCTCATTGATTCCACCAGCCTTCACTTGAACGAGTTGAGCAAGGACTGGGCACGTTTCTCTGCCGGCGTGTGCGGTGCCAAGGCGCATATCATCTACGATGCGGATGCAGTATGCCCGGTTTACATGGCCGTTACCGCGGCCAATGTGAACGATATCACCGCGGCGAAGGACATGCCTATCGAGGCGGGCGCGACATATGTTTTCGACCTCGGCTATTACGATTACGAGTGGTGGGCCAAGCTCGATGCGGCTGGATGCCGGATCGTAACCCGGTTCAAATCCAACACGCCGCTTCGCGAGATCGAAGAACGGCCCGTCGCTGAAAAC
>JBKQNN010000490.1:0-4989 GCA_052145975.1 Rhodomicrobium sp. | reverse complement strand
CCTCAACGCATAATTGAATGTGGACAGCACCTGCTGCTGGAGTTCCTTTTCTAGATAAATCAGAAGGTTGCGGCAGGATATGAGATGGAGCTTGGAAAACGGCGGGTCTTTGAGCAGGCTGTGGCTGGCGAACAGAACCGTCTCCCGGATCTCGCGCCGGATTTGGTAGCGATCGGCTTCCTTCGTGAAGTACTTCCGCAGCCGCGCCTCACCCAGATCGGCTTCTATTGCAAACGGATAGCTCCCATCCCGCGCAATAGCCAAAGCCGGGCCATCGAGGTCGGTTGCGAAAATCAATAGTTCCCTCTTCGTCTCATGCCGGACTGCCTCATCGGCGAAGAGCATCGCGATCGAATAGGCTTCCTCCCCGCTGGCACAGCCGGGCACCCAGACACGGAAGGGTCCGTCCGAGTCGTCCATTTCGTACAGTTTCGGGATGACGCTTTTGGCCAGCACATCGAATGCGGCCGGGTCGCGGAAGAAGGTGGTCACGGAAATCAACAGGTCGTGGAAAAGATTTTCGACCTCCTCGGGCTTACGCTTCAGGAGAACCAAATAGTCGGGAATAGTGTCTACCCTGCCGATCTGCATTCGCCGGGCAAGGCGGCGGTATATCGTGGAACGCTTATAGCGCGAGAAATCGTGGGTGGTGCGGGAGCGCAGGTAGGCCAGAATGCGGTGGATCGTCTCCTCGTCGCTCGCGGTAAAATCCTCTCCCGGGACATGTGCCTTGGCTTTGATAAGCTCCACGAGCTGACGCCCGAGCTCGCGCACCGGCAGCACGACATCGGCAAGCCCGGTCGCGATTGCGCTGCGGGGCATGGAAGAATATTCGGCCTCATTGGGATCTTGCACGAGAACAAGCCCGCCGGCCTCCTTGATGGCCTTGGCGCCAACCGTTCCATCCGAACCCGCGCCGGTCAAGACCACGGCGAACGCGTCGCCCTGCTGGTCAGCAAGCGACCGGAAAAACTGATCGATTGGAGAGCGCCGCCCCTGGGGCTGGTCGAATGTCAGGCTGTCGATCTCACGATCGGCGATAACAAGCCGGCGGTTTGGCGGAATAACATAAATGTTATCCGGCTCCAGCGTCATCTTGCTGTCGACTTGCTGGACCGGCATGTTCGCCTTGCGCGCCAGAATTTCCGCGAGCTCGCTCGTATGCGCTGGCGCAAGATGGACAATCACGACATAGGCCGCGCCTGTGTCGGGCGGAATTTCGTGGAGAAAGTCTTGCAAGGCGCTGACGCCGCCCGCAGAGGCGCCGATGCCTACGATTGGAAAAATCGTTCCCGCCGGCTGCATCGGCTCAAGGCCCGGCTTTTCCAATTTTGACATTCCAGTTTAACTCCGGGTAGCGCCCTCCACCGGGATCTAAGTCATATTTGGCTTCGGCCGGGCGCCGTCAACTGAATTTCCTCAAGCAAAAAATGCGCAAGCTTGCCTTGCCCGCGCTGCGTTACCGCATCGTGAGCAAGGCTTCCGTTTCCGGAAGGGCGATCTAGCCTGGGCGCAGCAGCGAGCGCTAAAAGGCGTGCGTGGTTACCCTGCTGCTGCATGGCGAGAACAAGCGCCATTCGCCCAGCAAATTCTGCTCGTACCAATAGGGGCAATGGCGCCAGTAGCCGTACCAGTGGTGCACATAGCGGCGATGGCGCACCTGCTGCGTGAGGCCGGCTCCATCTGCAAGCCCGTTCGGATGCGGAAGCGGTGCAGCAGCGGCCCCGCCGGCGGTGGCCAGAACCAGCGCGATAACAAGACCTGCGTTTTTGAACGTCATGCCAATTTCCCCCGAAAGTTGTCTCGCAAACAACTAATGCACAATCCGGTGTAACGCACTAACAAAAAGCCGTGAAGCCCGGTCTAGCACCTTTGGCGCCTCCCGGCAGCCGAAACGGGCGCTAAACGAATTTTTGATTAAAATAGATCATAATGCCCGCCGTAATCGTGTGGGGGGCGGCCGCGCAACCGTTCCGCATGGAGCGCATACTCATGTACAAGCAAACTAAGGCCATTGCGATTTTCGCGGCAATGATCGCCTTGCCTATCGTGGCCGACAATCTCCTTAGCAGAAGGCCTGACATCCGGCTTTTCGGCGGCTCCGGATGGCCCTGGGCTCTGGTGCCCGCAGTCATCCTGTGCGCCGCCGTTATCCCCGTAGTTTTTTCGGCATATTGGAAGTTCAAGGAGGATATCGAGCAGATCGAAAGCTGGCTCAAGATCGCCGAGCGCGAGCTTTTGAAGCTTCTAAACGATAACTGGGATCAAACCGGACGGCACGCGAAGGTGGAGGAGAGGGAGAAATGGAACCGCATGGCTCAGATGCCTTCCATGGTCCAGACGCCGTCCATGCCGCCGATGCCGCCCATACCCGGGATGCCGCCCATGGTCCAGACGCAGACCATCACCGAAACTTTCAATGCGGGCTACCGCAGCGTTGCGCACGAGGCTTTCGATTTGAATAAAGACGACATGAAGGGTAGAGGCACCGCGATGGGCAAGGCAGGATGGACGGCAATCCTTCTGCGGGAACTCTATCAGGCTAGCCAGGGCCGCGCCAGGGCGAAGGTTACGGCCGAGCTTGAGAGCGGGGGCACCCCTTTCGTCGCGCCTGGCATAAGGGAGCTCATCGCTTTCAAGGACGGGAAGCTGGAGGAGAAAGCGCCTTTCGACTGGATCAAGCTGATGCTGGCGGTGCGGCACGGCCCGTTTCCCAAGGAGCTCATCCTCATAGACAAAAAGCCGGACGAGACAAAAATAATGAAGGGATGGGAGGTCATCATGCAGCTTACCCAGCAGCGCCTGCCGGACTGGCAGAAACCGGAGCCACCCAAGCCCTCCGCCCCCATGTGGAGGCTGTGGCTGGAATGGATGTTAACGTTCGAATGACCCCTTTCATGCCGCCGTCAAGCGCTTTGCCCGCCGCTCGCTATGCCGCCGCCCTCATGTTCACGCTTGCAAATTAACCATCTGCTAACCTCTGCCGCGCTATCGTGGCTGGCAAAGAGGGGCTGTGATGGCTAGCGGAGCGGGGCGGCGAATGCGGCAGTTCATCCTATTTCTGGTGCTGTTGGGACTCATAGGCTATGTGGCCTCCGAGGCCGTCCGTGGCGCGCACGGGCTCGTCGCCAACCGCCAGATTCATGCCCGCGTCGACGCGCTGACCAAGGAGCTGGCCCAGCTCAAGGGCGAGCACGCCCAGCTCGAACGCGACGCGGCTCTGCTCAAGGATAAACCCGCCGACTCTTCGCTCCTCGATGAGCAGGCCCGCTCGCTTCTGGACCTCGCCCGGCCCACCGATATCGTGATCGTGAACGGCGAGAAATAGCAGGGGCGCGGTCTCGTCATAGCTGCGAGCAGCAGGCAAGCGGCAAGCAATCCAAGCCAAGGTATTGATATTGCAATGGATCGCTCCGGAGGTTCGCGCACCGGTGGAGGGTTGCGGCGGCTTTCGCTTCTGCGAGATGGCCGGCTGGCAGCCCCCTGGAAAAACAATTATAGCAGAACCAGATAGGCGCCAACTGCTTCAATAAGCCGCAGCTTAGGCTTTTCGGAAAGGGCCAGCCATGCTCGACGATCTTCCTCAAGAGCCAAGCCCGGTCAGGCGCCCGCCCGAGCTGTCCCTCGAGGATGAGCTGCGCGCCTACCGGCTGATGCTCCTCATCCGCCGCTTCGAGGAGAAGGCGGGCCAGCTTTACGGCATGGGCCAGATCGGCGGATTCTGCCACCTCTACATCGGCCAGGAGGCGGTGGTGGTGGGCATGCAGATGGCGATCGGGGAGGGCGATCAGGTCATCACCGCCTATCGCGATCACGGGCATATGCTGGCCTGCGGCATGGACCCCAAGGGTGTCATGGCGGAACTAACCGGGCGGCGCGGCGGCTATTCCAAGGGCAAGGGCGGCTCGATGCACATGTTCTCGGCGGAGAAGGCGTTCTACGGCGGCCACGGCATCGTTGGCGCCCAGGTGCCGCTCGGCACGGGGCTGGCGCTGGCTGACAAATACCGTGGCAATGGCCGCGTCTGCCTCACTTACTACGGCGACGGTGCTGCGAACCAGGGCCAGGTCTACGAGGCGTTCAACATGGCGGCGCTGTGGAAGCTGCCGGTGATCTATGTGGTCGAGAACAACAAATACGGCATGGGTAGCCGCATCGACCGCGTTTCCGCGATGACCGACTTGTCGCAGCGAGGTTGTAGCTTCAAGATCCCCGGCGAGCAGGTGGACGGCATGGACGTGCGCGCGGTAAAGGCGGCGGGCGATAAGGCCGTGGCGCACGCGCGCGAGGGTAAGGGGCCGTATATTCTAGAAATGCTTACCTACCGCTATCGCGGGCATTCGATGTCCGATCCGGCCAAGTACCGCTCGAAAGAGGAGGTGGACAAGATGCGTCAGGAGCACGACCCCATCTTGCAGGTGCGCACGCGGCTCTTGGAGAGCGGGCGCGCTGACGAGGATGGCCTCAAGGCCATCGACAAGGAAATCCGCGCCGTCGTGAACGAGGCGGCCGATTTCGCCCAGCGCGATCCCGAGCCCGGCGCGCGCGAGCTTTACACCGATGTGCTGAGATAAACAGTTGCCGTGGCCGGGCTCGTCCCGGCCATCCAAATCGCGAGCCCCCTTAATTCCGGCGTCGGATCGCCGCCTTTAGAGGTAGAAATGCCGACACAAGTTTTGATGCCAGCGCTGTCGCCGACGATGGAAGAGGGCAAGCTCGCCAAATGGGTGAAGTCCGAAGGCGACGAGGTGCGCTCGGGCGACGTCATCGCCGAGATCGAGACCGACAAGGCCACGATGGAAATCGAGGCGGTGGAGGAGGGCAGGCTCGGCAGGATTTTGGTGCCGGCCGGGACGGAGGGTGTGAAGGTCAACACGCCGATTGCGGTGATCCTGACCGATGGCGAGGACGCCTCCGCGCTGGCTAACGGCTATGCGGGGAAGGCTGCGGCACATTCCGTATGCGGAGACGGTATTTCGGGCGTCCCCT
>JBKQNN010000489.1:0-22806 GCA_052145975.1 Rhodomicrobium sp. | reverse complement strand
GTAGCGGCGGCGGCCGGCAAGCAGTAGCCTGGCTCCCGCACGCTAACTTGCAATCGCCGCCGTTGCGAGCCCCGGACCGGTCCGGGGTAAAACTCCGCCGGGCAATCCAGGAATGCAAGCTGAGCGCAAGTTTCCCCTGGATTACTACGGCGGGCTGAGCCGTGCATTCAGGCTCACCGTGCTTTAGCGTTCTGCCGCGGAGGAAACAATGCCCCCACTACCCTATACGCGTCCGCTGATTAAAATCTCGGGCGAGGCTCTCATGGGAAGCGGGCGCTACGGCATCGACATTGCAACGCTCGATGCCATAGCCGCCGATATCGCCGGGGTCTGCCGGCAGGGCATCCGCCCAGCCATTGTCGTCGGCGGCGGGAACATCTTCCGGGGGTTGGCGGGAGCAGCCAGCGGCATGGACCGCGTCAAGGGCGATTTCATGGGGATGCTGGCCACAGTCATGAACGGCCTTGCCATGGAGCAAACCCTGAAGCGCCTGGGCCAGCCCGCCGTAGTCTATTCCGGCTTACCGGTTCCTACGGTGTGTAAGACGTTTACGCGCGACGAGGCCAGCAGAGATCTCGATGCCGGCAGTGTGGTAGTGCTTGCGGGCGGCACCGGCAATCCGTTCTTTACAACGGACACAACCGCAGCTCTCAGGGCCGCGGAGCTTGGCTGCGACGCGATACTAAAGGCAACGCAAGTCGATGGCATCTACTCCGAGGATCCAAAGATTAACCCGTACGCCGAGCGTTTCGGCCGGCTGACGTTTTCGGAGGTTTTGCGCCGCGACCTCAAAGTCATGGACGCGGCAGCCATAGCGCTCGCGCGCGATAACGCGATTCCAATTGTGGTGTTTTCTTTACACCAAACTGGTGCTATCGCAAAGGTTATGCGCGGGGAGGCTGCCTGCAGCGTTGTTGGAAGCGATGCCGCAGCCTAAATTCTCTCCAGATCAACGATCCATCGCAACAATACAAAGGGGACGGAGATGGCAACCGGCAACTTCGATAACCACGAAATTGAAAAGCGCATGAAGGGGGCCGTGAACTCCCTGAAGGGGGAGTTCGGGGGCTTACGCACTGGCCGCGCGAGCACGACCCTTCTCGACCCGCTGATGGTCAACACGTCCTACGGGGCGAAAATGCCGATCAACCAGGTGGCGTCGGTCAACACGCCCGAGCCGCGGCTGATTACGGTGCAGGTCTGGGACAAGAGCAACCTTTCGGGCGTCGAAAAGGCCATCCGTGAGTCCGATCTCGGGCTGAACCCGGTGATCGATGGCCTAACCCTTCGCTTGCCCATTCCCGAACTCAACCAGGAGCGGCGCAACGAGCTCGTAAAGATCGCGAAGAAATACACCGAGCACGCCCGCGTTGCCGTCCGCAACGTCCGCAAGGACGGCATGGACCAGATCAAGAAGCTGGAAAAAGACGGCAAGATCAGCGAGGACGAGAGCGGTAAGCTGCACACCAAGGTTCAGGACCTCACGGACAAGACGATCAAAGAGATAGATGGGCTCCTGGCCGCCAAAGAGCAGGAAATTATGCAGGTGTAGCGCTCTACGCCCCGCGGGAAATCCTGCCCCACATGCGGCTGGCGTTCAGACAGGACTTCCCGCGGACCAGGGGTACTAGCAACTTTTTGATTCTAGTACAGGCGGCAGCAAGTTCTGACGCGCATTGCGAGCCCGCAATGCCGTCATCCCGGAAAACGCGTTGGCGTTTATCCGGGATCGCCAAAAGTGCCGGCGTCAGCGTATGAGACGATCCCGGATAACGCCTTGCGGCATTTCCGGGATGACGCCGATGCGGTCAGGACTTCCCGCGGAGCGCTAGTACCCTCCGCGGCACAGGCACCATCTAAAAAGTTGCCTTGGTTCTAACGGCGGGCTTGATTTCCGCGGCGCGGAAGCAGAAACGTCTTATCCGCGGGGTTTCGCTCGCTTCCAAGCGCAACTCAGGGGAACCCAACCCGGCCGGTTAGCGAGGGAGAGGTATAGGTGGCTCTACTGTGAGATTACAAGAACACGCCGTCGCGCCCGATAAGCAGCGTCCCTGCCCGAAGCATGTCGCGATAATCATGGATGGCAACGGCCGCTGGGCTGCGCAAAGGGGCCTGCCTCGGACGGAGGGGCATCGCAGGGGCGTGGAAAGCACGAAAGAGTGCGTGCGCGCCGCAGCCGATGCGGGCATCTCCTATCTTACGCTGTTCAGCTTCTCCTCGGAGAATTGGAAGCGCCCACCCATGGAGGTGACCTACCTCATGGGGCTTTTGAAGCGCTTTATCAGCCGCGACCTGGCCGAACTTCATGAAAATAACGTAAGACTCCGAATCATCGGCACCGAGGATAAGGTGCCGCCCGAAATCGTGAAGATGCTTCGCGAGTCGGTTGCACTGACCAGCAGCAACACCGGGCTTCAGCTGATTATTGCGTTCAACTATGGCGCCCGGGACGAGATCGTCCGTGCGGCTAAGCGCGTGGCGGAGCTAGTGAAATCGGGTGAGCTTGCAGTTGAGGATATCACGCAGGAGGCTTTTGCGTCACATTTCGACACCGCAGGGATTCCCGACCCCGATCTCATCATCCGCACCAGCGGCGAGCACCGCATCAGCAACTTTCTGCTTTGGCAGTGCGCCTACTCTGAGTTTTTATTCGTTGATAATTTTTGGCCTGACTTTACAAGACAAACTCTCGAAAGTGCGATAGCGGCTTACCAGCAGCGCGAACGCCGTTTCGGCGGCCTCGCAAGTTAGCGGATGTGCGAGCCCCGGAGACGGACTTATCGGGCAAGGAAAAAATGGCGAAGCCTATAAGTTCAGAACTGGTACTCAGGTTTAATTCCGCCCTTATTCTCGTGGCGATCAGCCTCACCGCCGCCTATGTGGGGCCCGAGACTTTCGGCGTCCTGATCCTTTGCTTTGCGGTCTTGATGAGCTGGGAGTGGTGCCGGGTCGTGCGCGGCCGGAACTTCGACAATATTTTCCTGCTGCAGGTTGCGGCTGTCGCTTGCGCGGGCGTGCTTACCCTCAAAGGCTTTCCGGGGACTGCCGCGCTTGTGATCGCCGGTGCGACCTGGATATCGTTTTGGGTGCATGAATGGGCGGGGCTAAAAAGCGATCCTTGGTGGTCCGCAGCGGGCTTCTACTACGCAGGACTACCTGCGATTGCGCTGATCGCGATCCGCCAGGACCCCAATTACGGCTTCCACGCCATCCTTTACCTCTTTATCGTGGTTTGGTCGGCCGATACGGGTGCGTTTTTCACCGGAAGGCTGATTGGGGGGCTGAAGCTTGCGCCCACCATTTCGCCGAATAAGACTTGGTCGGGCCTTATCGGCGGGGCCTTGGCCGCTTGTTTGGCTGGCGCACTTTTCGCGCTCTGGCTCGGCCACACCTCGGTGCCCATATTGGCCTGTGTAAGCGTTATCCTTGCAATTATCTCTCAGGCGGGCGATTTGGGCGAATCCTTCTTGAAACGTGCCTTTGGAGTGAAGAATTCGAGCGGTTTGATCCCTGGGCACGGCGGAGTGCTGGACCGGCTTGACGGCCTCGTATTCGCGGCAATGGGTGCTGGGCTTATCGCGGTCATGTACGATCGCTTGGCCCCGGGCCGGGCGCTATTGATTTGGTGACTTGATGCCCCGGCTGGGGAGTGTGGAGCGGCGATGTATAAAGACGGACATGCTTCTAGGGCTGTGGAGCAAAGCGGGCAGAAAAGGCGCGTCAGCGTGCTGGGAGCTACCGGCACGATTGGGCTGAACACGGCGGAGCTTCTTTCCCTCAATCCGGACCGCTTCCAAACCGTTGCCTTGGCCGCAAACCGCAACGCCGCCAAACTTGCGGAACTTGCGGTTTCGCTCCATGCGGAATACGCGGCACTCGCCGATGAGCGCCAGGAGGGCGAACTGCGGCGCCTGCTCGACGGCACGGGGATCGAATGCGGCGCGGGGCCCGAAGCGCTCATCGAGGCCGCAAATCGCCCCGCCGACATTATCATGGCCGCAATCGTCGGGGCGGCCGGCCTCGTGCCGGCCTTGACAGCGCTGCGGCAGGGGACGGTTATCGCGCTCGCCAACAAGGAATGCCTCGTATCGGCTGGACCGCTGTTCATGAGCGAGGCGGCGCGCCATGGGGCAACGCTGCTGCCGGTCGATTCCGAGCATTCGGCCGTCTTTCAAGCCTTGGACGAGCCCGGCGCCAAGCACGTCGAGCGGATCGTTCTTACCGCCTCCGGCGGCCCGTTCCGGACGTGGACGCGCGAACGGATCGCCGCCGCGCGGCCGGAAGACGCGCTCAAGCACCCCAACTGGGCGATGGGACAGAAAATCACCATCGACAGCGCCACGCTGATGAACAAGGGCCTGGAGCTGATTGAGGCATTCCATCTTTTTGGCGTGCGCGCCAATCAGCTTTCGGCAATCGTCCACCCGCAATCCATCATCCACGCGCTGGTCTATTACTGCGACGGTTCCGTCATCGCCCAAGCCAGCCTTCCCGACATGCGCACTCCCATAGCTTACA
This sequence comes from Rhodomicrobium sp., assembly GCA_052145975.1. Taxonomy (GTDB): domain Bacteria; phylum Pseudomonadota; class Alphaproteobacteria; order Rhizobiales; family Rhodomicrobiaceae; genus Rhodomicrobium. The sequence continues at coordinate 18,288 of JBKQNN010000489.1, read as the reverse complement.
GCCTTGGCTGGCCCGCGCGCCTGCCCGCCGATGCAATCAAACGGCTCGATCTCGCGGCCGTGGGAACTTTGACCTTCGAGGAGCCGGACGAAGCACGCTTCCCAGCTTTGAGAATTGCAAAGGAAGTGTTGAAATCGGGCGGAGCGGCGGCGACGGTCCTCAATGCCGCCAATGAGGTCGCCGTGGAAGCGTTCCTCGCCCGCTCCATCGCCTTTCCCGCCATCGCCGCCACCGTCGAGCAGACCTTGGCAAGGGCGGTGAGCGAGCTTGCAGGCGTTACCCCGGACAACCTCGACAATGTGATGTATCTCGATAAGCAAGCCCGGCGAATTGCCGGCGCGCTCGTTGGTGAATCTCGCTTCGCACCCCTTGACGCTGCAAGTGCAGGTTCTAGCTCCTAAAGTATGCAGTATGGCGCCTTCAGCACAGGCTACCGCGCCGCAAACAGAAATGCATTTGCCGAGACGGCGGCGCGAACGCTCGAGCCCTCGAGGCTCCCCGCGCGAGAAGGTTTTGTGAAATGATGCCTCAACTCTTATCCTCTGCAATCGTCGAGATTTTCTGGTGGACGGTGCCGGTTTTGATCGTGCTAGGCGTGGTGGTGGTCGTCCACGAGCTCGGACACTTTCTCGCCGCGCGCGCGCTCGGCATAACCGTCGAGACGTTTTCGGTCGGCTTTGGCCCCGAGATCGCCGGCTTCAAGGACAAGCGCGGCACACGCTGGCGCGTTGCCTGGATTCCGCTCGGCGGCTACGTGAAGTTCAAAGGCGACGAAAACGTTGCCAGCCTTCCTTCAGCGGAGGACCTCGAAAAGCTCACGCCAGCCCAGCGCCAGGGCAACTTCCACACGGCAGCGCTTTGGCGGCGGACGCTCGTCGTGCTGGCGGGGCCGTTCGCAAATTTCTTTTTGGGCCTCGCGATCTTCACGGGAATGGTGCTCTGGACCGGGATCGTCTATCAACAAGCGGAAATCCTGTGCGTGGATCACAACACGCCGGCGGAGAAAGCCGGGTTCCAGAAAGGGGACAAAATCCTCTCGGTTGGCGGCGAGCCCATCAGAAGTTTCGAGGATTTCAGCTCCTATGTGGTGCTCAACGCACGCTCTCCAATCGACATTGCAGTCGAGCGCGGCGGCAAGACTGTCGATCTGAGAGCGACCCCGGAGCTTACCGAGGGCGAGTGCATTGGCAGGATCGGCGTTCTGGGCACTACGAACCCCGCCAATGCAAAAATCGTCAGGGCGGATTTGCTCATGGCAACGGCAGAGGGCTTCCGGCGCACTTGGCGCATCGTCGAGAGTCCCTTCCAGTTTCTCGGTCAGCTGTTCCGGGGCAACGCCTGCGCGAGTTCGCTCGGCGGTCCTGTCAAAATCGCCGAAATTTCAAAGACTTTTGCGTCGCAAGGGTTCGTCAACCTGATTCCGCTTATAGCGTTCATCTCGGTGAGCGTCGGGCTGTTTAATCTCTTTCCCATTCCGGTCTTGGATGGCGGCCACCTTTTGTTCTATGGCGCAGAAGCCATACTCCGCAGGCCATTGAGTCAAAGAGCGCAGGAAGCCGGATTTCAGTTTGGCTTCGCTCTGCTTCTCATGCTAATGGTTTTTGTGACGTGGAATAACCTTGCTGAGGTATGGAGAGGCAAGCCGCCTGCGCCGACAATCGCGAGCTCTTGCCAGAAGTAGCAAGTATAGGGGATTCTACCTTAGTGGCTGCGTGATGCCGGGGGGCAACAGGCAGACTGCGAAGTTGGGTAAAGGGTGGGGTAAAGCCACCTTGGCGTCACAAAGTGCTAGTCACTTGCCGTGTGACATGCTGAGTTGGCGAACCGGCGTTAGAGGGGCAATTAAATCGATGCTGCGCAAGAGCATAATCCGAAGGGTTCATGCGGCCCTCACAATTCTTGCGGCTGTTCTCGCGGTGACACTTACAACCGCGACGATACAGCCGATAAATGCGTTTGCACAAAACGGAACGGTGATCCGGGACATCCAAGTCCAGGGCAACAGCCGCATAGAACCTGAAACCGTCCGTACTTATTTGAAATTTGCGGTGGGCGAAAAGTACGATGGCTATAAAGCCGACGAGAGCTTGCGCGCGCTGTTTGCAACGGGCCTTTTCCAAGACGTCCATCTGAACCTGCATGGGAACGTGGTCGTTGTTTCGGTTGTGGAAAACCCGATCATCAACCGGGTGGCCTTCGAAGGGAACAGCGAGGTCAAGACTGATACGTTGAGCGCGGAAGTGCAGCTCAAGGCCCGGGCGCTCTATTCCCGTGCCCGCGTGCAGGCTGACGTGCAGCGCATTCTCGACGTGTACCGCCGCCAAGGCTATTACGCGACACAGGTGGATGCCCAGATCATCCAGCTCGATCACAACAGAATCGACCTCGTTTTCGAGATACGCGAAGGGCCCGAGACCAAAGTGGCGGGCATCAACTTCATCGGCAACCAAAGTTTCTCCGACACCGAGCTTCGCGGCATCATCACAACGACCGAGTCGAGCTTCATGGACTTTCTGAAGCCGACCTCGGTCTACGATCCGGACCGGTTCAACCTCGACCGCGAACTCCTGCGCCGCTATTACATCAAGAATGGCTACGCCGATATGCGGGTCGTCTCGGCTGTTGCAGACGTGGACCGCGAGGGCAAGGGCTTTTTCCTGACCTTTACGCTTGACGAGGGACCGCGATACGATTTCGGCGCGATCAACATCGAAACGACGCTGCCAGAGTTCAACACCGCGGCCGCGCAAGGTAGGCTTCTGACCCACCAGGGCGAAATCTACAATGCAGATGCGATCGAGAAGACCACCGAAGCGTTAACCGTTGCGGTTGCCCAGCAAGGTTACGCCTTCGGGCAGGTTCGCACCAGGATCAATCGCGATCCGGTTTCCCGGACGGTCGGCGTGACTTACGTGGTTGAGCAGGGGCCGCGCGTTTATATTGAGCGCATTAACGTGGTGGGGAACTTCCGTACGGAAGATTACGTTATCCGGCGCGAATTCCGGGTCGCAGAAGGAGACGCCTACAACAAGGTTATGGTCGACCAAGCCCGTATGCGCCTCATGGGTCTCGGCTTCTTCAAGGACGTCAAAATCAACAAGGAACCTGGTTCGGCTGGCGACCGTGTCGTCCTCAACATCAACGTCACAGAGCAATCCACGGGTGAGCTATCCTTCTCCGCGGGCTACTCGACGGCCGAGGGCGTCATCGGAGACGTCACCTACAGCGAACGTAACTTCATGGGCACTGGCCAGTACGTGCAGGTTAAACTGTCAGGCAGCCAGGTGAGCTATGGCCTCGATACCAGCTGGACTGAGCCGCGTTTCCTCGACCGGAACCTCTCGCTCGGCGTCGACGCATTCGTCCGCAACGCGGATTACAAGTCGGACACTGGGTACTCCACTGCGGGCTATGAGGATTTCAACACCGGCGGCAGCCTCCGCTTCGGCTTTGGCCTTCTCGACAATGTGTGGCTGAATACCAACTACACGTTCAAGTACGAGGATATCTACAGCCTCGATTTGGATGCGCCTTTGGCCGTGTACGAAGTTCAGGGATCTGCGATCACCTCCTCGGTCGGATATGGGCTGATCTGGGATACCCGCAACAATCGTAAGAACCCGTCCCGCGGTGTCTTCGTCTCCGTTTCGCAAGACCTCGCTGGGGCAGGTGGCGACATCGACTACCTCCGCACCGTCGGCGAGGTGCGGGCCTATTATCCTCTCACGAGGGACTTCACCCTCGTTGGACGTGGCTTGGCGGGTAACATCTTCAACTGGAACGGCGGGTATATCCGCACCGTTGACGACTTCTACAAAGGCGGTGAGTGCGTTCGCGGCTTCGCGCCGATGGGCATCGGCCCACGCGATCCTCTGACCGGGGATTCCCTGGGCGGCAAGAACTTCTACTGCGCCACAGCAGAGATTCGCTTCCCGCTGCCCTTCATTCCCGACGATATGGGCTTCGGCGGCGCTATCTTCGCGGATGCCGGCAATCTCTGGGGCACGGATGCAAACGCGCTGGCGATGCAATATCTGGGAGGAAATTTCAACGGTGCCTGCCCGGGTGGGATCGTGAATGGCAAAACCCTCAACACAACAACAGGGAAGCCCGAGTACTGCTTCAACGGGACCGAGGACAACGACGCAGTTCGTGCATCGGTTGGCGCGAGCTTGATCTGGAACTCGCCTATCGGCCCGCTGCGCGCCGACTTCGGCTATGCACTCCTCAAGCAGGCATACGACCAAACGGAAGTCTTCAAGTTCGGCGCGGCAACCAGGTTCTAGGCACAGGCGGCCTGCGGTTGCCGGGCAGCACGGAAACTTTCAAAGGAATGCTAAGCGGACAAAGGTCCGCTTAGCATTTTCAGTGTAACGATCATGGATCATTCAGGCTTTTGGGCCCCAGCTGGGCCATATTCTCTTGCGGAACTTGCTGCTTACGCAGACGCAGAAATTCCCGAACGTTTCTTAACCGAGGCTGGCAAACCGATCAGCGCCGTGAAGGCACTCGACGACGCGGGGAGCCACGACGTTTCCTTTTTCGAGAACCGGAAGTACCTGGCAGCGCTCACGGAAACCCGAGCCGCAGCCGTATTTGTCGCGCCAGGCTCGGCGGAAAGCGTGCCCGCGTCCACCGTGCCTCTTATTTCCAAGGATCCCTACCGCTCCTTCGCAAAGTCGCTCGAACTCTTCTTTCCGGATGCGGGTTACCCAAAAGTTGGGAGCGAGGCCGCGGGCGGCTCAGCGCTTGTTGACGCGAGTGCCAGAATTGAAGACGGAGCGGTCATCGAGGCGGGCGCAATCGTTGGACCTGAAGCGCAAATCGGCCGTGGCACACGGATCGCGGCAGGCGCGGTGGTGGGATACCGCGTCGCCATAGGCCGCGATTGTTTCGTTGGGCCGGGCGCATCGATCACGCACGCGCTTATCGGCAACCGGGTGATCGTCCACGCCGGCGCGCGCATCGGCCAAGACGGCTTCGGATTCGCCATGGGGCCAAATGGGCACTATAAGGTACGGCAGACAGGCCGCGTCATAATTCAGGACGGCGTTGAGATTGGCGCGAACACAACCATCGACCGGGGCGCACTTAAGGATACCGTCATCGGCGAAGGCACAAAGATCGACAATCTCGTGCAGATTGCGCATAACGTGGTAATTGGAAGGCACTGTGTTATAGCTGGACACGCCGGTATATCCGGTAGCACGATCCTTGAGGACTTCGTCGTGATGGGCGGGCAAAGCGGGACTGTGGGGCATGTACGGATCGGAGCCGGCGCCCGGATTGGGGGGAAGGCAGGCGTCGCCTCCAGTATTCCCCCGGGCGAAACGTGGCTGGGTTCTCCGGCGAAGCTGATGAGTGTTGCCATCCGCGAGTTTGCAGCGCTCACCATACTGGCGCGGCGCAAGGCTTCTGGCGAAGACCAAGGCGGAGCAGGCACTTAGAAGTACGTCTATGTGGAATAAACCGGTGACCGACAGCGAAAGCAAAAGCCTAACGAAGCCCCAGCAGAAGGAGCTGGGGACAGCCGATATCGCCCGCATTATGCAGCTCTTGCCGCATCGTTATCCCTTTCTCCTCGTCGATAAGATCGTGGAGATGGACGGCGACAAGTCCGCGGTTGGCATCAAGAACGTGAGCATCAACGAGCCTTTCTTCCAAGGCCATTTCCCTGGTTTCCCAGTCATGCCGGGCGTTCTTCTCATCGAAGGAATGGCTCAGACCGCGGGCGCACTCTGCGTGGCGACGTTGGAGCGGGATTACGAGCCGCACCTCGTCTACTTCATGTCGATCGATCGTGCGCGCTTCCGGCGGCCCGTGCTACCGGGGGACACCGTCCATTATCATATGTTCAAGCGCCGCAACCGCAAGCGCGTCTGGCGTTTCGACGGAAAAGCCACGGTGAACGGCCAACTCGTGGCCGAAGCCCAGATCAGCGCCATGATCCTGGACGGGCCCGGGCAGGCGGACCAAAACGGGAACGAGGAGTGACACGAGCCATGGCCGCGGCAGCGATACACCCCTCAGCGGCGGTCGACCCGGAAGCGAAACTGGGTGACGGTGTCGAGATTGGCCACTTTGCGGTCATCGGCCCGAATGTCACCCTTGGGAGCCGGGTCAAGATACATTCGCACGCCATCGTCACAGGTCTTACCGAAATCGGCGAGGGTTGCGAGATTCACCCTTTTGCGGTGATTGGTGGCCCCCCGCAGGACATGAAATACCACGGCGAGGAGAGCCGGCTGATCGTTGGGCCGCATAACACAATCCGCGAGCATGTCACCATGAATGGCGGCACCGAAGGCGGCGGCCACGTGACACGCGTTGGCAGCCACGGCCTGTTCCTCGTGGGCGCGCATGTCGCGCACGACTGCCAAATCGGCGATCGCGTGATCCTGGTCAACAACGCCACGCTCGCAGGCCATGTCATCGTCGAGGACCACGTGATTCTCGGCGGCCTCTCGGCGGTGCATCAATGGGTGCGCGTCGGCGCGCACGCTTTCGTGGGCGGCATGTCGGGCGTCGAGAACGATGTGATCCCCTTCGGCATGGTGCTCGGAAACCGGGCGGAGCTTGCGGGGCTCAACATCGTCGGCCTCAAACGCAGCGGCTTCGAGCGGGAGCAGATCCATGCGCTAAGACAAGCCTACCGGATGCTGTTCTCCCAGGAGGGGACGCTGCAAGAGCGGCTCGACGACGTCGATAAGATGTTCCCGGATAGCGCCCCGGTCCAACGCATCGTTGCATTCATGCGGGCCAAGGCGGACCGGTCGTTTTGCGTGCCTAGAAGCCAATCGCAATGAGCGTGGCCGTGCCGCGATCCGAAACTGCTGAGCCCGGCGGCCAGGGCGTTCCCGGCCGGATTGGGATTATTGCCGGCGCGGGCTCGCTTCCCAGCGCGGTCGCGGAGGACGCAAAAGGCGCGGGGCAAGATCCCTTTATCGTAGGCTTGGCTGGAATTGCGGACGCCGGCATCGAGTGTTTCCCCCACGTTTATGTGCGTATCGGCCAGGTCGGGCGGGCGCTGCGCATCCTGCGGCGCGAGGGCTGCACGCGGCTCGTGTTCGTCGGCGGCCTACGCAGACCGAACCTTTTTCGCATCGGGATCGATATAGGCTTCATCAGGCATTTGCCTGAGCTCTTGCGCCTATTCTTGGGTGGTGGCGACGACACCGTGCTTCGCGGCGTGGCACGCTTTTTCGAGGGGCGCGGTTTCGAAGTCCTCGCCGTTCACGAGGTCGCGCCGCGCCTTCTGGCCCCGGAGGGCTCATTCTCCAATCGGCTGCCCGATGCGGAAGATTTGGAAGACATTAAGCTAGGCTTCAGAGTGGCGCAGGGTCTTGGCCATTTCGACATCGGTCAAGCAGCCGTCGTAGCCCGCAGCTATGTGCTCGCCGTTGAGGCCGCCGAGGGGACTGACGCCATGCTGCGCCGCTGCTCCGGCCTGAACCGCTGGGGGGTCACCTCTAGGAAAGGCGTGCTGGTGAAGAGGCCGAAACCGCGGCAGGACCGGCGGCTCGATCTGCCAGCCATCGGCCCGCAAACCGTTGAACTTGCAGCCGAAGCGGGGCTTGCCGGCATAGCGGTAGAGGCCGGCGCCGTGCTCTTGGCCGGCGCGGACGAGCTTGTGGAAAAGGCGAACAAGTCCGGCCTTTTTCTGTACGGCGCCGCACCCTCGGAAGCGGAAGGCCAATAAGGTAGCCGGCGCGGCATTGTTTTTGGGAGCTAGCCCATGACGCAAGCAAAGCGAATCTTTGTGGTGGCGGGCGAGCACTCGGGCGACGTGCTCGGCGGTAAGCTTCTGGAGGCGCTGCGGGCGGAGGCTGGCGCGGGCGCCTTCGAGGTGGCGGGCGTAGGTGGCGAGCACATGGAGGCCGCTGGCTTGCGCTCGATTTTTCCGCTGTCGGACGTGGCGGTGATGGGGCCGATCGCGATCCTTGCCCGCCTTCCAAAGCTTGTACGCCGGGTCTACCGGGCGGTCGACGCCGCCCTTGTCTTCAACCCGGATGCGCTCATTATCATCGACAGCCCGGAGTTCACCCATCCGATTGCGAAACGCGTGCGCAAACGCCGGCCTCACATTCCTATCGTGGATTATGTAAGCCCAACCGTCTGGGCCTGGCGTCCCGGCCGCGCGCGCAAGATGCGGCCGTATGTGGACCATCTGCTGGCGCTCCTGCCTTTCGAGCCGGAAGCGCACGGCCGGCTTGGCGGCCCGCCTTGCACCTATGTGGGCCACCCGCTCATCGAAAGGGCCGCCTGGATCGATGCGCTTGACGCTGAGAAGTTGCGCGCGCGCCTCTCCTTGACGCCGGGCGTTCCGGTGCTGGCGGTGCTGCCGGGCAGCCGTTCGAGCGTAGTTTCGCGGCTGATGGAGCCGTTCGGCGAGGCCATCGCCCTGCTGCAGCGCCGGATTGGCCCGGTGGAGCTTATACTGCCCACGGTTCCCTCGGTGCGTCCGCTGATCGAGGCGGGACTGGCTACCTGGCCTCAGCGCCCGCACCTTGTCGAGGGCGACGAGGACAAGTTCATGGCATTCAAGCTTGCGCAGGCTGCGCTTGCGGCGTCGGGCACGGTGACGCTCGAACTGGCTGTCGCGGGCACGCCGATGGTGGCGGCCTACCGCGTGGACAGGCTGGCGGCCCGCTTCCGCTTCCTGGTAAAGGTGCATTCGGTCGTTCTTCCCAACCTGGTACTAGGAGAGAACGCATTTCCGGAACGCATCCTGGAAGACTGCACTTCGCCCAAGCTTAGTGCGGCGCTTGAGCCGCTGTTTTCAAGCAGTCCGGAGCGGAGCGCTCAGCTTTCGGCGCTTAGCAAAATCCGCGAGAAGATGTTTCTGCCTGAGGGGACGCCTAGCGGAAAGGCGGCGGAAGTAGTTCTCAGGGTGTTGAGCGAGAGCGGCGCGGAACTTCGCACGGAAACAGCCTAAAACTGGAACAACGCTTATCGCAGATTAGTTTAGTTAGCGCACTTTGCTTGCAAACCGGCGCTAGCTGGACTGCGAGCGGATGCGCGGCTGCCAGGATGAATACAGGGCTATCGCATGCCGAATACCTCCAGGCCCCCTTCTGTATCGCCGCCGCGAGGCAACGGCACCTGGCAAGTCTTCGTTACAGAGGGACTTGATAAGCTTGAAAGAAATGGCTATTTTACCAGGTTTATATTGTCAATAGTCAAGGCGGCCGAGCAGATTAATCTTACATATTCAACTGTTGGTAATCCTCCTGTCTACGATAACGCGGCCTTTCCTTGGGTGGCCGGAATAGAGCGCGAATGGCGGACCATCCGCCGGGAACTCGACACTGTGCTGCGGCGCAAAGACGAGCTGCCGGACTTCCATGAAATCGCCGCCGATGCCGCTTCGATCAGCAGCGGGCCGGGGTGGAAGACTTTTCTGCTTGCCGCCTACGGTCTTAAATCGCGGCCCAACATTGCGCTGTGCCCCGAAACCTGGCGAATTCTCAAGCAGGTGCCCGGCCTCAAGACCGCGATGTTCTCGATTTTCGATCCCGGCAAGCACCTGCCGCCGCACAGGGGCCCTTACAACGGGCTGCTTCGCTTCCACCTCGGCCTGATCGTGCCGGAGCCAAAGGACAGGCTCGCGATCCGCGTGGCAGACCGCATTTGCCATTGGGAGGAGGGCCGCGCGCTCATTTTCGACGACGCCTACGAGCACGAGGCGTGGAACAGGACGGACAAGGTGCGCGTGGTGCTGTTCGTGGATTTCGTGAAGCCGCTGCGCTTTCCGGCCAGCGTTTTGAATTGGCTCGTTTTGCACATCGCCGCGTTCACGCCCTACATGAAGGAAGGCTACGGCAAACACCGCAAGTGGGAGCGCGCCTTTCATAGGGGGTAGCCGTCCGGTGTAGGCGGGGCGATCAAGCAACTGTTAACCTCATTCTTGCGGGTTTCTTGCGGAAGAGCCCGCAATCCATCCAGTTTCCTTTCAGGCGCCAATTATAACGCAAGCGCCTTTTTGAAGTGTTGACGCCGTAACGCATTGATGTTGCATAACAATTGGCCGACGTCTTGCCCTGCTTGCCTGCGCCGATGCATCGTTTTATGGTTAAGATTAAACCTGCACGTATATTTAAAGGGATTTTGGAGTCGTAGAAATCGACCCAAAGTGGCAAAAGATTCGCAGAAAGACGGCGGCGGAAAATGTGCCGCGGTGCCGTTTACTATGCCGGCATTTACCACAATAGGGCCTTACGCAAAGCGAACGGTTTGTTAAGCAGCCATTCGTTGGAGCGCCTCCTCCATCATCCGACACGCATCTGGCCAAAACGCAATGGCCATAAAGATAGAAGGATATTATAAAATCACGGACGAACTCATTTCCTCAAGAATACAACAGCGTTTCCCGAACTTTTGAGGTAGTGCAGATGCAATGCTTGAAGTTGTTGGGTATTATGGCTGGTCTTTTGGCTATGTTGGGCGGCTGTGGTGCGCCAATCTCAACGCTGCCTCCGTCGGCGATACTAGAGACATATCGGGATCCCGTGCGTGGCACGCCGGTCTCCGAGAAAACGATCGGTGCTCAGGATGAAGTCTATCAGCGCTTAAGTACGCTTCTGCTAGCTGAGCGGTCAGGTTGGTGGCCAAGTTATGTGTCCTACGTAACGGCTCCATACGTAGTGCGCATGAACGGTGCCGAAATCTCCTGCTATCCGGAATTGTTGGTTGTAATCATTTTTAGCGGGAAACGGCAGGGCTCTTGGGAAAAGAAGATTCCGAATTTATTGCCCCGCTTGGGGTTAGAAGAGCTTCAAGTGGTTAGGGGGCCATAAGTTAAGTCCGCATCTCCGTATTGCCGTGAAAGCTGGCTGGCGGACTCTGTTGAGGGAAGGGACAATTATGCGGACCTGTCTTGGGCTCCTTCTGCTTATGGCTATCACACCGGCCGCAAGGGCGGTAGAAGCGGTCATTACGGATGTTTCCGTCAGTCTTCCGCTTCCTGCCGGATTTTGCGAGTTGTCCGAGAGCGATAGGTCCGACAAGCGGCTGATGTATATGATTGCTAACCCCCAAGAAAGCTGGCGTCTTAGTATATCCGCCGACTGCGGTCAGCTGGCCGATTGGCGTGCGGGTAAACGGCGGCTGTTCGACGACTATGCACAATATTTAAACTCCGAGCCGGTAACTGGGAGCATCCAGGGGGTCTGCACCCTTTTTCGCGGTACAAGCCCCAACAAGATCGTACCGGACTATGCACCAGACATCAAAGCGGCCGCCGAGGCTACGCTTCAATTCCTCAAGGGGCTGAAGCGCCCCAGCGGCGCGCCCATTGGGGTGCTCGCCGAAGATACGGACACCTGCTACGGCGCGTATCTCGGTCAGCCAGGGCCAGATACCTTCGGCCTTGACATGGCTGCCCACACGAAAGTCAAGAACAAACGGCTCCAATATCATCGAATAATGCTTTACAAGGGCCCAGACTCGGTCCTTGACGCGCTTGCAAAACTGAAGGAAGACGTGGCCGCGCTTCACGCCGCTAATAGATAGCCAGCCCACTGAGGAAAGAGCCTTTCCGCATATGCCCAAGATCGAGCCCGAGCCGCCGTGCCGCCACAAGAGGGCCGCTCCTTGAGCGTTTAGCCGGGGCAGCGCGGTGAACCGTCTAGCTTTCCACCGCGCCGATCGAAATTCATGATGTAACGAACGCTGCGACCGAGTCCGTCATATCGACTACGGGGTCTATCTTTAATTGAAAATTCGAACGGAAGTGGTCGTCGATCCGATCTTTTACCGGATGAAGAATGCGTCCCAAGGTGTCTGTCTCAACGGCCGCGGTCTCTGTCTCAAAGATCACGTAGCCGCTGAACTTGCCATCCCGGACCAGGCACTGGTCGATCTTAAAACCCCTGGGCAGTTTAAAGTCTTTGAATACCTCTAATAGATGCTTCTGCGCGGCCTCATATTCCGGTGGCGAAGACTCTTCGCGTTCGTTCCAACTGACGACGTATTTCATGATCGACCTTTCTCGAGAAGCTTCTACAGAGCTTCAAGCTACAAAGGTTTACGGCGCCCATTCTCAGCGACTTGGGCTGGGAGCGCACCCCGGCAAATTATCCGAGCGCATCAAAGGCGCTTAGACGCCTGACTATCAACCGGAAACAAGATCTAGACACCGTTCAGCATCTATCAAGCCTAAATCAACCGGGGGGTGATGAACTTTCCGCGATGTGGAGTTTTCCTCAAGCCAGTTGCAAATAGTCTTCCGCGCGGCGTGCGGACGCCCGCTTATGCTTGCTTTAAGCAAAAGCCAGCAAGCACTACATCTTGACCTGCGCCGTGCAGGCCGATTTCAGATTGCGCCGCCGCGTTAAGCCGGGGAGCGGCGAACTTTATAAACACCAGCGTAGCCAGCCCGCCAAATATCGGCCGTCTGCAACCCAACAATCGGTAAGATTGTACCTATCCAATGAACTGCCCAGAAACACAGATCCACTACAACCCATTGAAAGACGGCCAAATCTAAAAATGCGATTTGCTGCAGGCGACACGCTTGCGCTCCTCTTTTAAGGGAGCCACGGCCACCAACAGCTTCGCATATCCGGGGGCACGATGAATTTGAGCGCAGAGAAAGAAACCGAAGCCTCTGGCGGAGGTTTGCTCCGGGTTTCGGCCGAAAAAGTCAGCCGGCTGATGGATCTGGTCGGAGAGCTAAGCCTCAGCGTCTCGGAGGTCGTGCGCTCGCCCGACCTCGCCGGGCTCGACTTGACGGAATTCGAGAAATCCGCGCACCGGCTCTCCATGGTGGTGCGCGAGGTGCAGGACGCGGCCTCCGAACTGCGCCTGGTTCCGGTGGCCGAGGTCTTCCGCCGCCTCCGGCGTATGGTGCGCGAGCTCGAACGGCAAACCGGCAAAAAAATCGACCTAATTCTCGAAGGAGAGGAGACCGCTATCGATAAGGTGGTCTCCGACAGGCTGTACGAGCCGCTGGCCCATGTCCTGCGCAACTCCGCCGATCACGGGCTTGAATCTCCGGAGGAGCGCCAAGCGGCCGGCAAGCCCGAAGCCGGGCGTATCGTCTTGTCCGCCGCTCAGGTGGGCAGCGAAATCCAGATCACCGTGAGCGACGACGGCCGCGGCCTCGACCGGCAGCGCATTCTGGCGCGGGCCCGCGAGCGGGGGCTGATCGGGGCCGGGCAGGAGCCCGACGACGCCGTTCTATGGCGGGTCGTACTTGAGCCGGGCTTCACCACTACCGAAACGGTCACCGCTCTGTCGGGCCGCGGCGTGGGCATGGATGTGCTCAACAGCACCATGAAAGATTTGCGCGGACATATCGCTATCGACAGTCAATGCGGCAAAGGCTGCCGCGTGCTGCTATCGATCCCGGTCACCCTGGCCTTCCTCGACTGCCTGGTGATGCGCCTCGGCCAGCGGCTGTTCGCCACTCCCGTAGACGTGGTGGCCGATATCTTCCGGCCGGGCAGCGAGCAGATCATGGAGATCGCGGCAGAAGACGGCGCCGAGATGGTCCGGGTAAGGGATACTTACGTCCCCATTTGCCGCCTGCCGCACTTCTACGACGAGGAGAACTGCGAGCTCACCCCGCTCGACCGGTCCATCGTCATCGTCTTCAACACGTCCTTGGGGCGAATAGGCCTTCCGGTGGACGAGATGCTGGATCAGCAGCAGGTCGTCATGAAGCCACTGACGGGCCAGCTCCAAAACATTCGCGCGAGCTGGGGCTGCGCTTTGCTCGGCACTGGCGAGGTCGCCCTGGTGCTCGACTGCGAACGCCTTGCCCAGAGGAGAACGCACTGATGCTGGCTCCGGGCGAAGGATACGAATACATCCGCGGCTGGCTAAGCGAGCGATGCGGCATGAGCTTCCCTGACAAAAAACGGGAGCTTCTGACCCATCGCCTCAACCGCATTCTGATGCGCTTCGAGCTTCCGGACTTCGAGGAACTCGCGGAACGGCTGGCGAAGGGCGAGGGCACCGAACTGCAACTCGCACTGATCCACACAGCCTCCACGAACCACACCTTCTTTTTCCGCGAACCGCAGGTGCTGGAGTATTTCCGGGACAACATTCTCGCCCCAGCAAGCCAGAGCGGCGAACTTCGGGTCTGGAGCGCTGCCTCCTCCTCGGGGGACGAAGCATACTCGCTGGCAATCATGGCCTCCGAAATGCTGGGTTTGGCGGCCGCCAACCGCGTTCTCATTCTGGGGAGCGACATCAGCGCACCGGCAATCAGCCAGGCGGAATCGGCAATTTACAGCGGTAACCACCTGGACCATGTGCCGCCCGAGATCCTGCAGCGCTATTTCGTGCCTGCCGGGATGGGCCAGTATCAGGTCGTTCCGCAAATCCGGCGCCTATGCACCTTTCGCCGCCTTAACCTCATGTCGAGGCCCTACCCGTTCCGGAAATGCTTTCACGCCGTGTTTTGCCGGAACGTTCTCTACTACTTCGAAAAGAACCACCAGTTCCAAATCTTGGAACAGCTGTACGACGTCACGGAGCCGGGAGGCTGGCTCTTGACGAGCGTGACCGAAACGGTCCGCGATCTTGGCACACGCTGGCAATGGGTCACAGGCGGCATTTACCGGAGGCCGGGGTTATGAGCGCGCCCGGCAAAGTCCGGGTACTGATTGTGGACGATTCCGCTCTGGTCCGGAAAATCCTCTCCATCGGCCTGTCGAAGGATCCGCAGATCGAGGTGGTTGGCCAGGCCGCCGATCCCTACAACGCCCGCGACCTCTTGGTCGAGCTGCATCCGGACGTGATTACCTTGGATGTGGAAATGCCGCGCATGGACGGCGTGACCTTCCTCAGAAAGTTCATGCCCATCATGCCGGTGCCCACGGTGGTCATCAGCTCTCTGACCCAGGCGGGCAAACGCATCACCCTCGAAGCGCTGGAGGCCGGAGCCGTCGACGCCGTGGCGAAACCCGCCACCGGCCTTGCCGACGGCCTGCCCATCATGCTGGACGATATCTGCGAGCGGGTGAAAGCGGCCGCACGGCTCGATGTTGGACGTTTTGTCCGCAAAGACCTGGGCACGGCCATCGAACCGGTCCCCGCGGTGCTAGGAGAAACCACAGATCGAGTCATTGCCATCGGCGCCTCGACGGGCGGCGTGCCGGCCTTGGCCAAGATCCTGCCCGCCTTTCCGGCCGGCGCCCCCGGGATCGTCCTCGTTCAGCACATGCCTTCGGGGTTCACGGCCAGCTTCGCCGATCGCCTGAATACCACTTGCCGGATGCGGGTGAAGGAAGCGGTGGATGGAGACAGGGTTCTGACGGGACTCATTCTGATTGCCCCTGGCAGCCACCAGCATATGAGCCTTTTCCGCTCCGGCGGCGAATACCGGGTGGCCCTGCGCGACGGCCCGCTGGTGAGCTTTTCGCGTCCGTCTGTGGATGTGCTGTTCCATTCGGTCGCCAAGCACGCGGGACGCAACGCCGCCGCCGCGCTGCTCACCGGCATGGGCCGGGACGGCGCAGAAGGGCTTCTGGCGATCCGGCAGGCGGGCGGGTGCACCTTCGCTCAGGACGAGGCCACAAGCGTGGTGTTCGGAATGCCCCGCGCCGCACAGGAGCTCGGCGCGGCGGAGAAGATGCTTGCTTTGGAACGGATTCCGCTGGCGCTGACGGCGGCGGCGCAGACCATCGTGAGATTAGCAGCAAAGGAAAACGTATAATGAAAGAACAAGACGAAGGCGAACTTACCTTCAACGAAGAAAATAGTATCGACGATATGTATCTGACTTTCGCCGTCGCCGGCGAGGAGTATGGCGTCGGCATCGGCTACGTCACCGAGATCGTCGGCATGCAAAGGGTGATGGAGGTGCCCGATATGCCCTCCTTCATCAAGGGCGTCATCAACCTGCGCGGCAAGGTCATTCCGGTAATGGACGTGCGCCTGCGTTTCTCCATGGACTGGAAGGCCTACACCGAGCGCAGCGTGATTATCGTCCTCGACGTGGACGGCGTGCTCATCGGGCTCGCGGTGGACGCCGTGAGCGACGTGCTGGAGATACCGCCGGCCAATATCGATAATCCTCCGCAATTTGGAAACAACCGCGAGGGCAAGGGCGTCATCCGCGGCCTCGGCAAGCAAAACGACAAGGTGGCGATCCTGCTCCATACGCCGCGCTTGGTCTCCGAAACCGCCAACGATATGCACCTGGAGCTGCAGTCGCAGAGGAGCGCAGCCGCTTAAGGCTGCGATGAAGCGCGATCATGACGAAACGATCTGCACCTTCGGAGGCGGCATCGCCCCGCACACAACCAATACACGCAACCGGACCCAATAGGCCGGGAGCTCAAACTTCCAGCACAACCCATAACAGCAAGAAGGACATTACAATGAATGGAACGTCTTCGCCGAAACAATCCGGCGCCAACGACAAGGGCCTGAAGGAGCTCAAGAGGATCGTCTCCGCACTGCAAGCTGGCAAGCTCGATCAGCGCGCCAGCTCCAATGACTTTACCGGAGAGTGGGCGGAGGTGTTCCAGGCCGTCAACGGCTTCGCCGGCACCTTAAACGGTCTAATGGGCGACCTGAACGCCATGTCCTCCGCGCACGACAAGGGCGACATCGACGCGGCGATCGATGACGGCAAATATGCGGGCGATTTCGGCCAGATGGCCGCGGGCATCAATACCATGGTGTCCGGCCATATCGCGGTGAAGAAGAAGGCCATGGCCTGCGTCGCCGAGATTGCCAAAGGCAATTTCGAGGCGCCACTCGAAAAGTTCCCTGGCAAGAAAGCCTTCATCAACGACACAATCGAAACGCTGCGCGCCAATCTGAAGGCGGTGATCGCCGGCATGAACGCCATGTCCGCCGCGCACGACAAGGGCGATATCGACGCCGCGATCGATGCCGGCACGTTTGCGGGCGATTTCGGCCGGATGGCCGAAGGCATCAATACCATGGTGTCCGGGCATATCGCGGTGAAGAAGAAGGCCATGGCATGCATAGCAGAGTTCGGCCAAGGCAATTTCGACGCGCACCTCGAGAAGTTCCCCGGCAAGAAGGCCTTCATCAACGACACCATCGAAACGCTGCGCGCCAATCTGAAGGCGTTGATCGCCGAGATGAACGCCATGTCTGCCGCGCACGACAAGGGCGATATCGACGTGATGATCGATGCCGCCAGGTTTGCGGGCGATTTTAGCCGCGTGGCTACAGGCATCAACGGCATGGTGTCCGGGCATATCGTGGTGAAGAAAAAGGCGATGGCCTGCGTCGCCGAGTTCGGCAAAGGCAATTTCGAGGCGCAGCTTGAAAAGTTCCCGGGCAAGAAGGCCTTTATCAACGACACAATCGAAGCGCTGCGGGTCAACCTGCAGGCGATCGTCGCCGAGCTGAACCGGCTGATCCAGGCCTCGCGGGCCGGCCAACTGGGCGAGCGCGGCAACGCCGGGGCGCACCAGGGCGATTTCGCGGGAATCGTCAATGGCATCAACGGAATGCTGGATGCGATCATCGCCCCATTGAACGTCTCTGCCAACTATGTCGATCAGATCTCCAAGGGCGCGATCCCGGCAAAGATCACCGACAACTACAATGGCGACTTCAACACCATCAAGAACAACCTCAACACCTGCATCGACGCGGTGAATGCGCTCGTCACAGACGCCAACCGCCTGTCGGCCGCCGCCGTAGAGGGCAAGCTTGCCACCCGCGCAGACGCCTCGAAGCATCAGGGCGACTTCCGCAAGATCGTCCAAGGCGTGAACGACACGCTCGATGCCGTGATAGGGCCGTTGAACGTCTCCGCCAACTATGTCGAGCAGATCTCCAGGGGCGCTATCCCGCCAAAGATCACCGACAACTACAACGGCGACTTCAACACCATCAAGAATAACCTCAACACCTGCATCGACGCGGTGAACGCGCTTGTGGCCGACGCCAACAAGCTCTCGAGCGCCGCCGTTGAGGGCCGTCTCGCCACGCGCGCCGACGCGTCCAAGCACCAGGGCGACTTCCGCAAGATCGTCCAGGGCGTCAACGATACGCTCGACGCGGTGATTACGCCCTTGAACAACATCAAGGAAGTGATCGACGCCCTCGGCCGGAACGACATGAGCGTCAGCTTGAAAGGTGAGTACCGGGGCGACTTCCTCGCACTTAAGGATGCCTTCGAGCGCGCTCTGGCGGAAGTCAATTCCGCGCTGCACCAGGTTGTCGAGGCGGTCGAGCAAGTGGGCCAGTCCGCGGAGCAGCTGCGCGGCGCTTCGCAGAACATGGCCTCGACCTCGGAGGAACAATCCTCCTCCGTGGAAGAGGTTACATCCAGCCTTGAGGAGACGG
>JBKQNN010000488.1:0-4084 GCA_052145975.1 Rhodomicrobium sp. | reverse complement strand
TTCAAGACATCGACCGATCACCACATGCAGGGAAAAGCCCCCGGCAACATTTGCAACAGGGGGCGTTTGCGCGCGGGGGTTCAACTCGAACTGCCGATGTCGTTACGAAATGCTTTCCTCAACGACCCGTTCGCTCGCCAAGCCTTCGGCTCCGCGGTGCGCGATACGATAGTGACGGAAACAGGCCGTGGTTGATAGGAACTCGGCCTGATCGCTTCGCGGCGCGAAATGCCCCAGGCCCCTCACCGTACCTCTCCCCGCGTGCGGGGAGAGGTACGGGGACAGGGCAATCGGGCAAAGGATTTTTTTCCTCGCTCCTCATCCTGACCTGGCTCCTCATCCTGACCTGGCTCCTCATCCTGAGGAGGCCCTGAAAGGGCCGTCTCGAAGGATGAGCGACGTCCGAGCGCCAAGGTTTCTCTTCTTGCCCATGCTTCGAGACGCGCCCTTCGGGCGCTCCTCGGCATGAGGGTGATGGAAATTCGTCACGCGCCGGATTGCCCTACGTGAGCGGGCTCAAGCCGTCAATTCATCAGCAAGGCGCGGGCACCCGCACATAGCCTGCCACGGGGTCCCACCGCGTCTGGACGCAGCTATATGCGTATCGACGCCCAGGATAGCCGTAACCATAGCCGTACGGGTCAGCCACGCGGAGCGCTCCAAGCATCGCCAGGCCAGACACCGCGTCCACGAAATCCATTCCATAGCCGCCGTAGCCCCACCCCGTGTAACCCGAGCCGGCGCGGTGAGCGGCGTAGCCGTGGCCGCCGTTGGACGAGGCTTCGTGGCCCTGCACTCGGGCATAGGCGCGGCTCCAACTCTCGTAAGTCCGCACCGGAACCTTGTGGCCCTCGCCAGCGTTTACCATCTTCCAGCCGGGGTGGCTTTCGCCGCCCTGGCCGCTATCGGTTGCCGCGGCTGCATTGCCCGCGGCGAAGATCCCGGCCACGAGGCCCGCCGTTAAAAGCAAACATGTTTTGTTCATGATTCACTCTCCGCGCTGTGTGCGACGACGAAGACAACCCGGAGAGGCGCTCAGTCGTTCCCGCGCCGCAGTATTTTTCTACCGCCGGCGAGTTCCTGTCGGTGCTTGACGCCGAGCGGAGTTATCCACAGGCCACACACAACCGACCCCTCCCCGAGGACGGGGAGAGGTTTTGGTTCATAAAGACTCTAGCGGCCTGAACGCCGCCCGGTCTCACCACCAACCGGGGCCGTAGCCGAAGCCGGCCCCGACAGCTCCAAGAGCGGCCGCTCCAAGCGCCGCGCCCGCGAGATCGGCTCCGTAATAGCCGGCTCCGTAATAACCACCGCCGCACGGACAACCGCCCCAGCCGGCGCCATAGGCGTATGGATAATCCCAGCCGCCGCCGTAGCCCCAGCCGCCGTAGTCGCCGCCCCAGCCGCCGCCGTAGCCGCCGCCGTAGCCGGCATAGCCCAAGCCGCCGCGGCCAAAGCCGCGGGCATAGCCCAAGCCGCCTCGGCCCCAGCCGCCATGGGCCCAACCGCCATGACCCCAGCCGCCGTGGCCCCAACCGCCGCCGTGCATACCCATGCCGCCGTGGCCCCAGCCGCCACCACGGCCTCCCCGGAACGCCGAGGCAGGCGTCGCGATCGCGATGCCCGCGCCAAAGACGGCCGCGATAAGACCGGTCGTCAGCAATTTACGTGCGTTGTTCATGATTCAGCCTCCGCAAGCCTTCGAGCACCCTCCGCGCTCCGCGATGCTTAAAACAACACGGCGAAGCGCCAGTAGTTCCCGCCCCGCGATATTTTTCAGCGGCCCGCCGGGAGGAAGCGCGAGCGGAATCCCTCTCCCGTAAGTGGGAAAGGGGACGACTCCAGGGCAATCGGGCGAATGAGGAATTTCCACCACCCTCATGCCGAGGAGCGCCCGAAGGGCGCGTCTCGAAGCATGGGCAAGAAGAGAAACCTTGCTGCTCGGACGTTGCTCATCCTTCGAGACGGCCCTTTCAGGGCCTCCTCAGGATGAGGAGCCAGGTTAGGATGAGGAGCGAGGTCAGGATGAGGAGCGACGACAAAATCCTTTGCCCGATCGCCCTGGGGACGACTCCTCGGATAGTTATCGCGCGTTAACCGACTTGGGCTATTATCGCCGCCATGAACGATGCTCGCCTCCTTCCCGCTATCCTCGCCGCCCTTTGCCTTCTCGCCGCGCCCGCGCGGGCGGAATGGGGCTCTTGCCTCGCCGGCCTGCGCCATTCCGCCGCCGCGTCCGGCGTGTCCGAGCAGACCATTTCCAGCGCGCTCGGCGGTCTCGAGCCGAACGACGCCGTGAGCTTCATGGACAAGCAGCCGGAGTTTTCGACGCCGGTGTGGGATTACATCGCCGGGCTGGTCGACGAGGAGCGCGTCGACGAGGGCCGCGCGCTGCTGCAACAACACGCGGGCTCGCTGCGGGCGGCACAGGGGCGCTTCGGCGTTGATCCGGCTGTCATCGTCGCGGTGTGGGGCGTCGAGTCGAACTTCGGCAAGAATTTCGGCAAGCGCCCGGTGGTGCAATCGCTGGCGACACTGGTCTGCGAGGCCCCGCGCCGTAACGAATACTTCAAAAAGGAGCTGATGGCGGCGCTGAAAATTCTCGATCACGGCGACATCGCGCCGCAGGAATTTTACGGCTCCTGGGCGGGCGCCTTCGGCCATACGCAATTCATGCCCTCGACCTTTCTGACCACCGCGGTCGATCTCGACGGCGACGGGCGCAAGAACATCGCCAGTTCCCCGGCCGACGCGCTCGGCAGCACCGCCAATTTTCTGCACAAGGCCGGCTGGGTTCCCGGCCTTGGCTGGGGATTTGAAGTGCGCCTGCCCGAGGGCTACGCCGGCCCATCCGGGCGCACCAACCGCCAGTCGATGTCGGCTTTTGCCGCGCATGGCGTGCGGCGGCTCGATGGCGGCGGGCTCGGCGAGGGCCGCGCGGCGCTGCTGCTGCCGGCGGGGCGGAACGGCCCGGCGTTTATCGTGACGCGCAACTTCGACGCGGTTTACGGCTACAACGCCGCCGAATCCTACGCTCTGGCGATTTGCGTCTTGTCCGACCGGCTGCGCGGCAAACCCGGCATCCAGACGCCCTGGCCGACCGACGATCCCGGCCTGTCGCGCGAGGAGCGGCGTGAATTGCAGGCGCTGCTCAACCGGCGCGGCTACAATGTCGGCGAACCCGACGGCGTGATCGGCACGCAGACCAAGGAAGCCATCGCCGATTACGAGGGCAAGATCGGCATGAAGCGCGACGGCCGCGCCGGACTAAAGGTGCTGAACGCGCTGCGCGGGGGGTGAGGCGCGGGCGCTCCCTTCTCCCACTCGTGGGAGAAGGTGGCCCCACGCAGTGGGGTCGGATGAGGGCTCTCGCGGCTTGGTTGGAACTTCCCAAGGACCCGTCACGCCTTCGGCATGGCGCCTTCTCCCACGAGTGGGAGAAGGAAGCGCGCCCGGTCGCGACATCCCTCGTCAAACGCCGTTCTCAATTACACGGGAGCATGCCTTCAAAAACCGCGACGAGTGAGCTACAATGTAGCTCAAGGAGATTCCGCCATGGCCAACACCGTTGTCCGAGCTCGCATTGACGAGCATGTAAAAGAAGAGGCCTCCGCCGTGCTGGCCGCCATCGGCCTTACTGTGTCTGACGCTTTTCGCCTGATGATGGTGCGAATCGCCAAAGACTAAGCATTGCCTTTCGAGCCCTTGGCGCCGAACCCTGAAACTGTCGAGGCCATGAAGGCGGCGAGGCGAGGCGAGGTTGTAACTGTCGGCTCTCCCGGCGATTTGCTTACCAGCTTGAATGCGGACGATTAAATATACGTCTCGCTTCAAGCGCGATTATCGCCGCGAGCAATCGGGAGTCCTCGGTAAAAAACTCGACAAGCTGCTTTTGGACGCGGTGAACCTTCTCGCGGACGATCAGTCGTTGCCGGCGCGCTATTTCGACCACGCGCTTGCCGGCGAATGGAGCGATCACAGAGATTGTCACCGGCGCCCCGATTTACCGCTTATTTACCGCAAGCCAGACGATGAAAGCCTTGAATTGGTTCGTCTTGGTTCTCACAGCGAACTTGGCTTGTGA
>JBKQNN010000487.1:0-2664 GCA_052145975.1 Rhodomicrobium sp. | reverse complement strand
CGGCACTACGGCGGACATTGGCAGGATCGTTGGCAGGCATTGGCGGCGGGCGAGATTGTTCATGGCAGCATAGCTTCCGACAGCTCTTTAAGCCGATACTCGGTCGCGACAAGAGCGAGGAAAAGTTGCTGTTTTTTCTTGGTGCTTCGCTTGAGGTAGCCAGCAACCAGGCCGTAGCCGTCAAGGTTCATTTCCCGGATCCGCACATTCTCGCGGCGTTCGTCCAAGTGGACGGATTTCCACACCTGCCGGTCCCAATATCATGGCGTCCAGCTCCCGGATGCTGGCTTTGTGCTCTGCAACATCCGCCAGCACCTCAACGTGATCGCCTTGGCATAGCCATTTCGCGACCAAGAGCGAGTTCGTAATGGGCACGCCGTCTTTGCGGAACGGACAGAAGTAGACGAAATTGCACGCCGGCTTAAGGAAGACTGGCGCGGCTTTCTTTTTGGGTTTATCGCTCACTGGCTTTTCCCCCTGGCCTTCGCTCTGAACCATTCAATGGCTTCCGGCCGCTCCGCCAGATAGTCGAGCTGTTACCAGCGGTCTGAATTACGCGAAATTTCAGCGGATTGAATTTCGCGATGATTTGGCAATTAGCCGCTGACATCGGTGATGGGCACGCTGCCGCGGATTGGTGGCGTATGGGCGGCCAGCCAGGGCGATCATTGCCGGCGCCGCATCCCAGGGGCGGTGACCGCACCTCCAGGCGCCGGTTCGAGATCGCAACCGCTTCGACAAACATGCGGTTATTCCGTCCGCTCCGGCCAGGATCGCCGGCTTTGCCCGGCAGCTCCGGTGCGACGCGTTCCCATTGGGCGTCGCTCAACGTCAAGCGTATCAAGGCTGACCTCCATTTTTCAGCCCTTGAATCAAATTTTCAGTGATTCGGGAATCCGTCGGGCCGACAAATGTAAACAGGCCCTGGTTAGTCCCTTAGCAACCAACTCTTATCATTTTCTGCACGGAATCGGTCAAGCGAGTGCTGGGATGATGGCGTATTCGGTGATTTTGGACGCGGCGGCGATGACGGCTCGTCCGGCGCGGGTGAGGTAGTAGCGGTAGGTTCGCCCGGCGCGTTTGATGAGGCCGAGATGGCGCAAGCGGCGGATGTGGCGTGAGAGCGCCGAAGGCGAGATACTGTCCAGTACCGGGGCGAGATCGGCGCGGCGGACGCCTGCGATATTGAACTTGGGGTTCTGCAACGCGCCAAGCAGGGTGCGCTCAGTTGGATTGAAGAAATCGACGCCCTTGACCGTTTTGCCCTCAACCTTTCGCGGGCGCGTAACCCGGTCCAGCAGCCTGACGCCTGCGGAAAAGTCGTCGAGAGCCGAAAGATGCGCGAGATAACGCCGGTTGCAGGCGAAGAGGATGCCGGTCAGGTCTCCAAGGCTGTAGATGTTCTTTTTCATGGGAGCGAAGCCCATACTTGACGGGCCTTCGCGATGTTCTACCTTCCGGTAGTGCTTGAAGGACGAGACATCGTTGGTGGTTGTCTCGATACGCAGGACGATGCCGAATTTGTCGTACATCTTGATGGAGGATTTGCCGAAGCGGTGCTTGATGCAGGTTCCTTCGATGCGGGTTGAGAACTGGCTGCCGATTTCCTGGGCGAGTTTGGGGTCGATTTTCCGGCCAAGGAAAGTGGCGATGGTTTCGGCCTTCACGGTAAGCACCGAATGCCTCGCCAGCTGCTCGTAAAGCGGCGCCAGCGTGGCCTTGGAGCGGAACACCAGATCGGTCGAATACTCTACCTGCATCAGGCTCCAATGATAGGACTGCTTGAAGCTATCGAGTACTGGGCAGCATAACGCCGCGTACCGGTCGAGGATGCGGTGCAGCCCCATAGGCGAAAAACCATCGGCTAATTCCTGGGCACGCGGCCAATCGTCAATGCGCAGGAAAGCGTTGTCCTCAGCGGTGAAGGCGATGCCTTCGGCGGTCAGCTTGCGCGCCAGCCAGCTATGGCCGTTGCAATAGACCTGCAAGCGGAACGGCGCCCAGGTTGGAACCCGGACGTAGATCAGGCCAAGCTCAGCATCGATGAAATAGAAATAGTAGTGCAGACACTTGCCCGCGTCCGGGCGCAGGAAGGTTTTGTGCGTCTTCTTGTCATGCCAGGGCTCGTAGGCGCCGCACGCTTCCATGGCGGAGATGACATGCGCCAAGCCTGGCCGATCGCCGCGCTTGGCAATCGCCTTGGCAACGATATCCTCCTTGCGGATGTAGCTCTTCGAAATGTGCTCGATGGCTACGCCCGCGGCTTCCGCAACCTTCGCCGCGTTCTCCCGCACCTTATCGCGCAGCGTGGCCGCATACTGCGGATAATCGAAAACCCGGATGCCATTCGCGTAAAGAAAGGACGTCATCCCCTTCGCATGACAAATACCGGGGATCGTGCCGGTAATGACGATCCGGTCGTAACAGGAAAGAACCCCGGCAATCCGCTCATCGTAGCGTTCAACAAGCCCCTCCGGCATCGCCCCCTCGCCAATCGGCTGCGCCCGCCATTATTATAGCGCAACCTTTTTGGTTCCGGCTTGTCCGGCTTAGGGGTGAGTTTTAAAAGGGGCACTGTTCGCCAAATGAGCGCTGAGGAAAAAAAGGCGTCGGGCTCCATTGCTGAGCTTGAGCAGCAGATCGAGAAATTAAAGCGCGACTTGA
>JBKQNN010000486.1:0-8157 GCA_052145975.1 Rhodomicrobium sp. | reverse complement strand
TAGGGCACGATCTCGGAATAGACGTTCGCTTCGCGCACGCGCCGGGCGATGAGCTGGGTGAATTGGCCGCCGAAATCGACGATCAGGACCAAATCCGTGACGGGAAGACCGGACAAAGGGCGCTCCTTATGAGGCGATGCGGAATCGAACGCCGCGCGATGGCGCGGCCAGCGCTTAACATAGACGGATTTTGCGGGGCGTAAAGCGGTGCGGCGCGGCTATCGCGGTACGAAACGCCGGAAGGCGGCTTCGACTTCGGCGTCTGCCACAAATTCGCGGCGCTTGGCCTGGGCGAGACTTTCCAGCACATCGGTTAGGTGCGCCGGGTCGATATCCTCGGGTTCGCCCTCGCCGTCCGTCAAGTTGAGGATCGCATGGGCAATTTCGTCCTGGCCATCCGCCGGGTCGCTTCAAAGGCTTTTTCGAGAAGCTTTGTCATGGGCCAAAGTCTAGCGCGGATAAGGTCAAATGGGAAGATGGGGCTTTACTAGCGCACACCTAGCCGCTGCACGCCCCTGCTGCGGGTGTGACGAATTCGCAACCTAAAGCCACAAACTCGACATGGTATGCCGTCTGTCGCAATTGCTGCGCCGCTGCTCATAGTATACAGTTCTCTCATTTACACGGAGCAATGCGTAATGCCTGATTGGCTCAATTGGCTGGCCGCTGTTACCGGCATAGTGGGGTTCCCTTTTTCGATTTGGGTGTACTTTCGCGAAAGCAGGACGCGCCGAAGTTTGGAAGACGCTAAAGGTCTCTTCGAAAAGCAGCAGGCAGAACTAAAGGCGGCGCAGATCGACCTTGATCGCCGTGTTGGAGGGATGCGTGGCTTGGAGGAACTAGCGAAACAAGCGGAAGTTCGCGTGGCTGGGGGGAGAAAATGATCCTCTGGTCACAATATCCGTTGCCGTTCATCCCACAACCCGCGCTGCCAGTTTTGGCAGTAGGCAACTTGAAAGGTGGCGTAGGCAAGACGGCTATTGTGTCCTACCTAACCTTAGCCCTTGCTGCAAATGGGTTGCGAGTCCTAGTAATCGATCTTGACTTTCAAGCTTCTCTTACGACCTCGCTCGCATATATCAGGCTACGTCCAGAACATACCGGTATTATTGATTTTTTATTGAGCGACAACACTAACGTTCTTTTTGACTATCAAGTGATATCCCCAAGTTTGCCTGCCTGGAAGAATATTACGGTTGTTGGAGCAAACTTCGACCTAGCGGACAAGGAGGATGCTTTATTTGCTCAGCTCATAACCGGGAAAGGGAGGTATGATCCGCGTGCACTATTGGCGCACAAACTTTCAGAAACCACATTGCAGAGTGATTTCGATATAGTGATCTTGGACACCCCGCCACGTCTCACTATTGCATCAATAAATGCTCTAATCGCCTGCACCCACATTCTTATCCCGACGACGCCGACAACAGTTTCGATAAATGGGGCACAAACGTTCATAGCTTTGCTCGACAGGCTAGGAGCAAATGTCTCTCCAAGGTCCCGAATAATGGCCGTGCTGCCGACCATGGGTGTGCAGCGCCACCTAGCGCCCGAAATTGGACGCGGCTTTAAGAGCGTGGACTTTTGGTCAGATCTTCATATACCTCGGAGGCAAGCGATTGCAAATAATGCCGGACTTAATGATCCTGACATTCAGGCATTCTTCCAGCCGCTTGCTGAGCGGGTAGCTAAGAGGATCGGCATACTTCCGGGTGAAACACATGAAGGTGCAGGAATTGATACAAGCGCTCGACCAAGTCGGGCAAGTTTACCGCAGTAAGGACGGGAGAAAACCCGCTGATGCTATCGCGAAGTTGAATGCCCAGCTCCAAGGCTTCGAGCACTTGAGTTTGGCAGAGTGGGTCGTGCTACGATCAACCGGCACAGAACTATCCGCGCCCAAGCACGCGATACCTGTACCTCAAGAGTTGCAAGCAATACTGGTCGATCTTGAGAGAGCAGCGGATGATTGCACCAGTCAAGCCGCATTTCAGAAGTTGGACGCGCTAAAACTAAGCGCTGACAACTGGAAAAAGCTTGCGAGACTTGCAACGGGTCGCGCGTCACAGTCAGGTAAAGCTGCGAAAGACGCCTTGCGAAGCCATTTGGCTAATCAAGCTCAATTGCATAATCGTCGCGATAGCATCGATCGATTATTTCCGTGACAGCTTTGGCTTCGCGCTTGCTGAGTCCGCCTCATTCGAGGGGGCTTCGATCATCGGTTGCCCATATCTGTGGTTGCAGCCATATTCGTTTCCACAGCGTAATTAGTATAGCTTGCGGTTTACGCAGCGAAGTGAAGGATGAACAAGAAACCGGTTGTTTGAAGCCAGTCGTCCCTCTACTTAATCGGATTCACTTAACCGAACCAAAAGGGGCGGCGGCCGCCATGCGCCGGAAACCACACGAACCCCAATACCACGGCTCCGTCCCCGAGCCGCGCGCGCCCTTGCTGCAAGCCGTGCTGCACTTCGTGCGGGGCGCGCGCACCTGCCCCGGCGTGCTCCGCATCGCGCTCATCGGCTCGCTGACCACGCCCAAGCCCCTGCCCAAGGATGCGGACGTGCTCGTTACCATCGAGGACGGCCTCGACCTCGCCCCGCTCGCGGCCAAGGGCCGGCGCTTGAAGGGCACCGCGCAGCAGATGAACCTTGCCGCCGACATTTTCCTCGCCGATGCGCAGGGGCACTATCTCGGCCGCATCTGCGGCTACCGCGAATGCCATCCGCGCGTGCTGTGCCGCGCCCGGCATTGCGGCTGGCGGGACCATCCCCAGCATCTCAACGACGACCTCGATATCGTCACTCTGCCCCGCGAGCTGATCGCGGCGCCGCCGGTGGAACTCTGGCCGCAAATCTGCCGCCGCGTGGCCGTGCCCGCCGATGTGGAGGAACTGCTGCTGGCCGGGTTGGCCGGCGGCAGCCAAGGCGCCGCACAGAACGGGTTGTGAAGCAGCAGCTTTTGAGCGAGCTGCAGCTTAGCGGGGTTCGTTCCGGGTTAACAGATCGTTCGATTCGCGTAGGCGCCTATCGTGGTAAATGCGCGCATGGTAAATGGCTGCGCGGCTTAATTTCCGCCGCCGTCTTTCTGCGAACATTTTCCCGCTTTAGGTCGATTTCTGCGACTCCAAAATTCTATTAAATATAGCCGCAACTTCCGCGTTAACCGCAAATGTGGCGGGAATCGCCGGACAGCTCAGCGTTTTTCCTCGTAAAATCAAAGCGTTCCGCGTAAACGCTTTCGAAACGCATCTGTGCTAAATTGTATCAGATGAAAAGGGCGGTGCACACCGCGCCCGAACCGGGCCAAAACGTTAACCGCGCCCCTGCAACGGGCCTACCACGGCGCAAAGCTGCGCCTATGGCTGCGTTGCCGGCGCAAGCGCGGCTGCCGGTGCTCCTCTTCCGGGGGGGCCGCGGCCTCCGGCTCGACCACCGCGACCACCGGTTCCAGCCGCTTTTGGATCTCGCATCGCGCCTGGCGCAGTTCGTCCTGCACCTGCGCCCGGAAACTTTCGCCGCCCAACGGCGCGCGGATCGCCACAATCCCGGTTTGCCCCGGCGAAACGATGATGGCTTGCTCGCCGCCTTCCTCGGTCTTTTCGGTGCTTGCTTCCTCGGGCAGGCGGTCCGCGGGGATGATGAGCAGGCGCGCTTGCGGCTTCTTCACGTCGGCT
This sequence comes from Rhodomicrobium sp., assembly GCA_052145975.1. Lineage (GTDB taxonomy): Bacteria > Pseudomonadota > Alphaproteobacteria > Rhizobiales > Rhodomicrobiaceae > Rhodomicrobium. The sequence goes on along the minus strand of JBKQNN010000486.1, from coordinate 4,481 downwards.
CCGGTTATGAGGTAGAAGTTCTCGCCGGAGCGCGTTGAAAGTGTGAGCGACCACGCCGCATCCGGCAGCGGCGATTTGACGATGACGTTGTTCTTGGAGATATCGAACAGGCAATAGGCGATTGCGACATCGGGGGACGAGAAGGGAAGCCGCGGCGCGCTTTTGCCGTCAGCGATGGCGAGCGTGTTCGGCTTCATGACGGCGGAGAGCCGCCCCCAGGCGTCGCCCCCGGCGAGCACAGGGATGGCGAACACGGTAAGGATGTGAATGATGCCCGCGGCGGCGAGCCCGGCCAAGGCCCATGGCAGCTTTCCCATCACGAGCACTCCAGGAGTGTGATTTCGGGCAGGATATCGCTGCCCGATTTCAGCACATTATCGGGATTGAAGGGCCGCAGGATGCTGAGCTGCAGAGTAACGCGGGTTCCGCGCGCCGCCGGTATCCAGTTCCCCGGCTGCACATCGGGAGACAGGCGCACCGTGAACCGGCCGTCCGGGGCCGCGAGGATGTTGGCGCTGGAAAAGCCCGATCTACCCGTCTTATTGGGCATGATCTCGCCATCGGCGGTGAAGGCGGCGATGTTCCACCATAGGGACGGCACCGCAATGCCGCGGATTTCGTAGGTGCAGTCGCCGGAAAGACGCGAGCCCGCACTATCCCGCGTCGCGGTGAACACCATGTTGCTGGCCGCCGTAAGCGGCAGCGCGCCCTGCCGCGCGACATGCGCGAGCGTATAGGGGTCCGCGTCGGCAGTGCCTTCGCGGAACCAGAACGCCCATGGGCCATAGCGATTCGCCGCGGCGGAAAAGCCGTGATCGACCGCGCGCCAAGCCGAGCCCAGGCCGGCCACCAGGGCTATCGCGGCAAAAATGATGAACCGGCTCAGGAAAGGCATACGTTCAAAGACCTGCGATTTCAGGGCGGGAATAATTTCTACGCAGCACCGTTATTGCGTCCGGACGGGCGATTTGTCCAGGGCAGCGCCCTTTTCCGGGACGCCGCCGGCTGCCTTGAGCTTGGGCGCCTCTTTCAAAAGCTTGGACAGCGACGTCAGCATTTTGCGCGTGCGGGCCGGCATCCGTTTGGCAGGCTCCGTTGTGGCTGAGCTGGTGCCGGCGTTCGGATCGTCGCGTTGGATTTCGGCCAGCCGCTGCCGCTCCTCAACCTGGCGCGGATGCGCCGGAAGCCCCGGAATTTGTGGAATGTCCATGTTGGTATGCGCCGCCACCATATACTGATGCCAAACCGGCGCGGCGAGGTGGCCGCCCGTCGTGCCGCTCACCATATCGCTGTAGTCGTCGTTCCCGAACCAAACGCCGGTCACATATTGCCCGGTAAAGCCCATGAACCAAACGTCCTTCGGGCCTGAAGTCGTGCCGGTCTTGCCGCAAGCGTTGGTGAAATCGAGTTTCGCCGCCATGCCGGTTCCTTCCTCCACAACTTTAAAGAGCATAGTATTTAGGGTTTCGATATCCTCGCGCTTGAAGATCCGGGCCGGCGGCGGCTCGTCGCGCTCCCTCGAGTAAACCACCTCGTCGCGCGTGTTTCTCAGCTCCAAAATCGCATACGGCTTAACAGCCATGCCGCCGTTGGCGAATACCGCGTACCCCGCCACGTGATCGAGCGGAGCTATGCCCGTGTCGCCTAGAGCCATCGAGCATGTTTTTCTTATAGCTGTGAGGCCGATCCGGTGGGCGACCTCTAGCACCTTGTCCCGGCCGACATCGAGCGAGAGCCTCACCGCGACGGTGTTCACCGAATGCTTGAGTGCGTCGTAAAGCGTCATGGGGCCGCCGCCAGTCCCCCCGCCATAGTTCACCGGCGACCAGTTTCCGCAGGTTGGCGAGCCGCCTGGCATCACCTTGGTGGGTTTGATCCCGTTTTCGATGGCCGTCAGATAGACATAAGGTTTGAAGGACGAGCCGGGCTGCCGGGCGCCATGAACAGCGCGGTTGAACTGGCTGTCGCCGTAATCCCGTCCGCCAACCATGGCGTGAACCGCGCCGTCCGTGTCCATCGACACGAGCACGGCCTGGCTGGCTCTAAGGTTTCGCCCCTGTGTATCGAGTTGCGTTTCGACGGCTTGCTCGGCGACCTTTTGCAGCGGGATATCGACGGTGGTGCGGGCAGTAAGGACGAATTCGCCCTTACCCCTCATAAGGCGCTGCACCTCCTCAAAGGCCCAGTCCAGGAAATAGTTGGGCGCGTAGTCCTCTTCATGGTCTATGATGTGTGCGGGGTTCAGCCGCGCCGTATGTACCTGCCCCTCGGTCATAAAACCGGCTTCGACGAGGTTGGTGAGGACCTGGTTGGTCCGGGCCCGGGATTCCGCTGGGTTCGAGTGTGGAGCAAATTTCGACGGTGCCTTGAACAACCCGGCGAGAACCGCAGCCTCCGGCAAGTTTATATCCCGCACCGACTTGCCGAAATAGAATTGCGAAGCCGCCTCGACCCCGAAATTGCCGCCGCCCAGATAAGCGCGGTCGAGATAAAGCTTTAGGATTTCACTCTTTGTAAGGTGCGACTCAAGCCAAAGCGCGAGGTACACCTCCTTTATCTTACGCGCAATTGAGCGCTCGGAGCTAAGGAAGAGGTTTTTCGCGAGCTGCTGGGATATGGAACTGCCCCCTTGGACAACCTCATTTGCCCGCGCATTCTGGACCAAAGCGCGAATTGTACCAAATACGTCGATGCCGAAATGGTCGAAGAACCGGCGGTCTTCGGTAGCCATCGTCGCTTTGATCAGCGTGTCGGGGATTTCCTCAAGCGGCACAGCATCCGAAAACTGAATGCCGCGCTTTCCGATCTCGTTGCCGTAGCGGTCGAGGAACGTCACGCTGAACTCGCTGCCCGTGCGCCAGTTCGGGTTCTTGGTAAGCTCGATCGCAGGAATTTCGAACATGAGGATAATGGCGAGCCCGCCCGTGCCAATGGTGGCAGCCTCCGACAGGATTTCCACGGCGAGGCGCCGGGCCCCCGTTACGCGGAAGCCGGCGAAGAAATTGTTGTAGTTTGCCCACCAGTCTTTAAATCTGGCATAAAGGCCGTAAAGGGTGGAATCGATCCAGGAATCGAGCGCGAGCCAATTAACATACCGATTGCGCCGGTTCGGCTTGAATATCCAGTCCCGCACGAGTCTACGCCGCCTCCCTTGAGCCCAATCGCCGGTACTATGCCAAGAAACGATCCCGCGAAACAGTTAAAATGGCAGGACTGCGATCCAGTTCCAGGGAAATCGCCGGATACGTCCGCCGATGCGCCCTTCTGGGAGGCCAAGAGCCTGGAGGAAATGAGCCCGGCCGAGTGGGAAGCGTTATGCGACGGCTGCGGGCAATGCTGCATGATCAAGCTTGAGGACGAAGATACGGGAGACATCGCAGTTACAAAGCTCGCCTGCAAGCTGCTCAACATCGGCTCCTGCCGCTGCTCCGATTATGAACACCGGCGGGACCATGTGGGGGATTGCGTCAAGCTGACACCGGCAGACGCCCGCAGCTTGAACTGGCTTCCCAAAACGTGCGCCTACCGGCTTATTGGCGAGGGCAGCAGCCTGCCCTGGTGGCACCCGCTCGTTTCAGGATCGCCAGAGACGGTGCATGAAGCCGGGGTTTCGGTTAGAGGTTGGGCAATCGGCGAGAAGAAAGTGCCGAAGCACCGTATTCCGGCCCACATTGTTGGCTGGATTGAGCCGCGAAAGCGGCGTTAGGCCGGATTGCGAGCTGCGCCGGCAACGTTTTACGGCGCGGCCCTTTGCAAGCGAGGGCGAGGGCACCTCATGACTGCAAGCGAAGCAAGCGATTTCGTCCTTGCGGCGGATATTCCGGCCTCGGGACAATTCGTTGCCATGGGCAGAATGTGCGCCCCTTGCGCGCCCCTGCTAGCCGCCGCGCAGGACCTGCGAGACAATCCCGCCGATCCGGACTTGCTGGAAATTCAGGTTTATGCCTTGGCCTCGAATGCCTCCGGCCTGTGCATTTTGGACAGCGGGGATATCGAGAACGTCCTGCGGGCTTGGTTCGCCGCGCAGCTCGTTGCCGGCTGGCGCATCGGGATTCCGGGGGTGGGGCTTTTGCAGGCTCTATATGCGGTGGCGCGGTTCGAGCCGGTGCAGGATACTGGCCGCGCTTTCACACTTGAGTTGCGGCTTGAGGGCAAACCGGAATTCAACCCTTCGGCGCCCTCCTGAACCTGCGGTTGCGCTGCCGGCCTGCCAGCGCCCATCGGTTTGGGCGGGCGCTGCCTGGAACCTCCTGGTTGAGGATTTGTCCCATGACGAGGGCGTCATACCAAATCCGGCTGATCGCTTGGCATAGCGCCCGCAAAAGACCCCCTCACCCTGTCCCTCTCGGCAAGCTCGCCTTGGCGAGCTTGCAGCTTAGAGTATCGCATTCGCAAGCGAATGCGGATGGGGCGAGGGAACGCCTTCTCAACGGCTGCGAGCGGACTCCCTCTCCCCTTGGGGCTACGGTGTTCATACAAGT
>JBKQNN010000485.1:0-6165 GCA_052145975.1 Rhodomicrobium sp. | reverse complement strand
GCTTATCCGGGGTCTTGCAAAATACTGAGCGCCGGAATCCTGTACGATCCCGGATAGGGCGCAAGCGCGCCCTTCCGGGATGACGCCGTTGATAACGCAGGCGAATTAAGCCGGACAGCAGTGGGTCAAGCCTGGCCATGACAACTGAGCTGCTTTCTGGACGCCCACGGCCCCCAGGACGGCCGGGCGGGCGAGGCTAACCCGCGGCTTCGGCGATGCGCCAGCCTTCCTGGGCCAGCGCGATGGCCGCCTCGCCTGCGAGGTTCGCGTTCCGGTTCGCGGCGTTGCCCTGCAGCGAGCGCGCGTAGACGCCCTGCGCGATGGACGCATAGCGGAAGAACGACAGCGCGATGAAGAAGGTGAGGTCTGGCACGCTGTCGCGGCCCGCGCGGTGACAATAGGCGGCCACCAGCTCCTCCTCGGTTGGGATGCCGAGCGCGGGCAGGTCGAGGCCGCGTAGCCCGCTGAGCAGGCTCATATGCGCGGGAATGCGGTAGGTCATGCACACGTAGCCGAGATCGGCGAGCGGATGGCCGAGCGTCGAAAGCTCCCAGTCGAGCACCGCGATGATATGCGGGGCGTCCAGCTCGAACATTATGTTGCCGATGCGATAATCGCCGTGCGTGATCGCCGCGCCGTCCTCAACCGGCAGGCTTGCCTTGAGCCAGGCGATGAGCCGGTCCATGGCTTCGATCCCGGCGGTTTTGGAGGCTTCGTACTGCTCGGACCAGCGCTTGAGCTGGCGCGCGGCGTAGCCCTCGGTGCGGCCGTAATCGCCAAGCCCGGCAGAGCGGAAATCGACCTCGTGCAGGGCCGCCAGCGTCTCGGCAAACACGTGGTAGGCAGTCTTGCGCTGCATGTGATCGAGTTCGGGCAGTTCCGGCTTCATGAAGATGCGGCCGGGAATGTAATCCATCAGATAGAAGGGCGTGCCGATGATGGAGGGGTCCTCGCAGAACAGCCGCATCGGCACGACGGGGACGGGGCTGCCCTTCAGCGCGGATTGCACCCTGTATTCGCGGTCGATGGCGTGGGCGCTTGGCAGGAGTTTTCCCGGCGGCTGTTTGCGCAGCACATATTTGCCGGCCGGCGTGGTGAGCAGGAAGGTCGGGTTCGATTGCCCGCCCTGGAATTGCCGCACCGCAGGCTGAACGCCAAAGTCTTCGAGATGGTGCCGCAAATAGTGCCAGAGCTTCTTTTCGTTGAAGCGATGCCCCGGAGCGACGTCGATGAGTTCAACCACGGGACGTCACTCCCCTCATCCTGTCCTTCTCCCTATGGGAGAAGGGACGCCTGAAAAACGCACAGCGGATGTTACTGCGTTCCCTCTCCCATGGGGAGAGGGACAGGGTGAGGGGCGGAACGCTAGCCCAAAGGCCCATAACCTATCCAATCGGTGAAAAGATGGAGGTGCCGCCATCGGCGAGGATGAGCTGGCCGGTGATGTAGCGTGCGGCGTCCGAGGCGAGGAACACCGCGACGCCCGCGATATCTTCCGGCTCGCCGAGCCGCTTCAGGCAAGTCAGATTGGCAATAATGGCAGCGGCTTTGGGGTCTTCGTAAAGCGCCTTGGCGAAGTCTGTCTTGATCACGCCCGGTGCGATGGAGTTCACCCGGATGCCGCGCGCGCCCCATTCCACCGCGAGGTTGCGTGCGAGCTGCGCCTCGGCGGCCTTCGAGATCGCGTAGATGCCGATTTTGGCCGCGCCAACCGTTGCAACGATGGAAGAAAGCAGGATCACCGAGCCGCCGCCACGCTCCGCCATGCCCGGCAGCACCATCTGGCAAAGCCAGTGCGTGGCGGTAAGGTTCGCGGTGAGCACCTTGTTCCAGATTTCGTCGGAGACCTCGGAGGATGGACCGTAAACCGGGTTGATCGCCGCGTTCGGGATCAGGATGTCGATGCGGCCATACTCTTTTATCGCGTGGCCAGCGAGGGCTTCGAGGTCTGGCTTCGAGCCGATATTGCAGGCAAAAGCGCTCGCTTTGCCACCCGCCGCCTGGATTTCGGCCACGACGGCCTCGCAGGCGGCAATCTTGCGCGAGGAAACCACGACGGTAGCACCCATCTTTGCGCATTCCAGTGCGATGGCGCGCCCGATGCCCCTGGAGGCGCCCGTGATTACCGCGACGCGGCCCGAAAGGTCGAATAGGCTCATGGCGCATCCTCATGCTAAATCAACGACATCGCTTTGCGAAGTCCGCCTCATCCTGTCCGTCTCCCCGAGGGGAGAAGGAACGCCCGAACTATCCGCAGCGCAAGTCACTCTGTCTCTCTCCCCTTGGGGAGAGAGACAGAGTGAGGGGGCTTCCGCGGCAGCGGCGCGGCTATTCCTCATTGAATAGAATGCCATACGGCTTGGGTAGTCAACCGCGGTCCAGCCGCGGGCCTTGAACTGAGGCAAAAAGCGGCAATCAGCCAGCTTGCTGCTTCGGCCACTTCCACTTGCGCGCGCTGACGAGCGAGACGAGAAGCGGCGCCGGTTTCCAGCGCGCGCCGAAGCGGTGGTAGAACATATCGATGTCCGCCAGCACATCGGCGAGCCCGCGCAGCTCGGCATATTTCATAGGGCCTCCGCGCCAGGCAGGGAAGCCGTAACCGTAGATATAGATCACGTCGATGTCGCCGGAGCGGTAGACGATGCCCTCGTCGAGGATCGTGGCGCCTTCATTGACCAGCGAATAGATGGCGCGGTTGACGATCTCCTGATCGGGCACGGGCGCGATCCTGCGGCCAAGCCCGGCGCGGTGGGCTTCGATGATGGCATCGGCTTCCGGGTCCGGAAGCGGCGTGCGGCCGCCGGGTTCGTAGCGGTAGAAGCCTGCGCTTGTTTTCTGCCCATGGCGCCCCGCCTCAAAAAACCGGTCCAGCAGGGCCGAGCCATAGGGCTTGCCTTCCTTCACACGCCGCTGGCGGATGTGCCAGTTCACGTCGATGCCCGCCAGATCCAGCATCGCGAACGGCCCCATCGCCATGCCCCAGCGCGTGAGTGCGGCGTCCACATCGGCGGGGGCGGCGCCTTCCTCGACCATAAGGATCGCTTCGGTGACGTATTTTTCCAGCATGCGGTTGCCTGCAAAGCCATCGCAATTGCCGACGGCGACGCCGATCTTGCCGAGCTTACGCGCCACTGCCATGGCGGTAACGAGCGCATCCGGTGCCGTCTCCGTGCCCCGGACGATCTCGATGAGCCGCATCACGTTTGCGGGCGAGAAAAAGTGCATGCCGAGCACATCGGAGGGCCGCGAGGTGAAGGTCGCGATCTTGTCGATATCGAGGGACGAGGTGTTGGTGGCGAGGACGGCGCCCTTCCGGCACACCTTATCGAGCTCGCGGAACACCCGCTCCTTCACGCCCATATCCTCGAAAACCGCCTCGATCACGAGATCCGCGTCCGAGAGCGCCTTAAAATCCACGGCGCCGGAAATCGAGCCCAGGCGCTGCTGCATGGCCGGCCGATCGATGCGCCCGCGCTGCACCATACCTTCGTAGTTCTTGGCGACGACGCTTAAGCCCCGGCTCAGCGAAGCTTCATCGCGGTCGACGATCGCCACGGGGACGCCGGCGTTGGCGAAGGACATGGCGATGCCGCCGCCCATCGTGCCGGCACCTATTATGCCCACGCTTTCGATCTCGCGCGGCCTCACACCGGCTGGAAGGCCCGGAAACTTGGCCGCCTCGCGCTCGGCAAAGAACACATGTATGAGCGACTGGCCTTGCGCGTCCGCAAGCGCCTCGCTGAATAGCTCGCGTTCGCGCCTGAGGCCCTCTTCGAACGGCATGTTGAAGGCGTTCTCAACCGACTCCACGCAGCGGAGCGGGGCGTGCTGGCCGCGCTGGCGCTGCTTGATTTCGGCGCGCTTCTCGTCGAACGCGCGCGAGCCACGCTCAGCTTCGATTCTTTCGGTGCGGTCGCGGGTCTTGGGCGGAAGCGGGGCGCCTATTTTGGACTTGGCAAATGCGATGGCGCCCGCGAGATGATCGCCATCGGCGAGTTCGTCGACGAAGCCGGCCTGCTTGGCCAGCGGCGCGGGGACCGGCTCTCCGGACACGATCAGGTCGAGCGCAGGCTTGGCGCCGGTAAGCCGGGGCAAGCGCTGTGTGCCGCCGCCGTAAGGCAAGAGCCCGAGCTTAACTTCCGGCATGCCCAGCCGGGCATCCTTTGCCGCGATGCGGTAATGGCAGGCAAGCGCGAACTCGACGCCGCCGCCGAGCAGGGTGCCGTGCAGCGCGGCCACCACAGGCTTCGGCATGTTCTCTATGGCGGCGCAGATATCGTTGATGTCGCTGCCGGTGAACGCAGCGCCGAACTCGGTGATGTCGGCGCCAGCCGTGAAGCTGCGGCCCGCGCCCGTGAGGACCACCGCGGTGGCCGCGCTATCGGCCGCAGCCTGGCGCAGCGCCGCCATGAGCCCGTCGCGGACGGCCCGCGAGAGCACGTTCAGTGGTGGATTATCGACCGTTATAATGCCAACGCCGTCTTTGTTCTCGTATCTGACGGGGCTCGCGGTCATGTGCCCTCCCGGCGCGCAAGTATGGTGGAGGTACTCTTTGTCAAGAACAATAGATTTGTGTAGCTCGCGCGTCAACGGCTCTGGAGGGTACCCCTGCCGCTGAGGGATTTAGTCCGTGATGGTGGGCTGCTGGCCCGATTCCATACGGCGCCTGTAAAGCCCGCCAAAGTCTATGGGGTCGAGCAGCAGCGGCGGGAAGCCGCCCTCGCGGGTGAGATCGGCGACGAGGCGCCTCGCGAACGGGAAGAGAAGCGCCGGGCATTCGACGAACAGCAGCGGCTGAATGGCTTCCTCGGGCAGGTTCCTCAGCATGAAGGCGCCCGCATAAATCAGCTCGATATTGTACAGAACGCCTTCGTCGCTCTTGGCCTCTCCCTCAAGGGAAAGTGTGACCTCATAGGCGTTCTCTTGCAGCCTGCCGACCTGCACATTGAAATTGAGCTGCAGGTTGGGGTTTTTGCCAGGCCCGCGGAAGAAGCGCTGCATATCCGGGGATTCGAAGGAAAGGTCCTTGATATACTGCCCCATCACATTGACCTGCGGCTGAAGCGAGCTATCCGCCGGGTGGGGGGCACCGCCATTATTTCCATTGTTTTCGGCCATCGTCTCGATCTCCGCCATGCTTACGATTGGGGTGCAAATGCCAGCGGCCGCGCACGCCGCGCTTTCGCAAAGCGAGCTACCACGGCGGAGGTGCAACTGCAACGTCTTCCATGGGGCCGGATGGACCTTGCCGCAAGAAAGCTGTTTGCTTGTGGCGTCAAACAACCGAAGGGCTAGCCCCCGGAATCACTGATCCGCACTACGCGCATTACCCCTAAGCCGGACAAGCCGGAACCAAGAAGTTTGCACTATTATACCGGTGGGCGCGGCCAATTGGCGAGGGGACGATGCCGGAGGGAAGCAGCGGAGCGAATCGGGCGGCCGGCGTCTTTATCCGGCGTCTTCGCCGATTATCCCGACGAAAGGCAGCTCGCGGAAGAAGTGGCCCGCGTCCATTCCATAACCCACGACGAAGCGGTCCGGGCAATCGAAGCCAACGAAATCGGCCTCAAGACCGGTCTGGCGGCGACCGCGCTTGTCGAGCAGCACCGCGATGCGCACGCTTGCCGCTCCCCGGTTCAAGATCAGATCGCGGGTGAATTTCAGCGTCTTGCCGGATTCGAGGATGTCGTCGATCAGGAGCACGTCGCGTCCCGCCACCGGAGCCTCGATGTCGCGGAGGATTTTCACCTCCCCGCTCGTGGTGCCCGCGCCATAGCTCGAAACGAGGATGAACTCGATCTCAGGAGCAAGCCCTGCGCCGTGCATGGCCCGGATCAAGTCGGCCGCGAAAATGAAGGAGCCCTTGAGGACCGACACCACCAGAAGCTCCTGAAATCCGTGCGCAGCGATCTCGCCCGCAAGTTCCAGGTTCCGGCGGGCTATCGCCTCCGCCGCGAACAACACATCGATCGTCTTGCCCCGCACTTTTGGCATGGTTTCACCGGAAAAGTTTTGGAACAGATTTTGGGACAGATAACGCAGTTAGCCGTCATATAACCAGCCTGGACTACACACCGCAACGTAATCGAAGCCGATTCCCCCTGAATGGGCCAGCTGGGATTGAGTTTTTTGCTGCAGCCTAACCCTTGGGGAGAGGGTTGGGGG
>JBKQNN010000484.1:0-3172 GCA_052145975.1 Rhodomicrobium sp. | reverse complement strand
CGAATCGTGTCGGGCGTCTTATCTTTAGCGGATGCCGGCTCTGGCTCTTTCCGCTTCTTTTCAGCTTCGGGAGGTTGGGCCGGCTGTGGCTCCTTCGCCTTCTGTTCAGCTTCGGCGGGCTGGGCGGGTGCCGGCCTTTTTGATTCGCCACTAACCGGAGCGCCGGCATTTTCGCTGGCCGCCGGTTCCTCCTTGGCCCGTTTTGCTTTGGCCGCCCGCGGCTTCGCCTTGGGGCGCTCGGCGGGCTCCGGTTTGGATTCTTCCGGGGGAGCGCTCGCGGCGTCTTGCTCACCCCGCAAATAGGCATCGATCCTATCGATGACGTCCTGGTCGTTGCCTTCGGGTTCCTGCTCAAGCTCGCCTACCTTCGTGACGAGATGCTTGATGCGGTCCATAGCCTGCAGGAGCAAAGATACGGCGGTGGCAGTGGGCGGCGCGCCGTTGCGCAAGGTGTCAATCAAAGTTTCGGCAGCATGCGAGATAGTTTGGAGCCGCACCAAGCCTAGAAAACCGGCCGTTCCTTTAATCGTATGGACGAGCCGGAATATATGCGTCACCGCATCGGAATCGTGGGGGTTCTGCTCGAATAAAACGAGATAGGTTTCAATTCCCTCGATGTGTTCTTTGGTTTCGCTGAGGAAATCGGAAAGCAGGTCATCCATTGCATTGTTCTCTTATAAGGCCGGGCTTACGCTTGCATCAACCTATCCGCGAGGGCCTGCGAAGTCTCTGGCGCTATAGCCAGTCCATAATTGACAAATATGGAGGCATTCTCAATCTCTGCCCTTAGCTTCTTGGATATTTGCATACAAAATAACTCTACATCCTCTGCGGCTAGCTCTTCCCTATCCTTGTTACGCTCGCTAATGACGATCACGGCCTTGCCTGCGAGTTTGTTTATTCGGGATATTTGCGTTTCGAATTTTTTCCGGAACTCACGATCCAGCGTATGATAAATCTTGATTGCTACGTCTCCCCCCGGGAGCGGCGATGAAGTGAAGTATTCTTCATAGGTCTTAGCGTTCCAGGCGAGCAGCTCTTCGACCATTTCAGGGAGAAGAATGGGAAGATTCTCAACAAGAAGTAGAACTTCGTTATACTGATTTAAAAAATCATTTGCGAGTCCGGAGTTCGGATTGACCAAATTGTTGGCCTTCTCAATCAGCTCCTTTGCCTCTATTAAGTGACATGCAGCGATTGGCAATTTGGGGTTGGCGTTCATCTGCTCGTAATCCTCCGGTCGATAGACAACAGATAGCGTGCAAAGATTAACGATTCGCGCGAAGGTTGTCTCGGGTTGTAAAAAAAGACCGATGCCGGGCGCTTCCCAGCGTGCATGCACAAATAGGTGAGCCCGCATAACGCCAGGTTAACCTTGCGCGTGCATATATCGGCAATCCACAACTCTTGGTGCAGGATGCTTGCAATGCATGCGCGCCTGAAAATCGCAACGCGTATCAATCTCATCCCGCTGTTGGTCGCTTTGGCCATTCTAGCCTCGCCGGCAATCGGCCTCTGGCCGCTGCGTTCGCAAATGATCGAAGACCGGCGGGTTCAGCTTCGAAATCTCCTGGATTCGACCCTGTCGGTAGCCCGAGCGGACATGAAAGCGGCCGGAGGAGCAGCAACCGATGCCGGAAGGAAAGCATTCGTATCCGTTCTCGGCTCAACGCGGTTCGGCGAGGAGCGGGAAAAGAATTATGTTTTTGCCTATGACTATGATGGCGTCACCCTTAGTCATGCCGATCCGAAAAAGATCGGCGAGAACCGCTTCAACGCCGTGTATGCGAACGGCGTCAAGATGGTTCAAAGATTTATCGAGATCGCAAAGAGTCCATCTGGTTCTGGATTTATCGAGTATCCTATGGAAAAAGGCACAAACGGCACAGTAACACAGAAGCTTACATTCGTACAAAATGTTCCAGAGATCGGAGGTATGGCAGGAGTTGGCGTTTATATTGACGATATCGATGCTATTTTCTATCGATGGTTACTGCTAGATGCCATCCTGACAGGACTTTTACTTATTCCAATTGCGACTTGGACCTACCTCTTGGGCCGATCAATATCCAAACCATTGTCGGATCTTTTCAGCATGATCGCCCGGCTCGCTAGCGATCTGGACATAAACACAACCGCCGGCGGCGAAACAAGCGAACTCGCCTCTGTTGCAAGAACGGTCGAAGTGTTGAGGAAGAATGCGCTCGAGCGGAATACGCTGCTGGAAAGAATGAGCGAGGCTCAGGAAGCCGAGTCGGGGCGGCAGCGCCACTTTCAAAGCCATGTACGCGAATTTCAAAAGGTCGTGACCGCCGTCCTCGCGGCTCTTAGCGAGCAGGTGGAGCAGCTTCGCCAGTCCGCCGAGACACTTTCGCACGCTGCCCAGACCGCTACATCCGAGGCGGCGAGCGCCGCCAATGTTTCTGCGAGCGCCGCCGATAACTCCCACGCGGTAGCTTCCGCGACGGAGCAGCTGACCGGCTCCATTAAAGAAATCTCCGGCCAGGCGCAGCGGACCAACGCCGTTGTGCAGGCTGCCATGCACGAGGCGAGCAAGACCAATGACGATGTAGCCGGCCTTGCCAGTGCGGCCGAAGCGATAGGGTCGATTGTGGCCGTTATTCGCGGCATTGCCGATCAAACCGACCTTCTGGCGCTGAACGCAACCATCGAAGCCGCGCGCGCAGGCGAAAGCGGCCGCGGCTTTGCAGTGGTGGCCGCCGAGGTAAAGGAGCTTTCGGAGCAAACCGCCAGGGCGACGGACGCGATTGCCGATCAGATCCACTCCATCCAAAGCTCCACCGCCATGGCCGTTGGCGCCATTCAATCGGTCGCGGGCAAGGTTGCCGAGATTCAAGCATCTACGGGTGCGATTGCCGCAGCGGTCGAAGAGCAGACGGAAGCGTCGCAAGAGATAGCGAGCAACGTATCCCTCGCAGCCGAGGCAAGCGAAAAGGCAGCGAAGAGCTCGGACGAGGTTTCTCATGTCGCGGTGGAGACCAAGCAGCAGGCGGCCTCGGTTTCCAACGTTTCTCTCAAACTCACCGATGTTTCCAAGCAGCTCTCTAAGGCGGTGAAAGACTTCGTTACGGCGATCGCCGTCGAGCTTGGCGATGGCGGCGAAGAAGCTGCGCCGCGCGCCGCGCAGATGGAGTTGGCGAAAGCGGCTTGA
>JBKQNN010000483.1:0-5586 GCA_052145975.1 Rhodomicrobium sp. | reverse complement strand
CGGCGACCCTTCGCACGCGCGGGGATAATACCAAATCCGGCTGATCGCTTCGCATAGCGCCCACAAAAGACCCCCTCACCCCGCCCTCTCCCCGCAAGCTCGCCATGGCGAGCTTGGTGGGAGAGGGACAGGGGGAGGGGGTCTTCGCGAACTGTTCAATCGGATTCGGTATTATACCAAATCCGGTTGATTACTTCCCCTTACCCTGCTCCGGCCACCAATGGAACAATGTGCTCGCGCGGATCATGTCCTGCTGGCCGGTCAGGGCGACGCAGCGCTCGCTGACAAGCTTTTCGAGCTCCCCGATGGTCTCGAAATAGGTGTTGACCAGCGGTTCGTCTACGAACTCCCAAAGGTGTTCGGAGGGTTGCAGCTCGGGGCTATGCGAAGGCTGATACACGAGCCGGATGCCTTCCGGGACAGCCAGGTTTTCCGGCCCGTGCCATCCGGCGTTATCAAGCTGCAGAACGATGCGCTTGGCGTTGCCCGCACCTGCGGATTTCGCGAAATCCACCAGGATCGCCTCGAACATCTCTTTGCAAACTGCGTTCGAGACGTTCCACACCGTGGTCCCGGTGGCCGGCTCGACGAAGCCCCAGACGTAAAGCCATTCGTAGCGGTGGTGACCAATCGCAATAGGGCGCTCGCCTTTGGGCGCCCAGATCCCGCGCAGGATGGGCTTCAAGCCGATGCGGTGCTCATCCATCGCCCAGGTCTCGACGGCGGCATCCGGATACTTTTGTTTCTCTTCAGCGGCAGCGTCTTGCAGTTTTTTTTAGTTCAGCACGCTCCACCTCGCCTGCGGCTTTGGGATGGCGCGGCCGCGGGCGTTGGATGGAATATTCGATGGCAATAAACGCATCCCAGCCGCGCTGATCGTGCACGGATTTGAGGCCGTGGAATTCGGCGAGCCAGCGCGCGGCCTTCGGCCCAGTCCACAGGCCGCCATCATCGGGCGGCGCCTTGAGCCGCTCCTTCAGGGAAGAAAGCGCCTCCGGCGTCAGGATCGCGGGCGCCGCTCCGTTGCTCTGCCGCCGGTCGCCCAGGCTGTCCGGCCCATGCTCGTTATAGCGCTTCACGAGCAGCCGGACCCATCGCACCGAAAACGACAGGAACTCCGCCACTTCCTCGGCCGTATAGTTCAAGGACAACAGCCACACCGCGTGGAAATGGCTCTTGGCGGCCGGATCGGCCGCCGTCTTATAGCGTGCTTCCAATTCTGCCGTGCTCAAATGCGATGCTATCGCCGTCATGACTTTGCCCCCGCAAACGAATCATGACCCTTCCATATAACTGCTTCGATTCCCGCTGGGAATCCGGCACATAACGTGAATCAATCAACCGGAGCCGGTATTACAGGCCGCCCGCTGCGTCATGTGGTGAGGCCTTCATGCCGCAACCCTCGGATGTCGCTCTGTAGCTGCACATCTTCTTGTTGTGGGCGCAAGCTCCAGGCCAGCTTGGCCTGTTCAATCCCCATAGGCGGCAAGGCACGCGTCCGGCCGCCTCTCAAGTTGCGGGGGGGGAAATGGAAGATGAGTGTTGAGATCGAAACCCTTGTTTCCGAGATCGAAGGCGGCCAACGGACGTCCGAGGCGCTTGAGCGGAAAATCGCGCAAGTTGCCGGGGTCGCCGGTCCCAAGAACCGGCGGCTGTTCTTGAGCGACCTGGACGAAGCGGTTGAGCTGCCGGGCCGGCGCGGATGGCATTTTGCGCTTTCAAGCGGAAAGCGGGGCCAACGGCGCTACTTCGGCGCCTGCATTTTCAAACCAAATTCCGAGCACGAGGTTCTGGCGCACGCGGAGGCGATGCATCCTGCCGAGGCCGTCGTGCTGGCGTTTCTGAAAGGCCTGCACGAGATGCGGCGCATCGAGGATGGGGCTTCGGCGCTGGTAACGTGCTGCGCTTAAGTTTTGCAGCTCCCATCACTGCGACGGCAAGCCCCGAAATAGCCGGGGGCTGCTTCGCGATGGCGGGCAGCCGCACAACGGCCGGGACGCTTGCCGGCTGGTATAGCGCGCTTCACACTCCCCCGTCATCGCGAGGCCGCCTGGCGGCCGAGGGCGTCCAGAAGCAACTTCAGTGACTTACCTCTGGATTGCTTCGCTTCGCTCGCAATGACGAAGAACGGTCGAAGCTTATGGCGGCAGGTATTAGAAATTATTGCCTTAGGTCAGGATTGTCTTCGACGATTTTCGATCCGATGTATTGAGATCCGATAATATTAAGATGATTGGCGTCTCTATAAAGCAACCTATTTTCCTTGAGCATGCTGCAAGCTATTGCGTCACAGAGATACTTCTGTAACTCAATTAATTTGATGCGCGAGTTTCTAGCTGCCAGAGTCCTCAACGATTCCAGAATTTGATCCGATTCATTATCGACCTTCTTTCTTTCAATAGCACAAAGCTGCAGCATTTTTGATAACAGCCGTCTTCCCTTGCATCTATCTGCCTCAAATGGGAAGTGCGGAACATCCTCTGCAATGTAAACATCTATTCCGTTACCTAAAAGAACGTCGACAGTTCTCGATATTTCCGTTTCCAGACTGGAATTGGATGGAACCTCACGCAATCTATGAACCCAGTGCATTGTTAAGATAACTTTCCTTATTGTCTTGCTCGATCTAACCAGGTCAAATATGTTCGAAAAATCCTTATTGCTTACGAATGGAGCGGTTCCTCTTATATAATAAGCTATATTTTTATTTGGCAGACTTTCTGCCAATCCGATAAATAAATGCTCCGCATGGCTGTCGCCAATTAATGCAATGTCTACATTAGGATTCTCTTGTGATTGAATACATCTCACATAGCCTTCATATCTTAGCGCTTTATCTTGGATATTTTTCTCCGCGCACCGATGAAAGTGTTTCGATAAATATTTAAAGAAAGCTATTTGTCCAACGTCGCCTTCATAAGCCTGTGCGGATGCGCTTCTGAATACCAAACCATCTCTCTCATAAGTGCTAAAGCCGGCGTAGCCCGCAACAATCATTAATAGAGCAAGTGTGATTGAATATAGGTTGCCGCGCTTGCTGAATCGTATGGGATGCTCAATCAGCCTATAGGTAATCCATGCTAATACAATTGCAATAAAAACCAGAAGTGTATTCCAAAGCGGGGTTTCTCTTTGAATAATTCTCGAAAATGATAACAACGGCCAGTGCCATAAATACAAAGGAAAGCTGATTATGCCGAACCAAACCAACACACGATTAGACAGAACCGTACGATTTAGCCACGCCTTTGCACCAGCCGAAATTATCAGCACAGTACCAAGCGTTGGCAGCAATGCCCAAGCGCCTGGAAAATATGTATCCTTCGAAATCAGGCCCATGCCTAAGGCTATCAGCAAAAGGCCAAATATAGACTGCACATCGTTGAATTCATTGCCGCCTGACTCAGGCCACCGGCCATAGAAAAGCCTGCCTATACCAATATCCAAACGCTGTTTTTGACATACAAATGCACCCGGCTTATATAATGTCAGCCAAGCCAGAAGACTTCCACATAGCAATTCCCAAAAGCGGGTTTGTGGAGAATAAAAAGTTGCCACGGTGTCAATGCCTATACCCCTTATATTAAGAGTAAAGGATATTATTGCAATAGCTGTAATAATATACGCCAGGTTTAGCCGTTTACTCCATGCAACCCATATCAAAAATGGCCACGCGATATAAAATTGTTCCTCAATACCTAAACTCCACAAATGCAATAGAGGTTTTGTCTCAGCTGCGTTATCGAAATACCCCTTCTCATTCCAAAATAGGAAGTTGGAAATAAATCCTGCGCCACCTGCAATATGTTTGCCTAGCTGTTTGAATTCGTCTGAAAGTAATGCAAACCAGCCGAACGCAAAGCAGGAAACTAATACAATTAGCAACGCTGGAAATATACGCCGGATACGCCTTGAGTAAAATTCGGAGAAGCTGAATGTTCCCCGTTCAAGATTCTTGAAAATGATTGTTGATATAAGAAAACCAGAGATAACAAAAAAGATATCGACGCCAATAAAACCGCCCCTAACCACGTTCGGGAAAGCATGAAAACCAACAACCGATAAAACGGCTACGGCACGCAAGCCGTCTATGTCTGCTCTGTACTTAGGATGCGCTAGACGCTGACTAACCTTTTTCACGACATACGTCCCATGCCGGCCGTTATCCCTCGATCTTCGAGAAATCGGCGATTTCGAGCGTGAGCGCGCGGATTTGCGCGAGCAGTGTCAGCCGGTTCTCGCGGATTTCCGGTTTGTCAGCGTTCACCGTGACCTTGTCGAAGAAGGCGTCGACAGGCGCGCGAAGCTTGGCCAGTGCCGCCATGGCTGCCTCGAAGTCCTCGGAACCTAGCGCCGCCCGCACCTCCTTGCCGGCGGTCTTGACCGCGGTGCTGAGCGCTTTTTCTTCTTTCTCCTTGAGCAGCTTGGCGGCGGGCGTGCCGTCGAAGCTTGCCTCGTCTTTCTTCTCCTCGATTTTGAGGATGTTGAGCGCGCGCCGGACAAGCGCCAGGAGGCTCGCCCCGTCCTCCGTATCCAGGAAGCGCCCCAGCGCCTCGACGCGCCGCACGATCATGAGCAGGTCGTCCTGGCCCGGCAACGCGAACACCGCGTCGATGAGATCGTGCCGCGCCCCTTGGTCCCGCAGATGTACCTTTAGGCGATCAGCAAAAAACTCGATCAAATTTCCTGGATTAGTTATCGTGTTGAGATACGCGAACATTTTTGCGAGATCGCTATCTAGCTCTAGTTCTAAGCGCAGAGACGGAATGATATCAGCCAACTGCCTCATCGAATTTCTATTTACGGCCAACGAGAACTGTATAGATATTTCCTGACCCTTCGCCTCGGCAACATCACGCAAAGATTTAAATAGTGCCGCGGTTAGTGGCAATCGAAGCTTGCTTTCCAGAATGGTGCGGATGATGCCAAGCGCTGCGCGGCGCAGGGCGAATGGGTCTTTCGAGCCGGTGGGCTTTTCATCGATGGCCCAGAAGCCCACCAGCATATCGAGCTTGTCGGCGAGCGCCACTGCAATCGAGACCGGGTTGGACGGCACCGCATCCGACGGCCCTTGCGGTTTGTAGTGCTCGGCGATGGCGTCTGCGACGGCCGGCTTCTCGCCTTGCGCAAGCGCGATGTAGCGGCCAATGGTGCCTTGCAGCTCGGGGAATTCGCCCACCGTTTCCGACATCAGATCGGCCTTGGCGAGGTGCGCCGCGCGCACCGCTTCTTCGGGATCCGCCCCCACAAGCGGAGCAAGCTCCCGCGCCAGTCGCTCAATCCTTGTTACACGTTCAAGTTGGGTCCCGAGCTTTTCATGGAATGTAACTTGGCCCAAGAGCTCCGTGAGGCCGTCCAAAGGACGCTCGCGGTCGTTCTCCCAAAAGAATTTCGCGTCCGAGAGCCGCGCACGGATCACGCGCTCATTGCCGGCCACGATGGCCTTGCCGCCGTCGGCCGCCTCCAAATTGGAGACGAGGACGAACCCGCTGGCCAATTTCCCCGATTTCTTGTGGCGCAAGGAGAAGCACTTCTGATGCGCCTTCATGGAGGTCATCAGGATTTCCTCGGGTACGTCGAGGAAGC
>JBKQNN010000482.1:0-11829 GCA_052145975.1 Rhodomicrobium sp. | reverse complement strand
TTCTTTCATAACCTAGCGCAAGCTTATAAGGAATGCCCCGGAGGTTGTGGAGCCGGGCAACAACTTTCCTCTCACGCTCAAGTTTGCGGATTCGCTCCGGAAACACCTTGCCGGAAACGCCGTGCCGCACTATGGTAGTTAATATCACTACTTACCGGATGCTGCCATGGAAGAAGCCTTTACGGCCGCGGATGCCAACCGCAAATTCTCTCTTATCCTGCGCGGCGTGCGCGAAGGACACAGCTACGTCGTGACCAGCCACGGGCGGCCTGTTGCGCGCATCGTCCCTGCCGCCGGGCACGCGGGCGTTGCCTCGGGGGCGCGTGCGGCGCTGCTGTCGCGTCTTGAACGCCAGCCTGTAACCGAAGCGGTACGTTGGACGCGCGACGAGCTTTACGAGGATGGGCGGTGAAGGCCGCGCTCGACACCAATGTCCTTGCCTATGCCGAGGGCATCAACGGTGTAGATAAGCGCGGCGCAGCCCTCGAACTGGTGCGCAATCTATCGCAGGAGGCTACGGTCATACCCGTTCAGGTTCTCGGCGAACTGTTCAATGTTCTTGTACGCAAGGCAGGAAAATCGCGCGCCGATGCCCGTGAGGCACTTCTGAGCTGGCGCGATACCTTTCCGGTGGCTGAAACCACTTCTGAAGCCATGCTGGCGGCCATGGATCTCGCAACCGATCACCAGCTTAGCGTCTGGGATGCGGTAATCCTTGCCGTTGCTTCACAGGCCGGTTGCCGCCTGCTGCTGTCCGAAGATCTCCAGGATGGCTTTACATGGGGCGGAGTGACCGTGGTCAGCCCCTTTGCATCGCCACGTCACGCGCTGCTGGAAGCGCTGTTAGGCGGAGAATAACCAGCCCGGGGCCAGGCCCGGCCGGCGAGCGTCCAGAAAGGCATCCACCCATCCGACTAGCACACCGGCGGCCATTGTGTTTTGCCACACCCACGCGCGAGGCACTGCGGCGTGGCTGGAATGCAGCGTATTCCAATTGTCTCGCCTCTTGTCGATTCTAAATCTGATAAATCGCTTCGATTTCGGGTCGCGGCTGAAGATGGCCGGTGTACGGTTGAGGTCTATGTTGAACGCGGTTCTGCGGTGGATGCGCCTGGGGGCAGGCGAGAATAAAGAGGTTGTGAGCTGAGGGTGGCGGGAGGCCGGTTGCTGACGTGCGCTTGGCGAAACATAAATTCAGGTTTTGCACGTGAAGCGGTCATATGCCAGCTGCAAATGTAGTATGCAATCGTAGCCAACATTGTCGGCTTTTGAGCCGCAGCCTCGCCAACGCGGCGCAACTCTCCGAGTGATTTTTTATATACACCCGAAGAGTTCGGCGTTTTTTTTGCCAAAAGTTAAGGCAGTCAGCATGCAATTAATTTGCCGGAATACGGATATATTTCATCCATGGTTGAAATTTTTCCGGGTCTTGGATGGCCTCAGCAGTTTTTGATATTATCAGTCTGCGGGTTTTCGATAAATTTATATTACTGACAACCCATATAAATCTTAAAAAATCTGTCCAGAACGTCATATATATAACAAAAATAAAAACAGCACAATTAGGGCTAAAAGGACCTCTTTTAATGGGAGAAAAAAGTTCAAATGTTGAGAACAAGTTCGCCGACAAATTATCGATTGCGGTCCAGCACCAATACCAAAGAACACTAAGAAAATTAACACCTGAACTTTCAAATACGCTAATAACGGATAGCTTATTGGCATAGTACGTAATTACAGACGCTTCTGCTAACCAAATAATGAAACGAGAAGTTCCCCACAAAAGCAGACTGTTTCTCATGATGCTATACCTCAGCGCACTGTAGAGGTAGGTATGCTCTTTATTTAATTTCTTTTTGATGTCTTCATGTACATTTTGTGCGCTTTGCTCCACGCTCGTGGGACCCAAAATGTCCAAAGCGATATACCGCAAAAAATATAGCGAAATATAAATAAACGCATATTTCCTGGCTTCGGCAACATCAGTGATGGTCTGGGCCATCCAGACGGTTAGGAGCACCCATAACCAACGCCTTGGCTGATTGGCAAAAGCAACAAAGATAATCCGAACAGGAAATAATATAATACGATTAATTTTGAATGCGAGGGCCAAAGACCTCAATTCAGGATCATCGGTTTCGATGCCAAGAGTTGAATAGAAGAAGGCGGCACCTTTCTTGGGGGGCATCTGGTTAAATTTATTATTACTTGATAGCCTTAAATCACGTAACGGGTCCATTGCGCAGCTTTCCATCTGGCGGGCCTGAACTGCTATTAGTATGTTAGATATCGAAAGTGGCTGAATGTAAGTAGAAACTCGGTTACCTAGATCAGCTAGAGGCATTGCGTTGGGTCAGAAGTTAGCCACCGAACATCGACAACCAGTCAACCTAGAACAGGTTCTACGGACTTCCGCAGCTCTCCGTCAAGCGGGTAAGATATGCTCAAGTTGAGACTTTCTCCTTTCGACCCGACCTCTCCATTTCGCCTGAGTTAGTGGCGACGCCTCCTTTGGGTCAACTGCACGCGCTCTACCAGCAGCCTTGCACTTTCCGGTCTCAGATCCAGAACCGGCCATTGCCTGGGCGCATAGCCGCTCAAGCCGCCAAGCTTACTCCCCACCGGACGGCGGCCTAGAGCCCCGCTTTTGATAGAATCAAAAGCGGGGCTCTAGGTCTTTGTTTAGCCGTGCGTCTTATCGGAAAAACCGCTCACACTTTTTCCGGACGCACTCTAAAGTGCCGCGTCAGGCGGCGGCGTCTTTCACGGTTTCGGCGAGCTTCTTGAGCGTGAAAGGCTTGGGCAGGAACACAAAATCCTCATCCGGGCCGAGATTTTTACGGAAGGCTTCCTCGGCGTAGCCGGACATGAAGACGATGCGGATGTCGGGGTTGCGCTCGCGCAGATGGCGAAGCAGGGTCGGCCCGTCCATCTCGGGCATGACCACGTCGCTCACCACGAGATCGACCTTGCCTTGCTCCCGCTCCATAATCTCCAGCGCCTCAACGCCGCTGCCGGCTTCGAGCACCTTGTAGCCGCGCGTGGCGAGCGCGCGCGAGGCGAAGGAGCGCACAGCCTCTTCGTCTTCGACGAGCAGAACGGTGGCGCTGCCGGTGAGGTCGGCGATCTTGCCTGGTGCTTCGGCCTTGCTTTCGAGCGCCTTCAGGTCTTCCTCGGTCTCGACATAGCGCGGCAGGTAAATGCGGAAGGTGGTGCCCACGCCGATTTGGCTGTCGACAACGATGGTGCCGCCGGTCTGCTTCACGATGCCGTAGACGGTGGAAAGGCCGAGCCCCGTGCCTTTGCCCACCTCCTTGGTCGAGAAGAACGGATCGAAGATTTTCTCAAGATGCTCGGGCTTGATGCCCGTGCCTGTGTCGCGCACCTCGCACAGCACATATTCGCCGCGGCCGAGCCCCCGGTCCTTAAGCGCCAGCGACTCGCGCTCGCTCACATTCGCGGTCCGGATCGCGATCTCGCCGCCATTGGGCATCGCGTCGCGCGCGTTGACCGCGAGGTTCATGATCACCTGGAAAATCTGGCCCTCGTCGGCCTTCACGAACCACAGGTCGCGCCCGTGCTGCACGGTGGCCTTGACCTTTTCGCCCAGCGTGCGGCCCATCGTGGCCTGGAATTCCTCGATGACGTCGGTGAGCTTCAGGAGGGCGGGCCGCAGGGTTTGACGGCGCGAATACGCCAGAATTTGCTTGACCAGCTCAGCGGCGCGGGTGGCGCTGCCCTTGATGTTCATCACGTCCTTGAAGGCGGGATCGGAGGCACGGAACCGGCGCAGGAGCAGGTCCGAATAACCGATGATAGCGGTGAGAAGGTTGTTGAAATCGTGCGCGATGCCGCCAGCGAGCTCGCCCACGGCCTGCAGCTTGTGGCTCTGGGCGGCGTCTTCGCCTGCGAGCGCCGCCGCGCCGGCTTCAATTGCGGTGACAATGAGATTGCTGCCGTTCGCCGCGGGAAAGACGGCGAGGCGGACGCGCCGGCCATCGGCGCCTTTGAGCGTCGCCTGCAGCTCGATGGCGCCATCTCTGAAAGCGCCCTGCTGGCCAAGGCTCGCGAGCCGGTCGCGGATATTTTGGGCGGATGCGTCCCCGGCGAGCAGCGCGAGCGATTTGCCGCAAAGCTCCGCGTTTGCGGCCGCGCCAGCGCCATCGCCTACGAAAAGCGCGCGGAAGGCATCGTTTGCCGCCAGGATGACGCCCTTAGGGCTCGTGAGCGCCATCGGATGTGGCGCGCGCGCGAGCAGCGCCTCGAACGATTCGTCGAGGCTTCCTGCGGCCACCGCCGGCATCGCAAGGCAGAGGCAGGGATCGCCATCGCCGGCGAAGTGCAGGAATGCAGCGCGGGTTGAACCGTTTGCGCTGACGATCTGAACCGCGGCCGGCTCATCCGCCTTCGCCATCAGATCCCTGAGCCAGGCGCGGGTGAACGGCTTGCCGCGCCGGGTCCGGAACAGCGTCCACGCCTGGGCGCCAACCGGCGAGCTGCCGCAAAGCTTCTCGAAGCTGGCACTCGCCGCTTGCACCGACAAATCCTTGGAAATCGCGAGCGCGGGCAGCGGCAGGTTGCCGATCCCACTGCCCCAAGCCTCGCTTCCCGCCCCGGCCTTTGCCTCTTCGATCTGCCAGATAAGACATTCGGCGCGTTCGAGTTGATTGGGGTAGGGCGAAACCTTGAGGTGAACCGGCGTGCCGCCGTTTATTTGCGGAAGCGCGATAGTTTCCTCGGACGGGACGCCCCCGCACGCGGCTGAAAACAGCCGGAAGATCGCCGCCGCTGCCTCGGGCTGGCCTTCGCCAAGCTTCGACAAGTCCTGGTACGCGCCGGAGCCGCCGAGCACCTCAAGAAGGGCTTCGCTCTTCCAAAGAACCTGACCCTTGCGGTTGGTGACGGCTATGGCCGCAGGCAAAGCGCTTAGGACCTGCTGCAAGCGCGCATCGATCCGGCTCTCGTCCCAGCTCAGATACAGCTTGCCCGCGGCGAAAAGCGCCGCCGCCGCCGCGCCGCCGGCAGCCAGCAGCGTGAGCGCGGCTTGTTCTTGGCCAAGTAGTGCCAGCGCGGCGAGGCCCGCCGCTCCGGCCCCGGCAGCAGCCGCACCCGGCTTTAGGCTCCAATGCGCGAAAGGCTTAAACCGCACCGCCATCTGGTAAACCTCGTTCGTGGCTGCAACTATGCAACGATTCGTCCCGTCTCCGAATTGCCGCCCCATCTGCCGCGCCCGGAAGGCATTCGGAGACAAAAGGGACACTGGCAGGCTCTAAAGTGCCAGTATGGCTTACGTCCCGCATGAGAGCCCAGCCGCAAATGGTGTAAGCAATTGCGGGACGCCACACGGGAGAATCGGCTCACTCTAAAGAGATGAGCGCACGGAAAAAGTTAAAAAAGGGTTGCGCGAAGCCGCGCGCTCGCATCTCTTGGGCCCAGCCGGAACGCCGGTGTCCGGGCGTTGTACGCCTTGCTGTTGTTTAGAAAGAAGAGGTTAGCATAGTCATGAGCTCGCTCTTCACGATTCTTGCAATCTTCGCAGCCCTCGCCCTCACCGCGGCAGGCTTATATCTATACACAAGAACGCACGGCGATAACGCCTTGTTCGCTCCCAAGATGCGGCGCCGCCTCGCCTTTGTCGAGCGCACCTACCTGGATAATGGCCGCAAGCTGCTCCTGGTCCGGCGCGACGACGTCGAGCACCTCATCCTGATCGGCGGGCCGATCGACCTGGTGGTCGAGACCGGCATTCCGGCGGAACCCCTCCCCAAACGCGAGCCCGCGGAAGACGTTTTCGCCGGTGCGGTGCAATCCTACGCCGAGACTGCCAGAACTTGGCAGCGGGCCGCCATTACCTTGCCGGGAAGGAAGTCCCAGTCCGGCGGCGCGGGGGAACCGAGCCTCTCGCTTTCGCCCGATGAGGATGCGGCCTCCGCCGGCAAGCGAAAGGCGGAAGACACGCTTGAGCTTACCCAGGTGGATGAGGCGAAGGCGGCGAAATAGCCTTGCCGCCGGCTCTGGAGCCGTTGTCTCAAGCGTAGGGCTTAATGTCCGTATGCGCGAAATCGTCTCCCTTGAACAGCAGGGGCGCGTCCATGGTTTTGGCGAGCGCATAGGAAGCGCAATCCGCCAAATTGAGCCGCGCTTTCGAATGAATGCCCTTGCCGTAGCGCCCGTATGCCTCCACCGCGGCCCGCATTTGTGCTTCATCGAACGGCACTATCTCTATTTGGCTCAACCGGAGAATTTCCCAAAGCCGCTCGACGGCAGAGGCGCCCAGGCGCAGACGCAGAACCGTCGCGGTCTCATGCACGTTGACGGCGGATATAAGGCAGCGCCGGGCGCCTTTTATCGCTCCCTCGAACGCCCCCTTTTCAGGCTCACTGAACAAAATGGCGAGCAATGCAGAGCTATCGATGACGATCATAGCGCGTTGATATCGTCCACGATCTCTTCCGTGGAGCGCGTATCGAGCACCGGCAGCGCATTAATTTCCGCCACGAGGCGGTTTATGCGCTCCCATCGCGCGGCGATTTCGGCGGGAGAGCGGCCATGCGGCTCGCGCGGCTCCTCTGCGAGCCCTGTGCTGCGCGCGCGTTCTTCCAGCGCCGCCCGGATGGCATCGTCAATGGAAAGCCGCTGCGCGGCGGCGAGGCGGCGGGCCAAAGCTTCGGTTTCTTGAGATAGATCGAGCATGGCTAAAACCTAGCACAATACAGCCGTTTTCGCGACGGCTACTTCGTAGTAGGACATCTTGGGCGAAAACGAACCGGCATGTAGCGGGCAGAACTCACTCGGTGCGCGGCACAACGCAAATCCGCTTCCGATCGCGGAGCTTAAGGAACTCGCGGCGGATGGCGGCAAAAACGCCCTCCGGCAGGAATCCATATAGGCACGTGTCTTTTTGCACCGATACCGGCCGCAAATCCGGGCCTGGCCAAGCGAACCTGTTGACCTCGCTCAGCACAACCCAGGAGCGTTCGCCATCCAGGCCGAGGCGCGCCTTGGTGGCGGGAGGAAGCTCAAGCGCGTTCTCTGGATCGGAAGGAGGTGTGTGCGTAATGGGCAGGGCGAGAACTTCGGTCTGTTTTCCGGCAGAAACGGCAAGAATAATTATCGCCGGCCGGTCTTTGCTGCCTTCCTCGCGGCCGGAATTGTGCTCATCGGCCCATAGATAGGCATAGCGGATGACCATTGCGGGCTTGGGTGCGGGGATGTCCACGCGCTCAACGCCCCGTCCATCCTTCGGGGAGCTCGCCGTTAAACGCCTCCGTCTCTTTCGGCGCTTCGGACTTGCGGACGAGTTCTATGTACTCCTCCGGGACCTCTTCGGTTCTCCATACCTGCCGGTCCCGGCGCGCGTCTGCCGGCGCGAGCCCCGCACTGCGCGCGCGCTCTT
Organism: Rhodomicrobium sp.; assembly: GCA_052145975.1. Classification (GTDB taxonomy): domain Bacteria; phylum Pseudomonadota; class Alphaproteobacteria; order Rhizobiales; family Rhodomicrobiaceae; genus Rhodomicrobium. The sequence continues at coordinate 4,433 of JBKQNN010000482.1, read as the reverse complement.
CCAGGGCCAGCCGGATGGCATCGTCAACGGAAAGCCGCTGCGCGGCGGCGAGGCGGCGGGCCAAAGCTTCGGTTTCTTGAGACAGATCGAGCATGGATGTAGCTTAGCACACCGTAGCGGCTTTCGCGACGGCTACCCTGACACGATGGCACACGCGCCTTACTAAACTCACCCTACGCACCGCTATCCTCCTCGCGCACGCTGAAGCGCGCGCCCTCGTGCCTTTGCAGGCCAGCGATCACGGCAAACATGTTGTCCGCCTTGGGATTTCCCTTCGGCGACAGCATGCGCATGAGGCTTTTGGGGCTTTTGTTCACAATCGCGCCAAGCTCAGCGAAGCCGATGGTGGCATTGACGTAATCGCGCAGCAGGATCTTCCCCGTCTCGAACTCGCCCGCAATCAGCAGATCCAGCGCCTCGGCGAACAGCGCGCGCCGGAACTCCGCGTCCGCCTCCGCGCGACTTGACGGTTTCCCGGAAGTCTCTGGTCAATGGCACCGCTTCGCTTCCTTCTTCTTACGCGACTTATACTCGCGCCACATAGCCTTGGCAGCTTTGATGTCACCCGGCTGCGTCTACTTCTTGTGGCCGCCGTCGAGCAAGATCTCCATTTCTCGCCGTCCTTGCCGAAATAGATGCGGTAGCCGGGACCATAATCGATTTTGCGCTCGGAGAAGCCCTCGCCTACGCCTGCCATATTCGAGAAGTTGCCTTGCTCCAAGCGGGCGATGTAAACGCGCACCTTCGCCGCAGCTCTGGCCTCCAGGGTAACAAACCATTGGCCGAAAGGGCTCGCTTCCGGATCGCCCCTGCGCGTACCGCGCCTCCCGGCGATGTCTGGCCCCGGCCGTCCAGCTACGTTTCGCGTAGGCGTCTGGCTTTGCGCCCGAGTTTGTCTTTTTCCCTTGGATTATCAGCGACTTAGCGCGATTAAATTTTCCGCAAGAAGCCAAGTTTATGATGGAGCCTCGTCCGGACCGCGCGGAGACCCATGCCTTGCACCGCGATAGTAAACACCGGCCAAATGGGCTAACTCAGCTCGCGCCGCTCCACGGAGACTTCGCCGGGGTCGATCAGGCTGTAGGCGATCATGGTCATGAACACGGAGGCCGCGAAGAAATAAACGCCCGGCAATGCCATCGCCTCGCCGAATTCAGTGGCCTTGGCGTAGAACACCAGAAGTGCCAATATGAGCACGTCGAGCATGGACCATTTGCCGAGCCAGCCTATGCGCTTGAACCAGCGGCTGCGCCGTGCGGGGTCGAAGGTGATGAGCGTCCCCGCCATCGCTATATGGACGAGCTTTAAGGCCGGAAACAGGATGGAGAATACAAAGATCACCCCGGCTAAGAAGATTTCCCCTCCTTCCCAGAGTGCGGAAAGAATAGAGAGGATTGAGTGAGTATCGGTCCAGAAATAGAGGCGGGTAAGTTTAATAACGGGCAGGGTCAGCCCCAAGACAAGGCAGACCGCGGCGCCGAGCGTCAGCACGAAAATGAAGAAGGCGCGCGGACCCCGTTGCATCGTAACGGAAGGCAATGCGCGCCGCACCTTGCTGGACTTAAGCCGTTGCGTGCGTTTTATTCGACGCCACGCCCTTTTCACTTAGCATCGTCTGAAGATCGCCGCTTTGGAACATATCGCTCACGATATCGGCGCCGCCCACGAACTCACCTTTGATGTAAAGCTGCGGGACCGTCGGCCAATTGGTGTAAGCCTTGATGCCCTCGCGGACGTTCTCGTCAGTTAAGACGTTGATATCTTTGAAGCTTACGCCGAGATAGTTCAAAATCTGCGCCACGCGCCCGGAAAAACCGCACTGCGGGAAATCCTTCGTACCCTTCATGAACAGCACCACGTCGTTCCCGGTGACCTGCTCCTTGATCCAGCTCTGTACGTCTTGTTCGCTCATGCTCGCCTTCCTGTTTTAATCTTCGTATAAGATGCACCGGCGCATGAAAAAAACAAGCCGCGCGACGCTATACGGGCTTTGCGTCCGGCACTTTGGTGGTAAGCGCCAGCGCATGCAGCGTGCTGCCCATGTGCGCCCCAAGCGCCGCGTAGACCATCTGATGCTGCTGCACGGGGGTTTTGCCCCGGAACGCCGCGGAGACAACCATGGCCGCGTAATGATCGCCGTCGTTGGCCAAGGCCTCGATGAGGACTTCCGCATCGGGCAGGCTCGCCTTGATCAGGCGCTCGATCTCTTCGGGCTGCATCGGCATCAAAACAATCCTTCTACTTTATGAATGCCGGCGTCCCGGTTGTTGCGCGTCTGGCGGGCATTATAGGACGATTAACCTCGTTCGCTCCACAGTTTTACGGAAAAACGCTCGAATGCTCCCCTTTTCTTTCATGCCGCATTATAGGCAATGCCCCTTGACGATCCTTTAATGGTGCAACCCCCATTGAAATCGCAAGAGAATTTTGTGGCCGCGGCGGCCGTGAACCGGAAACGGCGCTCCTTATTCCGGTTAACCCGCAAGTTGCCGGCATATTTAATAGTATTTTGGAGTCGCAGAAATCGACCTAAAGCGGGAAAAGATTCGCAGAAAGACGGCGGCGGAAAATATGCTCCGGTGCCGTTTACCATCCGCGCATTAAGCATGATAGCCGCCTACGCGAAAGCAACCCTCCGTTAAGGCGAAGGCGCGCCTGGTGGCAGCGGCCATGCCAAGCAGCCGGACAACCGGCCGCAGGCGGCGCCTTCAGCGGGCCACATCCGGCCCGGCATGGCTCACTTCGATCAGGGCGTCGAGCGCTTCCTTGGCGCGGCCCTCCTCGATGGAAGCTTCCGCCAAGGCCACGCCCTCTTTCAAGTCTTCTGTCCTGCCCGCGACGATGAAGGCCGCCGCGGCGTTGAGAAGCACAATGTCGCGGTATGCTCCGCGCTTGCCCTCAAGGAGCGCGCGCAACGCTACCGCGCTGTCTTCGGGCGAGCCGCCCGTGAGGTCCGCGGGGTCCGCAAGGGGTAGGCCGGCAACGCTTGGATGCACCTCAAAGGAGGTAATCTCGCCGTCCTTTAGTTCCACCACATAACTGACGCCCGTGGTCGAAAGCTCGTCCATGCCGTCCGCGCCATGCACGGCCCAGACATGCGCCGCGCCCGCCCGGTTCATCACCTCGGCCATCGGTTTGAGCCATTGCTCCGAATAGGCGCCGATGAGCTGGCGCTTGGTGCTGGCGGGGTTCGACAGCGGCCCGAGCAAGTTGAAAATCGTGCGCAGTTTGAGCCCCTGCCGGACGGAAGCGGCATGGCGCATGGCGGGATGATGCGCGGGCGCCCACAGAAAGGCGACGCCGGCTCTTTCGAAGCAGGCGCCCAGGCGCTCCGGGGCCAAGTTGATGTTGACGCCGAGCTTTTCCAGTACATCCGCAGCACCCGATTTCGACGAAACGGCGCGGTTGCCATGCTTGGCCACCGGCACGCCCGCGCCAGCCAGTACGAAGGCGGTTGCGGTCGAAATGTTGAACGTGCCCTTTGCGTCGCCACCGGTTCCGACGATATCGACGGCGCCCTCCGGCGCTTCCACGGCCACCATCAAGCTTTTCATCGCCGAAACCGCGCCCGCGATTTCGTCCGCGGTTTCGCCCCGCGCCTTCAGAGCCACGAGGAATGCCGCAAGCTGGATCTCGGAAACGCCGCCCTGCATGATGCAGAGAAAGGCTTCCCGCGCCTCCTCCTCCGAAAGTGCGGCGCCCGAGGCCGCCTTCTCAAAGTGCGGGCGGAATGCAATCTGCAAATCGAGCATGGTGAGCGCCTTACGCCACGGCCGCGCGCTTTGGCGCCGTTTCCAAATTGGGAAGTTTGAGCCCATTCTTTATGGGCTTCCATTTGACGCCCGCAAGCATCAGGAAATTCGCCAGCATGGCGTGGCCGTTGGCGCTGGCGATGCTTTCGGGATGAAACTGCACGCCGAAGACGGGCTCGCTCTTATGTTCCAGCGCCATGATGAGGCCATCGGAGGTGCGCGCGGTGACGGCCAGGCAGGAGGGCAGCGTGCTGGCTTCCACGATCAGCGAATGATAGCGCGTGGCTTCGAAGCCGTTCTCCAAGCCGCTGAACAGGCTCTTGCCCTCGTGGTAGATCTTCGAAAGCTTGCCGTGCATCAGCACCGGCGCTCGGATCACGCGCCCGCCATAGGCCTGCCCGATGGATTGATGGCCGAGGCAGACGCCCAGGACGGGCACGCGGCCCTTGTTCTTTTTCAACAGCTCAAGGCAGATGCCGGCTTCGTTCGGCGTGCAGGGGCCGGGCGACAGGACGATGGCCTCGGGCTTTTCCGCCAGCACCGCCGCCGCCGTCTTTTCGTCGTTGCGGTAGACGCGCGCTTCGACTCCGAGATCGCCGAAATAATGGACGAGATTGTAGGTGAAGCTGTCGTAATTATCGATAATTGTGATCATTTTGCTGGCCTTGCTCGCTTCAGAGC
>JBKQNN010000481.1:0-3258 GCA_052145975.1 Rhodomicrobium sp. | reverse complement strand
CATTCGGGCAGCAATGTCGATTGCCCGCGATCAGCCCCCTCAATAAACCGTTTCACCTTCGTCCCCCGCTACAATTCGCGGAGTGATTCTATCTGACTCGCCGTTTTCACGCAGCCTGGACCCATAACAGGCCACTGGGCATTCGTTGGGCAAGCCAAGAATGTTTGCTTAGTCCGCGAAACCTGGGGAGCGTGAAGGTGGCTGCAAGGTTCGCGCCATGCTTACGCTTTAGATCGCGCTCAGAGCCTATCCGCTTTCGATAGAATCAAAAGCGGATAGGCTCTGAGTCTTTGTTTAACCGTGCGTCTTATCGGAAAAACCGCTCACACTTTTTCCGGACGCACTCTAGCGGCAGTTCCGGCAAAAGGGGCAAGGGCGCATGGCGCGGTTCTATGAAAGCAGCAAACGCATTCTCGTCACGGGCGGAGCGGGATTTCTAGGCTCCCACCTCATCGACAGGCTCATAAGCCAGGGCCACCACGTATTGTGCGCCGACAACTTGTTCACCGGGACCAAGCGCAATATTGAGCATTTGCGCAACGAGCCGCGCTTCGAGTTCCTGCGGCACGACATAACCATGCCGCTCTTTGTCGAGGTCGATGAAATCTATAACCTCGCCTGTCCCGCCTCCCCAATTCACTACCAGCACGACCCCGTGCAGACCACCAAGACGAGCGTGCACGGCGCGATCAACATGCTTGGCCTTGCCAAGCGGCTCAAGTGCCGCATTCTTCAGGCATCCACGAGCGAAGTTTACGGCGATCCGGCCATTCACCCCCAACGGGAGGAATATTGGGGCAACGTCAACCCGATAGGCACCCGGTCCTGCTACGACGAGGGCAAGCGCTGCGCCGAAACGCTGTTCTTCGATTATCATCGCCAGCATGGGCTTGAAATCAAGGTCGCCCGCATCTTCAACACCTACGGTCCGCGTATGCATCAGGCGGACGGGCGCGTGGTCTCGAACTTTGTGGTTCAAGCCCTGCGTGGCGAGCCGATCACGATTTTTGGCGATGGCTCCCAAACCCGCTCCTTCTGCTACGCCGGCGACCTGATCGGCGGCCTGATACGGCTGATGGAGAGCGAGCCAGGCTTCACAGGCCCGGTCAATCTTGGCAATCCAAATGAGTTCACAATCAAAGAGCTTGCGCAGGAAGTGCTACGGCAGACCGGAGCGGGAAGCGAAATCCAGTATTTGCCGCTTCCCGCCGACGATCCGAAGCAGCGCCAGCCGGACATTTCGCTAGCCCAGGCGAAGCTGGATTGGAGGCCCGAGGTACCGCTCACCGATGGGCTCAAACCGACGATTGCCTATTTCAGCGCGCTGCTCTCGGCCGAGGCCCGGGAGTCCGCGAATTTCATGAAGCAGGCGCTGCAAGCCGCCGGCCCGGAGCGCGAAACAAAACTTGCTTACCGCAGCGCCTGACAGAGGCGGCAGGATTTGGCTGGGGTTTATCCGCAAACTTGGGGTAGGCATGAGCCGCACATTCACGTAATAGGTAGCGCATGCGTATTCTCATCACTAATGACGATGGCATTGAAGCGCCTGGCCTCAATGTCCTGCAAAAAATTGCTTCCGACCTCTCCGACGATGTGTGGGTGGTCGCGCCCGAAACCGAACAGAGCGGCGCCGCGCATTCGCTGACGCTGCACGAGCCTTTGCGGCTGCGCAAGCTTTCGGAGCAAGTTTTTGCGGTCAAGGGCACGCCGACGGATTGCGTGATCATGGGCGTGCGGCATGTGCTCAAGGGCGAGGAACCGGCGCTCGTGCTCTCCGGCGTGAACCGCGGCTCCAACATCGCCGACGATGTCACCTATTCCGGCACCATCGCGGGCGCCATCGAGGGAACCATCCTTGGCATTCCGTCCATCGCCATGAGCCTTGCCGTCAATTGGGAAGACCCGAAGAAGATCCATTGGGAGACGCCCATGGAGCATGGCGCCAGTCTCGTCCGCAAGCTCATCGAAGCCGGCTGGCCGCGGGACGTCTTGATAAACGTTAATTTTCCGGACCGGGAACCAAGTAAAGTTCAGGGAATTCAGATAACAGAGCAAGGCAGGCGCGATCAGGATTATTTGCGCGTCGTGGACCGCCTCGATACGAGAGGCAATCCCTATTACTGGCTTGGATTCAAGCCTCGCACCTTCCAGGCCGGCAAGGGAACGGATATGTGGGCGATCAAATCGGGCGCGATTTCGGTAACGCCGCTTTATCTCAACCTGACGCATAATGAGACGTGCCGGAAGCTATCGGAGCTTCTGGGGTAGCAGGAAACGGCCCCTCATCAAGGAGCGCCGCTGTGGGACGGTTCCTAATGAGAAATGAGACGCTGCGGGAGCTTCTGACCGGTCTTCAACGTAACGGGATTTCCGACCCTCGCGTGCTCGAAGCCATAGCCCGCACTCCGCGGGAAATGTTCATATCGGATAGCGCGCTCAAGGAGCACGCCTATGCCGACGAAGCGCTTCCCATCGAATGCGAGCAGACGATATCTCAGCCTTTCGTCGTCGCGTTCATGACCGAGCGGCTTCACCTCACGCCGGACAACGATGTCCTTGAGATAGGCACCGGGTCCGGTTATCAAACTGCGATCCTGTCGCGGCTTGCCCGCCATGTCTACACTATCGAGACGCACGTCGAGTTGCACCGGCTGGCCGCGGAAAGGTTCGCCCGGCTCGGCCTAACCAACATAACCGCGATTGCGGGCGATGGCACACGCGGCTGGCCGGAATTCCGGCTCTTCGATCGGATTATCGTCACTGCCGGCACAGAAGAGGCCCCGAAGCCGCTCCTCGACCAGCTAGCGCCCGGCGGGTTCATGATAATTCCTTTGGGGTCGCGCGACGATCAAAGGGTGACGCTCATCACGTGCACCGGCGGACGCTTCGAGTATCAGGCGCTGCTGCCCGTGCGCTTCGTCCCGCTGGTGCCGGAAGAGTAGTAACAGGAGCAAAACTCCGGGCACACGATCTCTTTGGCTGTTCCGCTGCCGTCGTCCCCGCGAAGGCGGGGGCCCATGCTAAGCATATGTAAGAGCGATGTATTTGGCTGACATGGATGCCCGCCTTCGCGGGCATGACGCTCATGCAAGGACCACGTTCGCCGTTCATCGGCAGGCACTTGCCCGGACTTTTGTCCCTGTTACTAAGCTTTTGGACAAGCACCCGGAACTGCTCAAGGATCTAACGTCCTGATTGAGCCCGTTTGTGCCTGGCCGAAACCGCAGTTGCTTCGGCGCGAGGATCGTGACAAAGCAT
>JBKQNN010000480.1:0-23436 GCA_052145975.1 Rhodomicrobium sp. | reverse complement strand
AGGGTGTTTGGCGCTCCATCCCGCAAAGCCGCGCCGCCTCCGTGCGGCTGAAATTATCGAGCACCATCGCAATGGCCAGGATGCGCGACGCCTGCTTGGCGTCCGCCGCCGCCCGCAAATCTGCGGCACTCATATCCATTCGAGTAATGGCAACCTCAGCCATCTCCCACCCCCGCGAATCAATGCAAACAGCATCGATTCACAAAACGGGGCGGAAGGGAATCCCCCCTCGCCGAGTCAAGACTTCGGGCCGTTGGTATAACTTCTAGCAAGAGACATTTCCACGGCCGCCGCAAACATCGCTTCGGCCCGACCCGGTTACAAGCGCGACGTTTTTGAACGCTTGCAAACCGGCCTATTCCTTCCGCGTCTCGACCTTTTCGGCGTCGATGCTGTAGCCGGTCTCGGCGAGCCCGGTATATTGCGAGGCGGCCGTGAGCGTGCCGGTGACGTAGACCGGATCGAACGAGCCCTGTACGTCGAAACCTTTGGCGCTTTTCACGTAGACGATCTGGTTCGGCGGCGGCGGCGGCACGTGGATGCAGGCGCCGACGAAGGGCACGAGTAGGAACTCCTTCACATTGGTCGCCTCGAAATCGAGGGGCACGACGTAGCCGCCGATGTGCACGCGCTTGCCGTCGAGTTCCTTGACCACGGCCACTTGGGCACCTGCGCCCGGCTGCAACCGCTTCTCGGACAACCAGCGTTTGTCGTCAATGGTTGGCGGCGGCGGGGGCTCGCTGCCGCCGGCACCGGCGAAAGGTGTCGCGCCCGCCAGAAAGCTCTTGGCTTTCATGGTTTGCACTGGCGGCGCAGGCGGCATGAGCTTCGCCCAGGAAAGTTCCATCGGCGGCTCTTCAGCTGCCAAGCTTGGTGCAGATAGGATGGCTAGGCCAAGCGCGAGCGATGCCCCAACGCGCAGAATGTGCGGCTTACCCCTCATCCTGTCCTTCTCCCGCAAGGGGAGAAGGGACCCCAGAAATACGCGCTGCGCGCCGGATAGGGCACATACCCCTCGCCCCTTGCGGGAGAAGGGCAGGGGTGAGGGTGCCTTCTTGGCCGCGGGTTCCTGGATTGCTTCGCTTCGCTCGCAATGACGTTGGACAAGCATGCGGTTTTCCTTCAGGTGCGGACGGTCATGCCGTCCGCCAGAGAGAGCCGGTAGGCGCGCAACGCCGGAAGCAGGCCCGCGACGAAGCCCGCGATCACGATGCCGGCCAAGACCGTGAGTTGATCCTGTGTGGGCGGGTCTATGGCGATATGTAGGCCGTAGGTGCGGTCGATGTAGGGCTGAAGAAGAATTAATGCGGCGTAGAGAAGGATCGTGCCCAGCGCCACGCCGAAAAAGGTGAGAACGCCGGCTTCTGTGACGAGCAGCGAAAGGATCGTCACCGGGGTAGCGCCAACGGAGCGCAAAATCGCCATTTCGCGGCGGCGCTCGTTGAGCGTGGTCAGGATCATCGTCACCATGCCGAGGAGCGCGGTCAGCACGACCATGCCCGAAACGGCGGCGAGCGCGGTCTCGGCGGTCCCGACCAGGCCCCAAAGCTCCTGCAGCGCAGCACCCGGTAAGATCGCAGAGAGCGGCTCCTCGGGGTATTCGTTGATGGCGCGTTGCAGCCTGAAGGCTGCCAGCTTGGATTTAAGCCCGATGAACGCCGCTGTGATCTCCTTTGGTTCGAGGTTCATGTGCCGCACTTCTTCCGCGGAGACGGTCTGGCCCGGAATGCGCGCGCCGCTCTGCCAATCCACATGGATGGCCACGATTGCCGCGAGGCTCACATGAACGGTTCTGTCCACGGGCGTGCCAGTCTTCGCCAGGATGCCCGAAACGCGGAAGGGCTTGTCGTCGTGCTCCAAGAAGGAGACGTTGCCGAGCCCATGCGCCACGATTATCCTATCGCCCACTTTGTAGCCAAGCTGTGCTGCGACGTCGGCGCCGATCGCCGCGTCGAAAAGGTCGCTAAACGGGCCGCCCGAAGCGAATTCGAGCGATCTGCTATGCCGGTAATGGTAGAGCTTGAAGTATTCCGGCACTGTGCCCATGACGCGGAAGCCGTGATGGCTATCGCCCAGCGAAATCGGCACGATCCAGGCGATTTCCGGCCTGCTTGCGATGTCCTGGTAGGTTTTCCAGGTGATGTTGTTCGTGGCGTTGCCGATGCGGAAAACGGAGTAGAGTAGGAGATTGAGGCCGCCGCTGCGCGCGCCCACGATCAGGTCGGTGCCGGAGATGGTGTCGGCGAAGCTCTGGCGCGCCCCCGTCCGCACTTTCTCCACGGCCAGCAGAAGCGCCACGCTGAACGCGATGGAGAGGATCGTGAGCAGCGCCGTCAGCTTGCGGTTGGCGAGCGATTGCAGCGCCAGACGGAGGATGATCATGAAAAAGACCCCCTCACCCCAGCCCTCTCCCGGCAAGCTCGCCTTGGCGAGCTTGCATCTCCACGCTTCCGCACCCGCAAGCGGGTGCGGATGGGAGAGGGAGTAAGCTGCGGCCCTCTGATCGAGGCCAGAGGACAATTCTGGGGTCCTCTCTCCCCTCGGGGAGAGAGACAGAGTGAGGGGGGACTTATCTTCATGCTCATAGCGAGCCTCCGCGCGAGGTGCGGGCGATATCGGTGAGATTGGCGATGCGGGTGAAGCGCCCGCTTAGGCTTTCATCGTGGCTGACCATGATCAGCGTGGCGTTGACGGCCGCGATATCGGCGAACAGGAGATCGAGGAATGCCTGCTGGCGGTTGCGGTCGAGCGAGGAGGTGGGCTCGTCGGCGACGATAAGCTCGGGCGAGCCGATCAGCGCGCGCGCGGCGGCAACACGCTGCTGCTGGCCAACGCTTAGGCTTGCGGCGGAAGCGCCGTCGATGAGTGCCGGCTCGATGCCCAGGCTTTCGAGTAGCCTCGCGGCGGCGGCTTTGGCACCGCCCTCAGCGTCCGCGCGCTTCCGGCGCCCCGCGGAAAAGCTAAGCGGCAGCACCACATTGTCGATCACCGAGCCATAGGGGAGCAGATTGAACATCTGGAAAATGATGCCCAGATGCTCGGCCCGGAAACGGTCGCGCGCAGCGCCGCGAAGCCGGGCAATATCGGTGCCCAGCACATCGATTACGCCGGCTTGCGGGGTCACGATGCCGGCCAGCAAACTTAAGAACGTGGACTTGCCGCCGCCCGAGGGGCCAATCAGCAGCAGCCGCTCGCCCTTATGCAAGGTGAAGCGGTCTATCGAAAGCGTAAAGGCGTTCCGGCCCGGCCACGTAAAAACCACGTCCGTCATCTGGACGATGGGCGTGGCGAGCGCGCTTGGCTTTGCCGATGTCTGCGAGGTTTGAAGTCCGGTCACATGATTCCCGTTAGATCGAGGCTGGGCTTGTCGCGCTTGACCTCGAAGCTCGATTGCCCTTTTGGCGCGATCACCGATATATCGAGCTCCTGCGCGCCTGCAAATGTCTTGAAGTAATCGAATGTCATGGCGGTAAGGCGAGACGGCGACGAGCATTCTAAAGAATATTCAACGTGGAATTCGGAGTGATGATGGCCGGGCTCTTCTGCGTGGCCGGCTGTGCCGTCATGCGCCTCGTGCTCATCCTCGTGTTCGTGCTCATCCTCATGTTCGGCTTGGGTCGCGACTTTCGCGTCCTTCAAAGAGCACCCCGCCGCGGCTGCTGGCGTAAATAGCGTCAGTCCATCCGCGAGCTTGGCTTTTGCTTTCTCAAGCGCGGCTTTCTGATCGGGCGTGCTCGCCTCGTGCTCGAAGCCAACGATATCCATGCCCGGAACCTCCAGTTCCATTGAAAGCTTCTTGCCTTCAATGGCGATATTCAAGCGGCCATGTCCATGCACATGCGGGCCGAGCTGCCTGTGCTCCTGCGCGGACACGGAAAGAGCGGTGCAAGCCAGCCCTGCTGCCAACACGCATGCTGTCTGGATCGTTCGCATATTAGACATGCCTCTTCAGGTTGGAACAAAAAACGCAAGCGTGACAGTAACTTCGCGCGCCGCCGGTCATTGTTTACGCCCGGCCGGCCGGGGTTTGTCAAGATTGCGAATGTAACATTATATCATATCATGACTTTTTTCTGACGCCGGAGGCACCGTTCACCGGCTATGACGCATCCTTCAACGCGGGGGCCACGCCGTCCGACCATAGCTTGAAAGCGATGGAATCGAGCAGCGCCTCGAAAGAGGCGTCCACGATGTTGGGCGAAACGCCCACGGTGAACCAGCGCTTAGCCGTCTTGCGATCGCGGCTCTCGATCAGGACGCGGGTTACAGCGTCCGTGCCCCCTGTGAGGATGCGCACCTTGAAGTCCGCCAGCTCAAGGTCTTTTATGCTGGGCTGATAGATGCCAAGGTCGCGCCGCAGTGCCTGGTCGAGCGCATGCACGGGGCCGTTGCCTTCGCCCGCGTTGATAAGGAGTTCGCCGCCGATCCTCACCTTGACGATGGCATCGGAAACAGTGACGAGCTCGCCTCTCGCATTGTGGCGGCGCTCGACCATGACGCGGAAGCTTTCGACTTCGAAATACTCCGGCACTTGGCCAAAGCTGCGCCGCGCCAGCAGCTCGAACGAGGCTCCGGCCGCTTCGTAGGCATAGCCCAGAGACTCGCGCATCTTCACCTCATCCAGAAGTGCCACAAGGCGTGGATCGTCCTTGTTCACCTCCATGCCGATGCGCGACAGCTCCGCCAGGATGTTCGAGCGCCCGGCCTGGTTGGAAACCAGAAGCTTGCGGACGTTGCCGACGCTCTCCGGCGGCACATGCTCGTAAGTGCGCGGCTCCTTGGAGACCGCGGAAGCGTGGATGCCGCCCTTATGCGCGAATGCGGATTCGCCGACATAGGGCGCGTGCCGGTTGGGCTGCCGGTTCAAAAGCTCGTCGAGCTGGCGGGAAACCGCCGTCAGCGTGCGAAGCCCTTCGGCGCTGACGCCGGTTTCGAAGCGGCTTGCGTAGTCCTCTTTCAAGATTAGCGCTGGGATGATCGAGGTGAGATTCGCGTTGCCGCAGCGCTCGCCAAGCCCGTTCAAAGTGCCCTGGACCTGCCTCGCGCCGGCGCGGACAGCCGCGAGCGTATTGGCGACCGCGTTCTCCGTATCGTTGTGCGCGTGGATGCCGAGCCGCTCTCCGGGAAGGTGCCGGACAACCGCAGCTACAATGTCTTCGACCTCATGTGGCAGCGTGCCGCCATTCGTGTCGCAGAGCACGATCCAGCGCGCGCCCGCGTCGTGGGCGGCTTTCGCGCAAGCGAGCGCGTAGGCGGGATTGGCCTTGTAGCCATCAAAGAAATGCTCGCAGTCGATCAGCGCCTCGCGGCCGGCGCTCAGGACCGCGTCCACCGAGGCGGCGATGGCTTCGAGGTTTTCCTCGCCCGAGATGCCGAGCGCGACCTGCACATGATAATCCCAGGACTTCGCCACCAGGCACACCGCGGGCGCGTTGGCCTGAACGACCGTCTGGAAACCCGGATCGTTGGAGGCGGACCGGCCCGCGCGCTTTGTCATGCCGAACGACGTGAGCTTGCCCTTGAGCTGCGGCGGGGCCTCGAAAAACGCGGTATCGACCGGGTTCGCGCCGGGATAGCCGCCCTCGATATAGTCGATGCCCAGCGCATCGAGCCGCTCCGCGATGACCCGCTTGTCCTCCAGCGAAAAATCGACGCCGAGCGTCTGCGCCCCGTCGCGGAGCGTGGTGTCGTATAGATAAAGCCGCTCTTTCATGATACTGCCTTTGAAGTATTCTCGCCGCTTCGGCGGGGTGGGGCACTTACACTCTCCCATCCGCATCCGCTTGCGGATGCGGATGGGAGAGTGTGGCCGCAGAGCGGCCGGGTGAGGGGTTCTTTTCCGCCACTCATCTGGCGATTTCCCAGGTGGTTTCGATCTCGCCCGTGGCTGGGTTTTTCGCGTCTTTCAGCGCGATGCCCATGGTGGCAAGCTCGTCGCGGATGCGGTCCGCTTCCGCCCAATTCTTCGCCTTCCGGGCGGCAAGGCGAGCTTCGATCCGCTTCCGGACCGTGGCTTCGTCGATGGCGAGGCGCGTCTTCTCCGATGCATGGAGCCTCTCTTCGAAATCCGCGACGCCCTCAAACCCGAGAAGCGCGAACGAGTTGAAGAGCTGCCCGGCGAGGCGCTCCTTCTCCAGGCCCTGCGGCACCGCCCGGATTTCTTCTTCGAGCGCATGCAGTGCGGCGATGGCTTCCGGTGTGTTCAGATCGTCCTCAAGCGCCTCGGCGAATGGAGGATAGAGACCGGCATCCGCTCCGGGCGCACCAACGGGCAAGCCCTTGAGTGCTTTGGAGAACTTTATAAGAGCCAGCTTCGATTGCGCGCTCCCCGCGGCTGTCCAGTCGAGGGGCTGGCGGTAATGCGTCAAGAGCATCTGATAGCGGGCCACCTCGCTGGGCAAATCCTTAAGTAAGCCGTGGATGGTGACGAAATTGCCGAGGCTCTTCGACATTTTGGCGCCCTCCACCTGAAGATGCCCGTTGTGCATCCAGATGTTGGCCATGATCTTGGTGCCGTGAGCGCAGGTCGATTGCGCCACCTCGTTCTCGTGGTGCGGGAAGACGAGGTCGATGCCGCCGCCGTGAATGTCGAATGTTTGGCCAAGATATTTCTCCGACATGGCCGAGCATTCGAGGTGCCAGCCCGGCCGGCCGAAGCCCCAGGGGCTCTCCCAGCCCGGCTCGTTTCCGCTGCTGGGCTTCCACAGCACGAAGTCCATCGGATCGCGCTTATAGGGCGCAACCTCGACGCGGGCGCCGGCGCGCATCTCATCCAGAGAGCGGCGGGCCAGCGAGCCGTAATCGGGATCGGATGCGACATCGAATAGAACATGCCCTTCGGCGGCGTAGGCGTGGCCGCGCTCGATCAGCCGCTCAATGAGCGAGATCATCCCGGCGATGTGCTCGGTTGCGCGCGGCTCGACTGTCGGAGACAAGCAGCCCAGCGTCGCTGCATCCGCATGGAATTGTGCCGCGGTCTTTTCAGTCAACTCCCGGATCGAGATGCCTTCCTGGGCGGCGCGCGCATTGATCTTGTCGTCGACGTCGGTGATGTTGCGCGCGTAAATCACATGGTCCGGGCCGTAAAGATGCCGAAGCAGCCGGAAGAGCACGTCGAAGACGATGAGCGGACGCGCGTTGCCGATATGCGCAAAGTCGTAGACCGTCGGGCCGCAGACATACATGCGCACGCTCTTGGGATCGAGCGGCTTGAAAACTTCTTTCTGCTTGGTCCGGGTATTGTACAGCTTGAGTGTCATAAGCCCTGCCTTGGCTGGCGGGCTTTTTCTTCACAATGACAATCGCTTGCCGCGCCAGCTCTTATGTTAGCCCGCGATAATAATGCAAGTCCGGTTGCGTGATGCGCTCTGTGCCATGGCGCGACAATCGCCGCAAAACGCCTCGCGGTCAAGCCGGCTCGCGCAGAAAAAGGGATACACGCGGTCTGGCCGCTACAGCGGGCAGCGGCCGTTTTCCCAGTGGCGTGAGCTTGGTGTTGCGCTGAGCGCCGGGGGGGCTCATACTTTGCGCGAGTCGGAATGAGACGGCCTTCCCTTGGCCATCATGGACGTTTATGGACAGGGTATGGGGATGACGAATCGCTTTCGCACTTTGAGCGTTATTTGCGCCGCCGTGGCGATAGCCGCGGCTGGGGCGCATGGAGCCGCAGCTCAGAATTGGGGCTGGGATGGCCCGGATCAGCGGCCGCCTTACGGCGAGCCGGGCTACTACGGTCAGCGGCCTGTATACGGCCAGCCGCCCGTCTACGGTCAGCCGGGTTCCGGATCTGCCCCCAGTGCCGGTTCCGCCAATCCGCGCTGCCGCGAGCTTGAGCTGCAGTTGACGGGCGGCGCCACTCCGGCATCCAGCGATCAGCTTCCCCGGATCGAGGCCGATATGCGCCAGGCCGACGGCGACTTTCGCAGGGCGCAGAGCGATGCCGAGCGGGTGAA
The DNA here is from genome assembly GCA_052145975.1 of Rhodomicrobium sp. Lineage (GTDB taxonomy): Bacteria > Pseudomonadota > Alphaproteobacteria > Rhizobiales > Rhodomicrobiaceae > Rhodomicrobium. Next base: position 15,484 of record JBKQNN010000480.1, on the reverse strand, counting down.
CTGCTACGAGGATATGTTCCTGCTCGGGCGTTCGCTGAGGCACACCCCGAATTGCATCGCCCTCGACGGGCAAGTGCAAAGGGCGAAAGCCACGCTGGCTCAGCTGAAGGCGCAGCGCGACGCGATTTTGCGCGGAACGTCGCCGCGCGGGCGGCATGACGACCTTATCGCCGAGCTGGCGCGCAACCGCTGCGGCGATCAATATGCGCGCGAGTACGAGGCGCAGCGTAGCCGGAGTAGCTCGATCTTCTCCTTCTTTACCGAGGAGGAAGAGCCCAGCGATGCGGGCCGTTCCACCTCAAGCGTTTGGGGCGGCGGCGGCTCGGCTTACCGGACGCTTTGCGTGCGCGAATGCGACGGCTTCTACTTCCCGATCAGCACGGGCACGACCGAGAGCAAGTTCGCAGACGACGAAGCGAAGTGCCACACCCAATGCGCAGCGCCCGCGGAACTCTTTTATCACCGCACCGATCAGGATGTGGAGCAAATGGTCTCGCTCAAGGGCGTGCCCTACAGCCAGATGCCGAACGCTTTCCGCAACCGGAAGGTCTACATCCGGGGATGCTCCTGCAATGCGAACGAATATTCGCGCGAGGAGATCGCCAAGTCGGAGGAAGCGCTAAGAACCGCGAAGCGGGCCGACGCCAGCGCGGGCAGCAGCAAGGCATCTCCGGCCTCCGATTCTGCCTTCGCGCGCCGCATCGGCCAGGCGGTCCAAAACGCGCCCGCCCAGCCGCAACCGGCGCCCGCGCAAGCCGCACCCGCCGCCCCGCCTGCCAGCACACCTTGGGCCGCGGGCGCAGAACCGCCGCCCGCCGCTCCCGCGCGATAGGAGGCTATCTCCCCCTGCTCAGGTAGGATGCTACGAGACAACCTCGACCCTTTTTGTCTGCACCCGGGCAAGCGATAGGCGCAAAAAACGCGCTCCGATTACTTCCCTGGATTGCAGTAGCGCGTTCATAAACCGTTTCGTCCCGGCAAATCTTATTTGCAGTACCTGCCTCATGGTTTTCCTGACCCTTTTCTTTGGCATGGTTCTGTCGGCCGAGATCGTACTTGGAAGGCTCGTCTGACGCAGCTGCCGTGCCGGATAGGGAAGCACGTGGAGGGACTTTATTGAGGATACTTCGTAGCTGAAAACTGTACGATCTAGAGCGTCTAACCGGAGCTTGCCGACGATATCGACCATCTTTTCCGCGCCTGCCTTCATCATGATATAGCAGGCAGCTCCGTTGGTATTGTTGCCGGGAACGTAAGCCAGTTTGCGCCCAGCGACTTTTCCGACATGGCAGCAGGGCACGAGTATACGCCTAACGCGCGCCTCTAGCTTAATAGCTTCAGCCCAGGGGGGGTATTTGGTCCCGGCGTCGACAAAAAGATTAAAGCAGTCATCGAATTCCGCGTCGTCTTCCATAATGCATGCGGCTTCAAGACCGCGTTCTAGAATAAGCTTGGAAGCTTCGACATGGCTGATATAGCAGCCAATGCCGCCGATAGGTTCGCCAAGAGATTTGCGGCGGTCGAACGGCTCCAAAAACTTCGGGTAGCGCGCAGCGAGGAATTCCCGTTCGATTTTGGACGCGTCACAACCGGAAAAACGCTCGTAAGTAAGCCCTTGAGCGTCAAGGCGCTTGGCCATGGCCTGCATTCTGTCTGCGCTACGGTCCAGGTTAATAACAAAAATAGGTATGTTCATTTTGCACTCCTGCGCGGCTGCACGCCGATGCTGGCCCATTGTCCGTTTACTTATCAAAACGGCCAAGACATGCAATTCCGAAATAAAAAAGACTACATCCTCAGGAATGATCGGCTGCTGCCATCACATTCCCGAAGCGAACTTCTTGGCGCGCTTCACGGGCAGACCTTCGATCTTCTCCAGCCCATAGCGTTCGAGCTTCGCGCGTAAGCCGACACGCGACAGGCCCAGCTCTTTCGCGGCCTTGCTCTTGTTCCAGCGGTGGCGGATGAGGCTTTCGCGCAAGATGCAAGCTTCGAGGGTCTCGATGCGCTCCCGCAGCGTCCCTTCGAGATTGGCAATTGCCGGATCGGCCTTGGCGGCATCCTCAGCGGGTGACGCTTGCAAGATGTGGCGCGAGAGGTATTCGGCCCCGATAACTCCTCCCTCGGGGCCCATGACAAGGAGATGCTGGATCTCGTTTTGCAGCTCGCGCACATTGCCCGGCCAGCCATAGGTCTTGAGGCACTCGATGGCTTCCTGCGAAAGGCCTTTCACGGTCTTGCCAAGCTGCTTTTGCGCCTTTTCGAGAAGCGTTTTGGCAATCGCCGGAATATCCATGCGCCGCTCACGCAAGGCTGGCACTTGGATGGGCACCGTCGCTATCTGATAATACAGATCCTCGCGGAAACGGCCCGCCTGCACCTTGGCTTGGAGATCGCGATTGGTCGCGGCGATCATCCGCACATCGACGGTGCGCCCCTGGCGCCCGCCCGCGGGGTGGACCTCGCCCTCCTGCAAAACCCTCAAGAGTTTCGCCTGAAAGGCCGGGGAAATCTCGCCGATCCCGTCGAGGAAAATCGTCCCGCCATCGGCCCGCTCAAAAAGGCCGATGTGCTCTTCGATAGCGCCCGCATAAGCGCCGCGGCGGTGGCCAAAAAGCTCGCTTTCCAGGACGTCGTCCGGCAAGGCGGCGCAGCTTTGAACCACGAACGGCCGGTTCCAGCGCAGGCTGTTGTAATGAAGGGCGCGCGCGACAAGCTGTTTGCCCGTGCCGGACTCGCCAGTGAGCAGCACCGAGACGTCGTAGGGTGCTACCCGGCGCATACGGTCGCAAACCGCGTTCATCGGGCTATCCGCACCGCGCACGATGCCGTCGCCCGAGTGATAGTGCTCGCGCAAGCCCTCGCGCCTGGACGCGACGATCTTTTCCGCGCGGTTCGAGGACATTTTGAGCTCGACGGCGAGAAGCTGGTTCTGCCGCTGCAGCTCGTAAAGCCGGACGGCATTCTTTAGCGTGAGCGTCAGGGCCTCGGGTTGCCACGGCTTTGTCACATATTGATAGATGCCAGCCTCATTGACGCCCTGGATGATGTCCTCGGCGTCGGTGTAACCCGAGATGATCATGCGCACCGCTTCGGGCCAGCGCTCGCGGACGGTTTTCAAGAACTCGACGCCTGTCACGCCGGGCATACGCTGATCGCAGAGAACGACCTGCACCGTCTCTTCGGCTAGAATGGCCTCGGCCTCGCGCACCGACGTGGCCTTCAATACGGTAAAATCGTCTTCGAGGATGCGCTCAAGCGCCTCGACGCTCCTCACCTCGTCGTCGATCGCGAGAACGGTGGGAAGTTTGCTCATGGCGCGCTCCGGCGCCCAAGCGGCTGGCGGCCGCGGTGGCGCGCAATCGTGACGGGCGTGCGGGATTTGGGCACCTTGCGCACAAAGTTATAGCGCGCGACGTGGTAACTCGGATCGAATCCGTAAAAATTGAGCCGCATTCGGGCCAATTCCTCCTCCCGGTACGTTGAGAGCGGTTTCACCGCTTCTTCTGCCGCACGCGCGGCTTGTTTCTTTGCAAGACGATCCGCCAAATCCGGCGCTGCGGCAAGCGCGATTGCGCGGGCGCGTGTTTTCCCAGCGAAATCGCAGGCCGTTTCCCCAAACCTCGCGTCGGCAAGCCCAATGCGAACCGCTTCCGTGGTGCCCATCGGAAGCCTTCTCTTCATGATCGCCCCAGCCATTTCCGTGCCAGCGTGGCGGGGGAGCGAATAGGTCCAGAACTCCGATCCGTAGAGATTTCCCATGTCCTTGTAATGCGGGCTCAGCACAACACCTTCGCGCAGCCAAACTTCATCGGCGGCGCGCGCAAGAAAAACGCCGCCGGCGCCAGCATTGCCCTGTAAGGCGGCCACGGTCAATTTGCCTTCCGTACTAAGGATAATTTGGGCGAGATCGTCGATGGCATTGATATTGCGCCAGGATTCATCTGCCGGGCTGGACGCGGCCTCGATGAGATTGAGGTTCATGCCGTTGCACCAGAAGTCCGGGCCGCCCATGAGCACCAGCACGCCCGTAGGCCGCAAGAGCGCCGCCCGGTAAGCCGCAAGCAGGCGCTCGCAAGCTTCGGTGCCCATGGCGCCGTTGTAGAAGCGGAAATGCAAAAAGCCCGCGCCGGCTTCCTCCTCGTAGAAGATCTCGCGATAGCCGTCCGCGCTATCCAACGGCACGGCAGGCACGAGTCCAAGCGCATCGCCAAACACACGCGTAGCGGGCAGCTTGAAAGGGTAGGGGCTTTGGGCGTCGCGAAGGTGGCCGATCCATACCGCGCTATCGGCGGCTGCAATGGCCACCGCGGGCCCGCTCACGGCGACGGCCTCTCCAGGCGCGCCCTTCAGATGCGGCGCAGGCTGTGCGTCATAAAGATAGACGCTACGTCCCAGAAGGCGGCTCCTAAGACCAGGATTGCCATCCGCACTACGGACCTTCCGCAGCACATCCACAGCGCTGTCGCGCTCCCAATCGACAGCCCGGTCCGCTTGCTTCATGGCTGGCTGCCACGCGCCAGTATTGGTGTTCTGGGCGGTGGTATTGGGCGCTGACAGAGGGTGCAACCCCTCACCCTGTCCCTCTCCCAGCAAGCTCGCCTTGGCGAGCTTGCCGCTCGAGTGTCCGCAAACGCAAGCGGATGCGGACGGGAGAGGGGACGCCAGAAATTTCGCTGCGGATAGTTCAGGGGTCCCCTCTCCCATGGGGAGAGGGACAGGGTGAGGGGAGATTCCGCTAGAGAAGTACTGGGGCGCGTAACCGCCGCGCTCGAACCGGCGCAGCGCTTCGAAGACTGCCGAAACGGCAGCTTCCGTCACTTCATTGCGGTAGAGGCTCGATTTGGTGGCCTCGCGCATCGGAAATTCCGCGGATGCCCACACCGGCCCCGCGTCCATCTCCTCCTCGGCCTGAAGCACGGTCACGCCCCAGCGGGGGACGCCCTTCAAGATCGCCCAATCCAGCGCGGATGGCCCCCGGTCGCCTGGAACGCCAGGATGCACGATAAAGCATGGAAGCGAGCGCCAAACGTTCCCGGGAATGGCGCGCTTCAGGAACGGCGCGACCAGGCAATCCGGCTTGAACAGCTGGGCCGCCTCTTCCGTGACCGCATCGTTAATATCGAATTCGACCGAAACTTCGTGTCCCGACGCCTCCAGCTCCACGAACAGCCTTTGACAAAGGCTGTTGAAGGAATGGGTAAGCAGCAGCACGCGCATGCGTCAGCAAATCCTGGGCAAGGGATCGCCCGCGAGCCAATCCACCATGCGGCTGCCACCGAACTTCGTCTGCATCTGTACGAAGGCGTGCGCATCGGCGATTACTTCGCCAATAATGACCGCATCGCGCCCGAGCGGGTGGCTGCGCATGGCTTCCAGCAGGCGGAGGGCGTCATCGGCGGCGCAGATCGCGATGAGCTTGCCTTCGTTGGCGATGTAGAGCGGATCGAGGCCCAGCAACTCACAGGCCGCGAGCACGTCTGGCTTGAAGGGGATCGCGTTTTCGACGAGGCGCATGCCCACCTGCGATTGCTGGGCGAGTTCGTTCAAGGTGGAGGCGAGCCCGCCGCGCGTGGGGTCGCGCAGGCAATGGATGGTGGGCACGGCGGCCACCATATCCGCGACGAGGCCGTGCAGGGGCGCGCTATCCGACAAGATTTCGGTTTCGAAGGTCAGGTTTTCGCGCTTGGAAAGCACCGCGATGCCATGATCGCCAAGCGTGCCGCTGACCAGGATTGCGTCGCCGGGCGCGGCCCGGTCGCCGGAGATGTGCACGCCAGCCGGCACAACGCCTAGCCCTGTGGTGGTGATGAAAACGCCGTCTCCCTTGCCCTTTTCGACAACCTTGGTGTCGCCTGTGACGATGGGGACGCCGGCATCGCGGGAAGCGCGCGCCATGCTGGCAACGATGCGTTCGAGGCCGGCGAGCGGAAAGCCTTCTTCCAGCACGAAGGCGGCGGAAAGATACAGCGGCCGTGCGCCTGCCATCGCCACGTCGTTGATCGTGCCGTGCACCGAGAGCGAGCCGATATCACCTCCTGGAAAGAACAACGGCGAGATGACATGCGCGTCGGTGGACATAACCATGCGGCCGGCCTCGACATCGAAGGCGGCCTGGTCGTTCGCCTGTGCCAGCCAAGCGTTGTCGAAATGGCGATGAAAGAGAGCGCGGATAAGCTCGGCGGTCGCGCGGCCGCCAGCGCCATGCGCCATCTCGACCGCGCTCATGCGGGCGCTCCCGCGCTTTCGTCCTGGCGGAAGCGGCCGTAGGTCCAATAGGCCGCGCAGGCCCCTTCGGAGGAAACCATGCAGGAGCCGATTGGGTTATCGGGGGTGCATACGGTCCCGAACAGCTTGCAGTCCGTGGGTTTCTTAGCGCCGCGCAAGATCGAGGGGCATTCGCAGCTCTTGGCATCGCGCGATGGCTTCGTCACGATGCTGAAGCGGCGCTCGGCGTCGAAGACGGCGTAGGTTTCCTTGATGCGGAGCGCGCTATAGGGAACGAGGCCTAGTCCGCGCCACTCGAAGGAAGGCCGAAGCTCGAAGATATCGGCGACGAGCTGCTGCGCCTTCAGATTGCCCTCGCGCGTTACCACGCGGATGTATTGGTTCTCGACCTCGTGCCGCCCTTCATTGAGCTGGCGGATCGCCATAAGCGCGGCCTGCATCACATCGAGCGGTTCGAAGCCAGCAATAACGACGGGCCGCTGGAACTCCTCAGCGAAGAACTCGTAAGGCTGGCTGCCGATCACGGCGCTTACATGCGACGGGCCTAAGAAGGCATCGATGGAAACGCTGCCGATGGAGCGAACCTCCGGGCTTTCGAGAATGTGCTGGATGGCAGCGGGCGTTAGTACGTGATTGCAAAAAACCGAAAAATTCGAAAGCCCCTCCACCTTGGCCTTGCGGATCGCCACCGCGCTTGGCGGCGTGGTCGTCTCGAAGCCGATGGCGAAGAAAACCACCTCGCGCCCCGGATTCTGCCGCGCGATGTTCAGCGCATCGTCGATGGAATATACCATCCGTACATCGGCGCCTTCGGCTTTCGCCTTAAGTAGGCTGCGGCGGCCCCCGGCGGGCACGCGCAGCATATCGCCGTAGCTGCACAGGATCACGCCATGCCGCTCCGCAAGCTCCAGCGCGTTATCGATCCGCCCCACCGGCAGCACGCAGACGGGGCAGCCGGGGCCGTGCACGAAATTCACATTCTCCGGCATGAGCTCCTGCACGCCATAGCGGAAAATCGCGTGCGTATGGCCGCCGCAGAACTCCATTATGTTGTAATGGCGCGACGGATGCGCCTCACGCTTTATCGCGGCGGCAAGCCCTTCCGCCAGCTCGCGGTCGCGGAATTCGTCGACATATTTCATTGCGCGGCCTCGCCCGCGAAGGCATCGAGCTCGCGTTGCTCTCCGGCTTCGCGGATCATCGCAAGCGTGCGCTCCGCCTCCTCGAGCGAAACTTTGTGGAGCGCGTAGCCCACATGCACGAGCACGAATTCGCCGGGTTCTACGCCGTCTAGGAGGGCGACGGAAACCTCCTTACGGATGGGACCGAGTGCGACGATAGCGGTCTCGGCGGCCGGATCTACAGAGACGACTTGAGCAGGAATGGCAAGGCACATGGGGCAGCTCTAAAGTTCAGCTTGGGCCGCCGGCGCCGCGCGCAACGGTGAGCCGGACGCCCATACTCTTTCAATAGCACGGTTTTTCCAAAGTGAAAGCACAACCCAAAGTCTGACGCTTAAGCCACGCGTCTCTTCGCGGCCTGATGGATAGGCTCCGGTGGCCGCGCCTGTCTACCGGGCGCCGCCATGATTTCTAAGGTGCCGGCTAAAAGGCGGATTTGACCACGCCGCCATCGGCGCGAAGCGCGGCGCCGTTGATCGCGCTCGATAGCGGGCTCGCAACAAAAACGATGGTCTGCGCGACCTCCATCGGGTCTTCGAAGCGCTGGAGCAGCGAAGTTGGCCGCACCGACTTGAAGAACGCCGCCTCCGCAGCCTTTACATCCTGCCCCTGGGATGCCGCCATGCTCGTCATGAAACCGGCGACGCCTTCGGAAGCCGTCGGGCCGGGAAGGACCGCGTTCACGGTGACGCCTGTGCCCTTGGTCAACTCGGCAAGCCCCCGCGAAATGGCAAGCTGCGCGGTTTTGGTCGTGCCGTAATGGATCATCTCCTCGGGGATGTTGATAGCCGACTCCGACGATATGAAAATGATCCGGCCCCAGTTTTTAAGCAGCATCTCCGGCAGAAAGGCGCGCGAGAATCGCACGCCGGACATGACATTGACCTCGAAGAACAGCAGCCAATCCTCGTCGGAAATGTCCGCGAATGGCTTCGGCTGGTAAATCCCAACGTTGTTCACGAGGATATCGACGATGCCGATGTCCTTGACCTCCTCGATTATCCTTTCGGCGGCGGCGCGCTGGCTCAAGTCTCCGTGAACGCCATGCGCCGTGGGCAAATCCTTTCGGGCGCGGTCCACGCTTTCCTTCGTACGCCCGTGAACGATCACCTCGGCGCCCTCACGGCGCAAAAGCATCGCCGTTGCCTTGCCGATCCCCTGGGTGGACCCAGTGACGAATGCGAGCTTGCCTTCAAGCTTATAATCCATGGCTAACTTTCCTTATGCGACCGCAGTGTTTTCAGCGTCCCAAGCTCCTAGATATCCGCGGAAGGGGTGTGCAAGTTCCATCCCGTTGAAAGGAGAAACGCATGTTTATTGCTATGAACCGGTTCCGGGTGATACGCGGCTCGGAGGCCGATTTCGAGGCGGCTTGGCTTAACCGCGAGGTTTTCATCAACCGGGAGCCGGGATTTGTGGCGTTTCACCTGCTCAAGGGGCCGCAGACGGAGGAACATACGCTTTATGTCTCGCATACGATGTGGGCGGGTACGCAGGATTTCGAGAACTGGACGCGATCCGAAAGCTTCCGCGCGGCGCATAAGTCCGCGGGCGGGCACAAGCCGCTCTACATCGGCGGCCCGCAATTCGAGGGCTTTGTGGCAATCCAGGAGGTAAAGCCTGCGGGTTGAATCCGCCGCAGAGAAACTTTACCTGTCACGGCAAAGTGCGCAGGTCACTTTTTGTTAATATCGCGTGCTCTTTGGTCCTCGCGCGCTCCGGCGGAGAATGACGCGCAGGCCTATGGCGCGTATAGTCTGAGCCAATCTTTAACGGTGAATTCAACGGCGCCGCGGCGGAGGAGGCGAATGCGTATCCTGGTCCTGGAAGACGAGCCCTTGGTCGCGGTGGACATCGCCGCAACCATTGCCGGCGCCGGCTGGGACGTCTTGGGACCAGTGGCATCGGTTCAAAAGGCGCTGAAACTGCTGGAAAAAGAGAGTTGCGAGGCCGCCATCCTGGATGCGAACCTCGGCGGAACGAGTGCTGCGCCGGTCGCGGAGACGCTGCGGCTGCGCGGTATCCCTTTCATCGTCTTGTCGGGCTACGCTAACGAGCAATTGCAAGGTGCGCTTTCGGGCGCGCCCTTCCTCGCCAAGCCTTACGACCCCGGCGACCTTGTCGCGCTCGTCCGCAGCCTTCGCGGCTAAGCAAGGTTTTCCGGCTTCCGGCTTCCCCAACACTTCGACGCTTTGCTCCATTCTTGCTAGCACGCCAAATAGCCGTTGTGAGTTTTGGCTTGAACCCCGCGATTGGCCGAAAGTTGTCATTCGGATTGTTTGCTGGAACGCCTCTTGCTGGGGGATCAGCTGTGCCCGGCAATGGCCTCCGTTGGACTTTGCGCGCGGACAAAGCTATATAGCGAGGTGGATCAACGACAACTTGCTGATTGCTTCACCCTTTAAAGATGTGTGCATGGCATGCGTTATGATAGTTGAAAGATCAGATGCAATCGAACTCGTCTCCAAAAGGCTAGAGGAGATAGCCTCGCCTAATGACCAATTGATCGTGATAGAGGAGAAAACAATCGAAAGGCCCTTTGGCTGGATCTTCTTCTATGATTCAAAGAAGTATATCGAGACCGGTTCCACCATTCATCGTTTAGCCGGGAATGGTCCTGTGATTGTGAACAAAAAAAGGGGCTCAGTAGACTTGTTTGGAAGCACACCCCCATTAGAAGAAATACTGAGCAGGTACGAGCGCAGCCTGCAGACAGGCGATTGAGGTTCGCGGCATTTGAGCCCGCTACCCCGCTATCAGCTATCGACCCGAGGCAGGAGAATGCGCGCGCTTTAGCCGCCGGCAGCGTCCGGTCTATTGTCCCGGATCGGCAAAAACGGCGCGGATGGGCGATCGTTTTCGCTTACGCGCACGGCTGGGGCTGTCAGTTCCCAGACGAGACCGGAGCTGGGATAGCTGAGCGACACTTTCCCTTCGAGCGCATACTCCGCCATTTGCACCATGACCTTCTGGCCGAAACCCTGGCGCTTGGGCTGTTCCGGCGGCGGCCCATTCCGCTCGATCCAGCGAATTTTAAATAACGGCCCTTGGCCATTGGCCGCGATTTCCCACTCCACGCGAATTGTACCCTGCCGGCAGGACAAGGCGCCGTACTTGCCGGCGTTGGTGGCAAGCTCGTGCAGCGCCATGCCAAGTGCCTGGGCGGCTTCGGGCTTGAGCAAGGCCGGGGGCCCGTCGAGAACGGCGCGCGAGCCTATGAGGTCTTTGAAGTGAGCCAGCTGCGCGGCTACAAGGCTGCGCGTGTCCACGCCCCTAAATTCGTTCTTGGCCAGAAGGTCATGGCTTGCGGCCAGGCCGGCAATGCGCTCGTTTAGGCGTTTTTCGAATAATCCCGGGTCTTGTTCCCCCGCCGTCTGCCGCACCACGGCCTGCACCACCGCGAGCAGGTTCTTGGCACGATGATTGACCTCGCGCATGAGCAGATGCAGATGCTTTTCGTAGGCTTTGCGCGCAGTGATGTCGCGGTTGATCACGATCAGGCGATAGACCTGGCCGGCCTCGTTGCGCACCGGAAGAAGGGTCGTCTGCAGCGAGTAGGCGCCCGCCGGCAGATCGAGATCTTCGTCATAGGTAAGCGGCTTCGCGGTTCCGGCGCACTCGCGGAAGAGCGGCAGGCAGTGGGCGGCGATAGCCTTTGAGACGGTGTCCTCAAAGAATTGCCCTGCTGCTTGAGACTTCGATAGGCCCATGATGCGCTCAGCGCATGGGTTCATGTCGGAGAGAAGGAAACGCCCGCCGTTCGTGACATGGTAGAGGGTAAGGGCGTCGGATGCGTTGTCGAAGATTTCGCGGTACTTCTGCTCTTTTTCGCGCAGATCGCGATAGCTCAAAAGGCTGGACAAAGAGTCGGATATCCGCCTGCCGATCTCTTGAAAGAGTCTCTCTTCATCGGGCGTCCAAATGCGTTTAGCCGAGCATTGATGGAGCCCAAATAAACACGGCTTACCTACCTTCGGCTGGATTGCCATGGATAGTTGCGACTTTACACCGATGCGCTTTGCCAAATCGGAAGCCAGCCATCCTTCGTTCTTCTGGAACTGCACTGGGCCGCCCGCCGCCAATATCGCGCTAAAAGAACCGGCATCCATGGGAATCTCAAGCTTAAGGGCGAAGGCTCCAGGATATTCCGGCTTGGTCCGTTCCATTTGGACGCAGCGCTCGTAAGGGCACACGAGCCAGGCCCTGTCGCAATCGAATGCGGCAAGCGCAACATCGAGCACGCTTTCCATCATTTGCTCAAGACCGGCTGCGCGCTGTATCGCGCGGTTGACCCGATCCATCGTTTCGAAAAATCGAAGATGCGCCGCGCGCTGCTCTTCCTGACGCTTACGCTCAAAGATGCCACTCACGAGAGCCAGGCAGTAGTTATTGCCTTCGTATTGGAAGAAATTTGCTTTGACTTCGACGGGGTAGATGCGCCCATCCTTGCTTTTATGGCGGGTTTCAAGGGTCCCCGATGCCAACTGCCCGCGAAAGACCTGGTCCCAGCGCTCCTGCGGAAAGTCCGGGTCGATGTCCGGCACGCCCATGCGAAGCAATTCCTCGCGGGCGTAACCCAAGGCGCGGCAAGCCTCGCCATTCACATACAGGAAGTGCCCGTCATTATCGATCAGGAAAGCCCCCTCCTGGACGCGGTCCATGGCGAATTCCAGCATGACCCGCCGCTCCGCGGCGCGCTTGCGTTCCGAGATGTCGCGCACCAGCGCCATCCTGTAATCCACGCCGCCGTATGTGAAGGTGCCGCTCGTGATCTCGACCGGGAAAATGCGCCCGTCCTTGGTTCTATGGCGGGTCTCGAACGTCCTGGAGGGGCCGGTCGAGTATTCGCGCAGATAGGTCTCCCAGGAAACCGGCGGGAGATCCGGATCGATATCGCGCACGGAAAGGCCGAGCAATTCCTCGCGGGCGTAACGCAAAGCACGGCAAGCCTCGCCATTCACGTACAGGAAGCGCCCGCCAGCGCCGATCAGGAACGCCCCTTCATGGATCCGGTCCATGGCGCATTCCAGCATGACCCGCTGCTCCGCGGCTCGCCGCCGCTCCTCTTCGGCGCGCTTGCCCTCCGAAATGTCGCGCACCAGCCCGATGTTGAAATGCTTGCCGTCATACTCGAAGTAATTGGTGTTGACCTCGACCGGGAAAATGCGGCCGTCCTTGGTCTTATGCCGGCTTTCTAAAGCCGCCGAACCTGCTGCCGAGACATCGCGCAGATACTGGGCCCAGCGCCCGGGTGGATAGTCCGGATCGATATCGGGTACTCGCATGTGAAGCAGCTCTTCCCGGGTGTAGCCCAGCGACCGGGTGGCTTCATCGTTCACGTAGAGAATGCGCGCGTCATTGTCGACGAGGTAGACCGCTTCGTGGACCAGGTTCATGGCAAAGTCCACGGCAGCGCGGTGTTCTTCCGCGCGCTTTCTTTCGTCATCGTAGGCATTCCCACGGCAGATCGCGCCCTTAAGGGTGCCAGCAACGAGTTCAGCGAAGGAACGGTAAGCCTCGTCGAATTCCTGCCGGGGATTGAGGCCCATTATCAGGAAGGCGTCCGCGATCTCCTTGTCCGCCGCGAGGCGGATGGGGATTATGGCGGCGGAACGGGCGTTATGCGGCCCGGCGCCGCCGGGCAGCGTCACGCCGAACCTTTCGCTCAAATCGTCCACGATCTCGATCTGGCCCGTTTTGGCAGCCTGCCGCAAAGGCCATGAGCGCGCGGACGCGCCCGCATCGTCCAATGGGATGGCCGCCGGGCTTGCAGGGCCGCCAGCCTCCATTCCCGCCGCGGCGAAAAGTCTGGCCTCCCGGCCGCCCTCTTCCCAGTCAGGCTTGTAGATCAGGCAAAACGGTACGTCCTGCTGGCCGCTCGCCAGAAGCTCAACGGTGCGCGAGCACACGTTCGACGCCGATAGCGCCCCAGCCGTTCCTTCCACGAACTTGCGCAGCAGCCGGGACCTGCGCTCCGAAATCACCCGGTAGCTCGTCTCGACGGCCGTATTCAGCACCCCCGAGATGGCTCCGCCTTCGCCCGGGATCGGGCTAAAGGTGAAATTGAAATAGCGTTCTCTTGCATAGCCGTGCCCGCCGGTGAGAAAGAGCTCGTCCCCGGACCAGACCGCCTCGCCCTCGTAATACACTTTTGCAAGCCGCTGCTCGACGGCTGCAAAGTTCTCAAGGCCCAACTCGCGCAACGGACGCGCCAGCGCCGATGGATGCCACTGCCCCAGCATCGCGCTGAAGGCGTCGTTATAGAGCATGACATAGCCGGGACCCCAATAAACGCACATGGGATAGCGCGAATTCAAGCAGATGCCCACGGCCGAGCACAGGCTTTGCGGCCAGTTTTTAGTATCCCCAAGCGCAGTCGCAGCCCAGTTATAGCCGCGCATGAGCGTAGCCATTTCGCCTTTGGCAGCAAATACTGCAGAAGCCGGCGCACCCCGTGAAGTCATGCCATCCTGTTGTTAGACTTATTTTCGACTGAAACTATAATAAGGGCAAAATTAACGTTGGCGCAAGCTTGCTGCGCTCGCCGAAATGCTTGGCATTCAAGTTAGTTAAACTTTGCGTTCAGGTTAATTGAATCTGCCCTGTTCGTGAAGGGCCTCATTCTGCAATGAGCTATAGCAGTATGGCCACGCCCCAGCAATTTGCGCGGCCGTAACAACTGCGTTACCATCGCCGGCAACCATTGATTGTGGAGGCAAGGGCAGGGCGCCGCTGTTAGTGCGCGGCTGGTTAAAGGGAACCCTGACCCTCGGGGTGAAAACAGCTTGACGCCGCCACCCGCGGCACAAATCATGCGCAAAGGCCGGATTTGGAACACGCGCCGTCCCCTGGCGTTGTAAATCAGCCGCCGTTCGCCCCGGTTGGCAAAGCTAAGGGAAGACCGCCATGCCCAAGGACCCAATGCAAGAAATGAACTCCGCCCCCGATAGCGGGAAGAGCGAGATCGAAGAACTTCGCCGCCTGGTCAAGGAGCTCTCCGGCAAATACGAATCGATGTCGCAGCATGCCCTCTCGGACGTCAAGGAGACGGTGCGCCAGAACATGGGCGATATCGAGAAACAGATCCGCGAGAAGCCCGTGCAGGCAACGCTGATCGCGGCGGGCGTGGGGTTCCTGCTCGGAGCGCTCCTTAGCCGTTGAAGAGGTAACGCCCATGCTTGGAACGGTTCTGAGGCTTCTGTCCGCCCGGGAAGCGGGACGGCGCTTGGGCGATTACGCGAAAAATTTGACGGCCCGCTATCTCATCCTGGGCGCGGCCCTGGCAGCGCTCCTCGTGGCGGCCTGCTTCGCGATCTTAGCCGGTTACTGGGCTCTGAGCGCATGGACGAAGGACCCAGTCCAGGCGGCGCTGATCATGACGGGGATCTTCTTCTTCGCAAGCTTGCCGATCGCGCTTATCGCCTTTGGAATTACAAGGGAGAAACCCCTAAGCGCCGGGGCGGCGATGGGCGATCCGCTTGAGGCCGCGCAAGCCTATATTCCAACCGTCGAAGATCTGGGACGCGAGATCGAAACCGCCGTGCGCCGCTATGGTCCGTTCCAGGTGGCGGCCGCCGCGGCAGCGGGCGGGCTCCTTGCGGGGCTGGTGGCCAAGCGCTTCAGTCAGCCGCGCGCGGTCTACGAACCGGAGCCCTGGCCCTCGCGCCGGAATGGCCGCCGCTCCGGCAACGGCCGCCGCTACGCCTGATCCAGATCGCCGTCGCCTTGGCCTGTTGCGGTAAAAAACAAAGCTTACGCCCCTCACCCTGTCCCTCTCCCAGCAAGCTCGCCTTGGCGAGCTTGCCGCTCGAGTGTCCGCATCCGCAAGCGGATGCGGATGGGAGAGGGGACGCCTTCTCAACGGGCACGCCCGGACTCCCTCTCCCATGGGGAGAGGGCGGGGGTGAGGGGAGATTCCCTCGTTCGTTACGCCACGCCCGCCATCACTTCATCTTGAGCATATTGCGCAGCGCGAGGCCGAACAGGAAGATCATCAGCGCGGAGAACAGCTTCTGGGCCGCGCTGACGGTGGAGACGGCGCTTGGCACGATGGCCAGCGGGTTCGAGCCGCCGTA
>JBKQNN010000479.1:0-7290 GCA_052145975.1 Rhodomicrobium sp. | reverse complement strand
CTTCGCGAGGACAAGCCTGGAGGCCGTCACCAGCAGGCCGCTGCTGCTCTCCGCCATCGCAGAGCGCAGCCGCCACGCCAGGCAGACCACGCTGCGTGTGGCCAGTTCGCACGCCAAGGCCGGATGGGCGGCAAGCGTGCTCTCCAGCATCGCCCGCTTCCTGCACGAACTTACTCATAATGCGGAGCAGTTGACCGCACCCCAGTGCTGGCACCGTATCCTCTCCCGCGCCGTCCAGTCCTGGCTTGGCGGGCGGATGCTGCGCGCTCCGCCGCGTCTCATGGCGCCGGCCTGACCGGCAGGACCCACATCAATAGGTTGAATGGCCGCTTCGAAATTGCGAGGCGCGGAGGTCAACTGCCGTTTTTAGGTTAATGGGCGCCGTAAAGAGGATGGCGCCAATTGTCCAGAGCGGCCGGAAAAACGCGAAGAACAGGGTTAACGGGCATTTAACGCAGGGCACGGCGCGACGGCGCCGTTAGTTAGAAATATGACGACGCCCCGTGATCGGATCGTGTGCCGCTACTTCCAAAACGGCCCGCGCGCCCTAAGGCGGTGCCATGCCTTGGGCGCCCGCCGCCAAACCTCGGCCGCCTCGGCCTCGTGGTGTCCCAACACCGAGCCGGCCGCAATCAACGTCGCGGGCTCGTCGCAGTGCGTTTGGGCGATCTCGCGAAGCTCAGCCGCCATTCTGACGTCGTTCACATAGCCGAAAACGTCTTGGAGCCCTTTCAGCCGCCCGATGAATGGCTTCACCTTTGTTCTTGGATACAGCGGGGCCAGGAACTCCGCCGTGTAGCGCAGTTTCTTAAGCGACCGGCGCATCTTATGCTGATCGGCGCCTTGCAGGCTCTCGACGGAGCGGCCGAGTTTTCGCGCCTTTTTCCAACGCTTTTGCAGCAGCTTATCCACATAGTCTTCCACAGGATCTTGCAGAGCGGCATCCCGTTCCAGCATGGAGGGCCAGAGGGTCAAGCTGAGCAGCAAGCGGGTCCAAGTCTCGCTAGAAAGAACCTGCCTGGCTTCCTTTTGCATGGCATCACGGTGCGCCTTAAGTGCCTGATAAAGCTCATCAAATCCGGGCTGCCGCGGCGGGCTGCCGGCAACGGGCGCATAGATGTCCGCGATAATCACGTCCGCGTCGCGCAGCCGCCCAACGGCGTGGGAAATGGTTCGCGCGCCGGTCTCGATCTGGCGCAATTGCGGCGAATCCGAGAGTGTTTTGAGTGCCCGGTGGGCGCTGCGCAGGCGCGTCAGGCCGACGCGAAGCTGATGGGCGGCTTCCGGCTCATCCGTTTCCAGCACCGCATTTCTGTTCTTGACGATCTGCTCCCGGGCCGAGCGCAAGATCTCCGCAAATGCCCCGCCGCAGGTCTGGCCCTTTTCGATCGCGGGGGCTTGCGCGTGGGCCGGTTCGATCTTCTTGGCGGGGCGCGTCTTGAGAAGCAGCCGGTAGCCCCGCTCGGCCTTCGTCATCGGTGCCGGCCGGATCGCGCTCTTAGCGAAAAGCGCCTGTGCAACCCGGAGCAAGTCCTTTGGATTGCCCCTTATAAGCTCAAGCTCAGCCTCGCAAATTTCGCTTCTCCGGTTCATCGCGAGCGTCTCGCCCCTATCCAGGGCGAGTTCGATTACGCTGCCGCGTGTGCGCAGCCTATGGGTCGTTCGCGTCACCACAGTCTCGAAAGCCCGCGTCAAGGCCGAGCCGCGAATCGCCTTGAGAACCTTCCGGCGCACGCGCTTGTCATGAATCCGGGAGGTGTTGGGCTGACCGTTGTCAAGACTATCCTCGATCTCAACCGGGTTCGAAATGCCGTCCTTGAGATTGTGGTCGAGCTTGACGGTCTGAACATAGCCTTCGCCATCGTCGCGCACCCGCAGCGCTATGCCTTGGGTGTGCAGCCGATGATCGGGTGTGTCGTAGTACACGGACCTTAGCGTTTTTTGCACGCCGGGGCTCCCAGAGCGGAGCTTGGGATTTCCGGCCAACAGGTCGAGTTCCTGGCCAGTCAGATCGAGCTTAAGTTCGAATTCGCGGGGTGGCTGCGGCATGATCGAACTCTACGCCAACTCTCGGAAAACGCGAAGATCTGTAGTAAGGTTCCCATTATTTGCAGCCGAAACTGTGCAGCTACCGGGGGCCGCACCAGATATCGGCCGGGCGCAATATATCGTCCTCCGCTTCCCCGGCGGAGATGCCCAACTGTTCCAGGGCGTCCTCCAAATAGTCCGGGAGAAGCGGCAGGCTGAACAAATATGCGGGTGCGTTCGCGCCGTGCTCCGCCTTGGCGGTAGAGATGGCCTCGTCGATCTCGCCGGGCGCGTAAGTTCCGCGTCCGATCCACGCAAGCGCGATCAGGCTCGCCTGCTCATCCTCGTTAAGCGAGTCCAGAAACTCACGGAGTTCCTGCCTCGTGGCATCGCCGGGCAAATCTTCGAGGATGGTTTCTCCGTCTGCATCCGCCGCGGCGGTATCGGGATCAGCGTCCTCGTCCCAGGCTTCGGTCTTTACGTCAACCTCCCTGGAGCGCACGATGACATGCGCCACCTTGTGGGGTGAGATTTCCAGCATTTCATTCAGTTCTGGCATCTTGTCCGGCGCGTCCTAGATAAGCTGCGATTTTGTCGAAGACGCCGTGGAACATCGCAGGCGTTAACCGTCCTGTATTTGTATTATATCGCGAGCAGTGGTAGCAGCCGAAAAGTTTACACCCATCGCCTATATCAACAGCTTCCCCGTGGGCGAACTTGTATTGCGACGGTTTTAGGCCGGCCGTGCGAATCACTGTATCAAAAGCAATTCTGCCAAGCGCCAGGATTGCACTCAAGTTCTGCATTTCCACCAGCACGGAGCCCAGAAAACCCCGGCACGCAGCGATTTCATCGGGAAGCGGCTTGTTTTGCGGCGGTACGCACCGAACCGAATTGGTGATTCGGCATCCAGTCAGCATCAGCCCGTCATCTACGCGTTCTTCGTAGCTTCCTTGGGCAAAGCCGAAACGCAACAGCGTATCGTAAAGCAATATCCCCGCATAGTCGCCCGTAAAAGGCCGGCCCGTACGGTTTGCGCCCTTGAGCCCGGGAGCCAGCCCTACGATAAGCAGCTCAGCGTTCGCAGGCCCAAAAGACGGCACCGGCGAGTTAAACCAGCCGGGAAATTTGGCCCGGTTCTCCTCGCGGAAGCCCGCAAGTCTTGGACAGAATGGGCAATTCGGTAAGGGTTCCCGAGGCCCCGCAGCAGCGCTGGCCCCGGAACGCATGTCAATATGGGCCGCCTGTATGGTCATGGCCCAGCGAAGTCTTTATTCGGTATCGGTTGCAGCTTCACGTGCAAGGGCGGCCGCGCTCATGCGCTCATGCATCCGCTGCTCGTGAATATGCGCCTGATACTCGCGCCCGTTCTCAGGCCGCTGCGTCCGGCAGATATCCTTCTGCAGGTCTGAGAGGTCGATGAACTGATCGGCTTGGCGGCGAAGCTCGTCGGCAACCATAGGCGGCTGCGTAGTGAGAGTCGACACGACGCTCACTCGTTTGCCCTTATGCTGCAACGCCTCCACAAGGGTACGGAAATCGCCGTCTCCGGAGAACAGCACGATATGATCGAGATGTTCGGCGAGTTCCATTGCGTCGACGGCAAGCTCGATATCCATGTTGCCCTTGATTTTACGCCGGCCGGAAGCGTCGGTGAACTCTTTGGTGGGCTTCGTAACCATCGAATAGCCGTTGTAATCGAGCCAATCTATCAAAGGACGGATCGACGAATACTCTTGCTCCTCTGCCAAAGCTGTATAATACAGCGCTCTTAGCAGAAGGCCCTTAACGCGAAAGAGGTTCAAAAGCCGCTTGTAGTCAATGTCAAAGCCCAGAGCTTTGGCTGTGGCGTAAAGATTTGCCCCGTCTATAAAAAGAGCGATGCGCTCCGTTGGGTAGAAATTCATCCTGATACCTTAGTGCAATCCTTAGGGGTTGGGTTAAGCCGTGTTAGCTTGTATCTTTATTTTGGCGCTTCTATACCCCACATCAAGAATCATCCAAAATATAGCGACACATCCTACGATATCAAAACATCGCGTGAAATTTCAAGGCTATGATCGTCATCGCACTTGGGTCCAATCTAGCTGGTAACTTTGGCCAGCCTCAATATTCGATTCGAAACGCGGTTAACGAGATGGCGGCCTTTGGAATTACAATAATACGCACTTCCAAAATCTATATAACGCAAGCCCATGCCCACAGGAGGCAGCCCGATTTCTACAATGCCATCGTTACCGTTGCCACGCCTCTGCCTGCGGAGGCGATTTTGCAAGTTTTAGAAGGGATTGAGGCACGAGCTGGGCGACGCAAACAAAAAAACGCGCGCCAACCATTTTTCCACTGGCTGCCCCGGCCTTTAGACCTCGACATAGTGTGCTATAAGGGCGTTATCCGCAACTGGAAGGACAATCGCCCTAAGAGGGCGCGCCGCGTCATATTGCCGCACCCTCGGGCACATGAGCGGGCCTTCGTATTACGGCCTCTCGCCGATGTCGCCCCGTTCTGGCATCACCCTGTCTCGGGTTTGACGCCGGCACAGCTCTTGAAGCGGCCGAAAGTCCGCGAAACCGGAAAAGTGCTGCGAAGCCAGGAATTTTATGGGTAGGCGCCTCGCGTGGCGAAAAACCTGTCAAGCTGCCGCTTCGCCGTCCTCTACGAAAGCTGTGTCGCGCGAGGGATAATCCACCTCAACGACATAGGGTCCGCCGCCATAGTTTGGCCGCGAAGAAAACAGCACGAACCGGCTCACCTCGAAAGGCGCGGTAATGAAGCCACCGTAGCGGGCGAGATATTCCGCGGCGGAAAAGGGGCTGACATTGCGCAGCCGCGCCAGCGTGATATGAGGCACGAAATTCCGCTTCTCAGGAGGCAGCCCAGCAAGCCGCGCGGCGCGCTCGTGTGCCTTCTGCAAGACTTCCAGCGCCGGTGAAGGCTTGACGCCCGCCCAGATCGCGCGGGGCTTGTTGCCCCCAAAGCTCCCTAAGCCAGACAGCTCAATGTCGAAACTATCGAAGCTCACGCTGGCTAGCGCATCGGCGAACAGGTTGGCCTCCGCGT
This sequence comes from Rhodomicrobium sp., assembly GCA_052145975.1. Lineage (GTDB taxonomy): Bacteria > Pseudomonadota > Alphaproteobacteria > Rhizobiales > Rhodomicrobiaceae > Rhodomicrobium. The sequence continues at coordinate 2,202 of JBKQNN010000479.1, read as the reverse complement.
CCGAAATGTCGCCAACGAAGCGCATGGTGATGTGATAATTGTCTGGATCGATCCAGTGGGCGCCGGAGAGGCCGGCCCGCATCATGGACAAACGCTCGATTACGTCTTCCGGCAGTTCGATCCCGGTGAACAGTCTAGGCATTGGCTCACCTCCTAGAGAGTTAGGGGAGGCAAAGGTTCGGGCAGCCGTACCTGCCTAGAACCGTAGGGTCGCGGCGTTTCCTGATTTATTCAAGTTAAAAATCGCAGACCTTGCGTTAAGGTTTCTCCACCTTCAAGGACGCCGGTTTAACATCCTGTTTTTACGCTGCATAAATTCCGGCCATATGCCGGCTCCCGTCCGCCCAGGCCTACGCGGAGTAGGCGCCCCGGGCGCCTCATCCCCACAGTTCTGGACCGAAAGGCTGGATCTCGCTCCCGATATAAACGAGGCCCGGCTCGCGGTCGCGGCCGAGAAGCAAGGGGCCGTCGAGATCGGCGAAATCGGCGCGGGAAGCGATAAGGAGAGCTGGAGCCATGGCAAGGGATGTGCCAACCATGCTGCCCGCCATGACGGTCAGCCCATGCCGGCGCGCCTCGGCCAAAAGTACGAGCGCGGCAGTCAGGCCGCCTGCCTTGTCGAGCTTGATGTTGACGGCCTGGTAGAGCTGCGCCACCGGCGCAACTTCGGACGCGGTGTGAAGGCTTTCATCCGCGCAAACCGGAATGCCGCGCCTCGCAGCGCCAAGACTTGCAAGAATGCCATCCTTGCCGGCGGGCAGCGGTTGTTCGATCAGTTCCACCCCCGCGGCTTGGCAGGCGGCGAAATTAACTTCGAGATTGGATTCGTCCCTGCCTTCGTTGGCGTCCGCGATCAGCCTGGAGCGCGGCGCTCCCCGCCGCACCGCCGCGATGCGCTCCGGGTCGCCAGGCGCACCCAGCTTAATCTTAAGGAGAGGCCGGTCCGCCGCCTTTCGCGCCGCGGCTTCCATCGCCTCGGGCGTATCGAGGCTTAGCGTATACGCGGTTACCACGCCGCGCGGCTCAGGCAGCCCTGCGAGCGTCCAAACGCGCTCACCGGCAAGCTTCGCTTCCAAATCCCAAAGCGCGCAGTCGAGCGCATTGCGGGCGGCGCCCGGCGGCAGGAAGGTCAAGAGATCCTGGCGGGAGGCGCCGAGTGAAATGGCGTCTCCCAGGGCCTCGATCTGGGCCGCTACGCCGTCAACCGCCTCCCCGTAGCGCGCATAGGGCACACACTCGCCGCGCCCGGCAAAGGTTCGATCTTCAATCGCCGCCACGGCAACGTGAGCCTCGGTACGGCTGCCGCGCGAGATCGTGAACGTGCCCGCGATTGGAAAACTTTCGATGCTGACTTTTACCCGCCGCATCCTGCTATCCCAATGTTTGTGCGGTAGCTGGGAAATCCGCCGCGATGCGGTCCACGATATTGCCTACCCCGAAGCGCATGGGATCGGCGGCGGGCAGCATATGATCGTCCTCCATGCGCCTCAGATAATCCCGCGCCGCCCTCTCCTCCAGGGCGCTGGTATTGACCGCGATGCCAACCGGCCGGATGCAGGGATTGGTGAGCGCGCCGCAGCGCACTGTCAGATCGACGACCGCCTGGATCGAGGGCAGGGGATGCGAAACCGCGCGCATCGTAGGGCGCGTAGGCTCGTGGCAGACGACAAAGGCATCGGGCTGGGAGCCATGCAGGAGGCCTAGCGACACCCCGGCGAAGGAGGGATGGAACATTGAGCCCTGGCCTTCGATTAGATCCCAATGGCGGGGGCTTGCAGCGGGGGAAATCCATTCCGCGGCGCCGGAAATGAAATCCGCAACCACCGCGTCGATGGCAACTCCCCGGCCCGAAATAAAGATCCCGGTCTGGCCGGTCGCCTTGAAATCGGCGTCGAAGCCCCGCGTGCGCATCTCCCGCTCAAGCGCGAGCGCCGTATATTTCTTGCCAACAGCGCAGTCGGTGCCAACGGTAAGCAGCCGCATTCCGGGCCGCTTTGCGCCTTTCCCAGTCTCGAAGTGCTGGCCGGAGTGGCGCACATCCCAAAGCTGGCGGCCATGGCGCGTTGCAGCCGCCGCGATTTCGGGCTTCGAGGTAAGCCGCGTGTGGAGGCCGCTGGCCACATCGAGGCCAGCCTCGATTGCCTCAACAATCGTGGCGGTCCAGCCTTCGGGCAAAAAGCCGCCGGCGTTGACCACGCCCAC
>JBKQNN010000478.1:0-31807 GCA_052145975.1 Rhodomicrobium sp. | reverse complement strand
TTTGAATCCAAGTATTTCGCGGAACAGGCATTCTGTATTTGAGCCGCTGCCTATTCTCGCGCAAAGCTCTTCGAGCAGCCAGAAGAATAAATCTTCATGCTGACAAATTTGAAACTTGAACGCCAATCAGTGGCAAAACTCGCTCAGGACTCTGCTAGCGACGAGAAGGATCTGAAATCTGACAAGTCGACAAACAACGCAATGCCCACCAGGCTCGCGCTTGGCGTCTTAATCCAAGCTGACACGCGAAGTAACTTCCTGATTGTCAGCAATCAGGTGGAAGTTGGCAAGAAACGGCGTTAGAGGAGGTCAGTGGTGATGTCTCTTAACGGGGGAGTCAGTCGTCTTTCCTTGTCTGGCCACCGCGGGCAGTACAATGGTTCTGCTATCCTTTCGAGAACTCTTTGACTTGCTCAGCACCATCTTGATAGAGCAGTTGTTCAAGTTCAGCGCGACAATTGCTATCCAGCTCCGAGACACCCACCAGAATCTTGCCGTTCGTGACTTCCGGGTCATACAGACGACTCTTGTAGTTGGGCAACCCCGACGCAATCATGAACGCTACAATCGTGGTGATAGCGCGCGAAGCGCAAGCTATCGCACGTCGGAATGCAGTTTCCGTTCATGTCCGGCGTTGCGTTGCGGCCCACGGTATAGCTCCTGTTAACGCTATTTGCGCGATTTTGCGGTGGTTTCGCGCAGCCTTTCGATGTTGAACTAGTTTAGCAGATGCTCTTTAAGAAACCGTAAGGCGCGAGGTGTTGCGCAAGTTATTGATTCTACGCAGCAAAATGCGTCAGCGCGATGCTTGGGCGGCGGCGCGACCGGTTAATTCGAAAACTGCGGATATATTTAATAGGGTTTTGGAGTCGCAGAAATCGGCCTAAAGCGGGAAAAAATTCGCAGAAAGACGGCGGCGGAAAATATGCGGGGCATGCGTTTACCATGCGCGCATTAACCTTGACGCAGCGCCTACGCGCTTTTACGCGGCTTTAACGGCTCCTACACGAGAGGGCTTCGTCCATGAATTCGCTTCCAACTCTATTGATCCCCGGCCTAGCCGCGAGCGCCCGGCTCTACGGGCCGCAAATCCCGGCTCTTTGGCGCTTCGGCCCCGTCATGGTGGCCAACCATACGCGCCAGAGTTCGATGGCTGGACTCGCGCAGGACATCCTCGCCGAGGCGCCGCCCCGCTTCGCGCTGGCCGGGCTTTCCATGGGCGGTTACATCGCTTTCGAGATCGTGCGGCAGGCGCCGGAGCGGGTGCTCAAACTGGCATTGCTCGACACGTCGGCAAGGGCCGATACAACTGAGCAAATGGAGGGCCGGCGCGCCAGGATCGCGATGGCGCAGGCGGGCGATTTTGCGGCCATTCCGGCGCTTATGTTTCCTGGGCTGGTGCATGCCATGCGGCGGGAGGATGCGGACTTGAAGGCGCTGGTGGACCGGATGGCCGCGGAGACGGGCGCGGAAGCCTTCGTCCAGCAGCAGACCGCCAACATGGGCAGGCCGGATTCGCGGCCGGGGCTTGCGGCAATAAAGTGCCCAACGCTTGTGCTGGTTGGCGACGGCGACGAGCTGACGCCGCCCGCACTCGCTCAGGAAATTGCGCAAGGGGTTCCCGGCGCCCGGCTGGAAACGGTGCCGGATAGCGGGCACCTTTCGACGCTGGAGGCCCCCGGGTTCGTTACGCAGAAACTTGTGGAGTGGCTGCAGCGAAGCTGACGCTGTTTGCTGCATAAGGCTGATTGCGGCCAGTCGAGTTCTTGGGAAGTATGTCTCGTTTGGAGAGGAAAGCCGGAGTACGAAGTGACCGCCGTAAACCACTTTGCCGCGCCGTCTACACGACCATTGCGCCTTCAGGTGTTTCCCGGAGCGAGATATAATCAAGGTTCCATCTCTTCATGCGGACCGACAAAGCGTAAGTCAAAGCCTCGTCGGATATTGGCTCGCATTCAAGCAGTTCGATGTTCTGCCAGAGGTTTTTCTCCGCAACGAAGAACGCCTTGTTAAATGCCGACCGGATCTGCGATGCGGCTTTGTCCGCGACGTCGGCAGCGGCAGCCGGATCACGCACCGTGCCGTACAGAAGGCTGATGGAAAGCGTGTAGGGATCGACGGGACCTTCCCTTTCCACGGCGTCTCCTCCTTCATCGACATCAAAAAAGACGGCGATAATATCATCCCCGAGCGGCTTTAGAATTTTGGCTATAATATCAGCCAGCTTAGCTGCTTTGAGTCGTCTCTCAAATTCATCCGGAAACGCCGCCCGCCGGTATCTTGCCGCGAGCCAAGCTTGCAAAGTCGCGTGCTGTTTGGCATTGAGGCGAAAACTCTCGTCCGGCGAGTGGCCTGCCAGCAATTCCTTCCTGAGTCGCACTTTCCCCGTGGCCTGCAAGTCCACGACGATGTCCATAACCCTCTCTTCTAGATACATGTGAAGCCGACGGGCGTTCTTGGCGTGCGTATAGTTACCGTTCACCGCCGACACGCGAGCCCCAACGATTATCTCAACCTCCGGCTCGGCATCGCTTCCCTGAGCCAGGTCGCAGTCATGAGAGATGACCACAGCCACTTTCGTTGGAGCATCTTCCTCCCCAAAGAGCTGCAGTTTGACGGCAACATCAGCCGGAACGACCGATCCCTGCCGCCACGGTGTCTCCCTACTTTCCCCCATCTGCGCTTAAGATCCCTCGTCCAGCATGGGTATGCCCGCTTCACCAAAATCCACAGGGCCGCGCCCCGCCAGCCGCGCCCGCAAACGTTCGCGCTGACGTGCCTCGGTGCGTAAAATCTCCACGAGTTTGCGTGCGCCCCCTTCCGCCGAAGCGCCTTCTCGCACGAGATCGAAAAGCCCCTTCCCGGCCCCAATCGCCCGTTGGAAAAGTTGCGGCGATGGCTCGATATTGGCTTCAGCCAACACATCGGCTGCCCGGGCCAGATCGGCCAAGCGCTCGGTGTTTGCGGGCGCAACAGGCTTACCGGCCTGCCAGTCGTAAATCGCCTGACGGGATACACCGAACGCCCTTGCAAGGCTGGTAACCGACAGACGGAGCGTATTCTTGATATGTTCAAGATCGTCGGCCGGATCGCGGAGGTCCGCCGGTGCAGCTTTTTTTGTCGGCAGGAGCACGGCCGCGAACTGGTACCCCATGCCGCTTCTCAGGCAGTAATAGGCGGGCGTCTCCGCGCCACCCGTTCCGACTGGCACTCCCATGATGAAAGCGGCCGCCGCAAGCGCCAACCCGGAGCCTCTACCATAGGAGATCGCAGCAATATCCAGTGATTTAACCTGCTCCGTCATGCCCAGGCCTTCAAAGCTTCTTTCGTTACCGCTGCATGAAAGGCCTTTTCAACGCCATCGTCGTGAATGTTTCTCAGCCGTAACTCGACTTGCTTCAAATCGAAACCTTCGCGGGCTTCGCGCCATCCGTCGATATCGAGAATGCCGTGCTTGCCTTTGATGTCCCGGAAACGTTGCGCCACTTCGAGAGTCCCTGGCGCGAGATCGGGGGGGAAGCCAATCTCGCCGTCGCGGATCACCGCCCGCACCAGCATATGGGCGCTGTCTGATTTTACGTGCGTTTCTGAGAAGGTGTGGGCAAGTCTCCCCTCAAGCTTTTCCGTCAACCCGAGAAGACAGGGGGAGAAGTATTTGGACAACTCCTCGCCCTCATCCGGCGCAATGGCGTTCAAATAGCGCACGCCGACCCGCTCGACGAAATCAAGCTGCGCCACCTCGTTTACCGTGCGCAGGCCGACCAGGAATTGTTCCAAAAAAACATCAAATGTATCGTAGGCGGTAGTCTGAAATGTCAAGGCTGCCTCATCCATCAGGAAACCCGAGGTGCGCTCCCTGTTGCCGAAGATGTAGCGGATACTCTGCGCCACCGGAACCGGCCCTTGAACCGGCGCACCAGAGATCAGGCTTAGGTTGATGACTTGAAACGGGTTCTTGCTGGCGTCTGGGAACCCTTCCTGGCGCAGCCGATTTTGTATCTGCGCGCCGTAGCTCTCAAGCGCGAACAGCGGATTAAAACGCGCTTGTATCAAACTGAAAAAGATTGGTGGTTTGCTTAGCTTCTGTCCCATGTCGCCCCCGTTACTTGACAGCACGCTTGACACTTTACATCTTGCTTGACATACTGGCAATTAGAAACTGCCCTAGCCGGGCAAGTGCATCCAGCTGCAGTCAAGGAACGATTAACATGGCGAGAATTTACAGACCGGGCGAAAGTGCCCCTATTTCCGGAGAATTTGAAATCGTCGGTCCCCGCGGCGGTGACACGGGCAAAGAACGGACTGCCGTTAAAGGCAAACCTTTGCCTCCTACTCCCAAATCAGGTCAAGGCTACGTCGTTCACCGCCCGGCCCATAACGGTGCCGGGAAGCGGAAGTGAGTGTGCCGTCGGCTGGCCCAGGGGATAACAGCCCGCAATTTCCGATTACCTGAGAATATACGGAGCATACTGAACGGCTCCGTCACTATTGCTGCATTTCGCAAAGTCGGATGTTGAAGGTGGGGCGGCGAAAAGTTCGACCGTCTTGAACGTCGGTTCTCGACCCATAATTGGCTGCTGGGTATTCTTTGGGCAAGCCAGGTTTGCTTAAAATTACCCCTTGCGGGTGTTTCGGGCCCGGCCGGATCGCTCCGCCGGGGCTTCTGTCATAATATCAGTTGCTGTAGCCGATGGCGCTCCGCGATCTATTGGCTGGTGAGTTCGGGGTCCATCCAAGGTGTCTCCGCCTTAGGATGCGCGTTCGACCAGGACGTCGTCTGGCTTGAGATGCACTGCTTCATCGCGGTTAAGGTGGCGCTTTCCCTGCATTTTTTACGCAGCGAATCCGGCATCGATGCCCATTGTTTCTGCAAAATGGCCAACCTCGCGGAAAACTCTTCATCGCTGCATTGGCGCTGAGCTTCACACAGCGTGTCTGGGGAATTTTGGATCGGCGGTAGCGGTATGCTGCCTTTGGAACCGCTTTCCTTAGGGGCGGGGCCGTCAGGAGGGCTGACCGCGGCCTTCCGGGGTTTGGGCGCGAAGATTTCGGCCATCTCATGCAGCGTCACGCCTCTTACAGGCCTGCCATCGGGGAGCACGGCCGAAACCACGGGAGCGCCGCCCGGATCGGTTCCCTCCAAGGTCATGACCGTACCGGGCCTGACGATGGTGCATCCGAAATATTCGGGCGGCGGGCCGCGCCGGACAGTGAAACTGCGGAATGCAGCTTGCACCGCCCTAAAATCGGGACAAACGATCGCGCCAGAAACGGGGCCGAACCCCGTGGCGATGGCCCGGTCCTTAGGTGCGGCCGCCGCGTCTTGGTACGACAGGGGAAAAAGGAGCATGAGAGCTAGGATCGCACGCATTGCTTCATTCCTCAGAGAGCCGAAATCACTGCCCTTTCGCGGGCGCCACGGCTACGGGCTGCGCTCCGGACGAGGCTTGTTCGAGGGGGCCGGGCTTCCTGGTGGCCAAGAGCAGGCTGGAACCACCGTGCTTCCAACGGTAGCCGATACTGAATTCGATCGGCTGGGCCTGCCGATCGGCGAAAAAGTTCACCAAATCGCGCTGATAGTTCCTCCAAAACATCGGTATCGGTCTAACATAAGTCCCGAAGGGCCGTAAATCCCAGGCGTTCGAATCGAAATCCTTAAGCGGGATGCCGGAGTCGTCCTGAACGATGGTGGTGCTGCGGGCGAGCAGGAAATCCCGCACTCTTGAAAAGTTATTGCTGTGCAGGAGATAGGATGCGCTTTTCAGTAGGCTATCGCCGCTGCGCCATCGCTCGCAGAATTTCAGAAACCCGCTGTTTTCAATGGCCCCATCCGATAGGTCGGTCGCAAAATAGTAGAGCGTCTGCGGCTGCGCGTTCTCTCCGAGGAAATCGATTTTCACGCCCACCGCACCCTGGGTTTGGGTTTGCCCTATCCTGCTCTGCGCCTGGGGCACGGTGCCGGCGGGATGCAACGCCCCATCCTTGTCAAGCTCCACGAACTTCACGCTCTTGATGGTCTTGCCGGAGCGCGCCAGAAAAACGAATAAAACCGGCAACGTACCGGTCAGCTCGCGGCGGCCGTAAAGGCGGCTTCTCATCTCGCGGGTGATAAAGAAGCTGTAGCTCAGGACGCTATTGAGAGAGGTGCGAAGGGCTGAAAGCTCGCGCGGGATCGACGATTTCGGCAGCTCGGCAATGTCCGGCATATCGCCCGGCAGTTCGAGGCCGGCCATCACGTAGGTCTCTGCCTTCGGGAAAAAGGCGTTGGCGTATAGAAAGTCCGGGCCGCTGAACATGTAAAACAGCGTGGTTTGCGGGGCCTTCAGGTTCTCCGACGACCAAGCTTTGACCTTCGCCAGCTGGCCGGCTTCGAGCCCCGCCCAGGCTTTATCGAAAATCTCAGCATGCGCGGTGAAGGCCTTTTCCTGCGCAAGCGGCTCTAACGGCGAGCCGGCTTGCGGCGGCATGCCTGCCAGGAAGCGCGCTGTGTCATTGGGAGTCACGCCTTCGGCGCGTGCCGCCGCTGCGATAAAAAAAGTTACAAAGATAAAAAGTAAGGCTTGGCGCCATGCGATAGGTTTGATCATGCCGGCAGGCTAACCGAAGCCTGGCGGCTCCGCGAGTGCCGCGCTTTTTTGCGCGAATTGTTGCGCGTTACCTGTGTCGCAAGTGCAACGCCGCGGCCGGAGAAAGCGTGGGGCGATGCGGTTATACCGGATCCGCTTGATTGCTTCGCCATCCCGTGCCGTCATCCCGGAACCGCCAAAGGCGGTATCCGGGATCGTTACGAACTCAGGCCGGTGTATTTTACGATCCCGGATAAACGCAAAAGCGTTTTCCGGGATGACGGTTGCGAACGATTCAACCGGAGTTGGTATTACACCGCCGCGAGCGCTACCGCGATGCCCTGACCGACGCCGATGCACATGGCAGCGATTGCGCTTCGTGCATTCCGCTGTTTGAGTTCCAGCGCCGCGGTGCCTGCGATCCGGGCGCCGGACATGCCGAGAGGATGACCGAGCGCGATTGCCCCGCCATTCGGGTTCACGCGCGGGTCGTTGTCCGCGATGCCAAGCGCCCGCAAGCAGGCGAGCGACTGGCTGGCGAACGCCTCATTCAGCTCAAGCACGCCGATCCCGTCCAGCGCCATGTTCGCTTTCCCGCAAAGCTTCTCGATCGCGGGCACCGGGCCGTAGCCCATGATCCGCGGCGCCACGCCCGCCACCGCTCCGGCCACGATGCGCGCGATGGGGCTCAGCCCGTGCCGCTTGACCGCCGCCTCGGAGGCGATGAGGAGCGCTGCGGCTCCGTCGTTTACGCCCGATGCGTTGCCCGCCGTCACGGTTCCGGGCTTGCGAAACGGCGTGGGCAGCTTGGCCAGCTCCTCCAGCGTGGCATTCGGGCGCGGATGCTCGTCTTTCTCCACCAGCGCGGGATCGCCGCGGCGTTGTGGAACGCTCACAGCCACGATCTCTTGGGCAAGCCGCCCATTCTGCTGCGCCTGCCCTGCCTTTTTCTGCGAGGCCAAGGCGAAGCGGTCCTGGTCCTCGCGCGAGATTGCGAATTCTTCCGCGACGTTCTCGGCGGTCTCGGGCATCGAATCGATACCGTAGAGCTGCTGCATCCGGCTGTTGACGAAGCGCCAGCCAATCGTTGTGTCGAAGAATTCGCTGGAACGCGAGAACGCGGTTTCCGCCTTTGGCAGCACGAAGGGCGCGCGCGACATGGATTCGACGCCGCCGGCGATGGCCAGATCGATCTCGCCCGCTTTGATAGCGCGGGCCACGCACAAAAGGGCATCCATGCCGGAGCCGCAGAGCCGGTTTACGGTCGCTCCGGGTATGGTTTCGGGCAAGCCTGCCAAGAGAAGCGCCATCCTTGCGACGTTGCGGTTGTCTTCTCCCGCCTGATTGGCGCAGCCCAGGTAGACATCGTCGAGCGCATGCCAATCCACGGCCGGGTTGCGGTCTTGCAAAGCTTTGATCGGAATTGCCGCGAGATCGTCGGTGCGGACGCTTGCGAGCGCGCCCCCATAGCGGCCAATCGGCGTGCGGACGAAATCGCAAATGAACGCCTCTGCCATTGTGTTTTAAACTCCTTCCGGCTGGCCTAATGCCCAGACTCTCAGCGGGTCAGTGATTCCGCGTACTATCCCGCGGTGAGGAAGCTGTGGGTCTTAACGGCCTGGATCACGGCCTCGAGGCTTTCCTGTAGCGTTGCGTTCGACGTGTTGACGTGGGCTTCGGCCTTGGCATAAAGGGCTTCGCGGCTCGTGAGGATGTTGCGAAGCTCGCTCATCGCGTCGGGATTGCCGGCCATGGGGCGCTCGTCTCCCTGGCCGCGGACGCGCGCCATGTGCTCCTCGGGCTTGGCCTTGAGCCAGATGGTATGGAAGTTCTGCAAGAGGTAGTTGAACGTCTCGGGCTGCGAGACGATACCGCCGGCCGCGGCGAGGACGATCCTGTCGTGGAGGGCAACGATCCGCTCGAGCGATTGCCGTTCGAGATGCCGGTAGCCTTCCGGGCCATAGAGGTTCATCACCTCGGCGGCCGGCATTCCGCTGGCCTCCTCGATGTCCTCGTTGAGCTCCTTGAAGGGCAGCCCCAGCTCGGCCGCGGCCAGGCGCCCGAGCGTGGACTTGCCGGCGCCGCGCAAGCCGATGAGCGCGATACGGCTGGCGCGCTTCATGCCTGGTTCTTCGGGGAGGAGTATTTCCAAGACGCGCTCGCGCTGGCTCCGCGTGGCGCTGCGCAAGAGCGAGGAAATCATCATGGTGCCGGACGTCCACGGGTCTTCCTCGGCCAAGAGCCATTCAATCCGGAAGTCGAGCGCCTCGGCGATCCTCAGCAGCAAACCGATTGATATGTTTCCCTGGCCGCTTTCCAATTGAGCGAGATAACGCTGGGAGACGCCCGATCTTTCGGCGAGCAAGCGCCTGGAGATGCCCATCCGGGCGCGTGCGCTGCGAACGCGTTCGCCAACGCTGACCAGCAGGCGCTCGATTTTGCCGTCGCCGGCGCTGCTATCGCCATAGGTGGAGGTCACACGCCCGTCTAAGGTTACGATCTCGTCCATTCATGCCATTCTATAACCCACCGATGCATTATATTGCGTATGGCCGATTCGGCAAGGAACGTTTCGAGCGTCGCTGCCATGGATCGCAGGGTTTAGTTTCGCCGCAGCGTCATTCCAGCGAAGGCGGGAATGACGCTGCGGAAAATCTCAGCCCTCCGATACGCTCTTCTTGATGGCGGCGAGTATGTCGGCGGGGGGCGTGCGCGACTTCGCGTGCCCGGCGTCCACGAACACCGCGACGAACTCGCCCTCGAAGCACAGAACGCCGTTCTGATACGCCTTGACCTCGTGCGCGATCGAGCGGCTGCCGAGCCGCGTCATGCGCACCTCGCAGTCCAGCATGTGACGCGGCGTGACCGGCGACCGGAAGTCCATTTTCATATGCACGAAGGGAGTGCCTACGTGATGGTCCAGATTGATCTCGTACCAGTCGACGCCTGCGTGATGCTTCCACCACTCCTCGATTGCCTGGATCGCCCAGGCGGGAATTCTGGCCGTATAGGCGATCTTGGCGGGGTCGCAATCGCCCCAGTGGACCCGGATGCTGTGCCGGAAAGGCTTTGTCTGCACTATCTCCGCGCCGTGCCCGAATTCGCCGTGCGAGTGCCCTTCAATAGGTTTCGACATGATACCGCCCCGTCTCCCGCAAGCCCTCGCGTATGGTTTCCCAGCTCAATCCTGCCCCCGTGGCTATATCTTCGAAAGCGCTGCCGACGCCTGCTTCCATCTGCTTGAGGCCGCACACATAGATATGCGTGCTGTCATCCGCTAGGAGCGGGGCGACGATTGCGCGCGCATCGCGAAGCTTGTCCTGAACATAGGTCTTTGGCTGCCCGGCAACGCGGCTGAAGGCGAAATGCTTGGCGAGGAAACTGTCCGGCACTTTCGTCAACGGCCCGAAATAGGGCAGTGAATCGGGCGTGCGCGCGCCGAAGAAAAGATGCATCGAGCAGCCGGCGCCTGGGAGGGTCCGCTGGCGGCGCATGGTGAATGCCCGGAACGGCGCGGAGCCGGTGCCGGTGCAGACCATGATGAGCTTTGCCCACGGGTCGTCCGGCATCAAGAAGGTCGCGCCGAACGGGCCGGTGAGCTTGACCTTGCCGCCTTTCTTTAGGCCGCAGATGTAGTTCGAGCAGATGCCCTTCGGATCCCGTTTCACGGTAAGCGAGAGATTGTTCGTGTTCGGCCGCTCGCCATCGCGCGGGCTGGAGACGGAGTAGAGCCGCGGCAGGTGCGCCTTGCCGTTGGCGTCCGTACCCGGCGGTATAATGCCGATGCTCTGTCCCTCTAGCACCGGAAAGCGGACGCTTCCAAGGTCGAGGATGATATGGCGGACATCGGAATCTGCGTCCGGGGCGGTGAGACGGTAATTGCCCTGCACGGTGGCTTCTAGCGGGCTGCCTGATGTGTAGAGATTGACCGATGGTTTCGACGCGGAGGCCGGCGCTTTTGCGCGGCCATGCGTGCCTTTGTGCGCTTCGGCGAGCAGCGCCGCAACCGCATCCTCCAAAGCTTCTACGGCTGCGCTGTCAGTGGCAGCACCGTTGGAAAGCTCTTCCTGCGCAGGAAGCTCTGACCAACCGAGCTGTTCGGCAACCGCATAGGGCTTCTGAACCACTCGCCAATTGTCGATGGAGCCAGTCGGGCACGGCGCGATGCAATCCATGCAGAAATTGCACTTCGACGCCTCTACCACGACGTTGCGCTCGTCATGTGTAATCGCTCCAACGGGGCACATCTCCTCGCAGGTATAGCAGCGGATGCAGATTTCCGGATCGATGAGATGCTGTTTGATGAATTCGCTCATTGCCGCACCAGGAAATTTCGCCGGCCTCACTCCCCTCACCCTGTCCCTCTCCCCATGGGAGAGGGGACGCTTTCTCAACGGGCACAGCGGAACTCCCTCTCCCATGGGGAGAGGGCTGGGGTGAGGGGAGATTCCCCCGTCCATTGCGCCATCCGGCGACGCAAACTAAGCCATATGCAACTTCACATATTCGAAGTCGCCGGGCTTATTGTCGATGCCAACCTTGGGGGACGCGATCCAGCCAGCATATTTGCCGGGCTCGGATTCCGCCTTCATCAGTGACTGGATGAAATCGCCATCCGAGGTGCTGGGCAGCCACTCGTCGCGCTTTGCCAGCCATTCTTCCTTCGAAAGAACAGCGCCGTCCGGGGTGACGTGCGCATCGGCGAAGGAGCCGATGTGGCGGTGGAAGCCCTGATGCGGCAGCTTCATCTCGAACTCGATCCCAAACTTCTCGATAATACCGTTCCAGCGGCCAACGCCGCCCGTGGCGTCCTTCGAATAGTCGTCGCGCAGCCGCATGTTGATCGCCGATAGCGCCGGCGGCTCCCCGGTGACGATGCAGCCGTCCTCCATCGTTACTACGGGATAGGTCGCGTTCAGCAGCTTGTGATCGTCCTCGATCTTGGTTTCCCGATAGCGGCCCTTGATGCCGGCATTGAAAGCATTCGCGGCGTTCGTCGAAACTTCCTGCCCGAACAGGTCGAGCGACAGCGTGTAATGGAGGTTGAGCTTCTTCTGGATCGTGGGAAGATCGATCACTCCAAGCGCGCGCACCTTCTCGATGCCGTAAGGGTTCTCGATGCCGGCTGCGGCCATCGCCTGGCAGGTCCGCTGGATGGTGCGGCCCACGCCGGTCTCGCCGACGAACATGTGATGCGCTTCCTCGGTCAGCATAAAGCGGCAGGTCCGCGACAGCGGGTCGAAACCGGATTGCGCCAGGCTTTCGAGCTGCATTTTGCCGTCGCGGTCGGTGAAAGAGGTGAACATGAAGAAGGAGAGCCAGTCCGGCGTCTCCTCGTTGAAGGCGCCCAGCATGCGCGGCGCTTCCTTCGAGCCGGATTGACGCCGCAGCAGCTCATCGGCTTCCTCGCGGCCATCCGCGCCGAAATATTTGTGCAGCAGATAGACCATCGCCCAGAGATGCCGTCCTTCCTCGACGTTCACCTGGAACAGGTTACGCATGTCGTACAGCGAGGGCGCGGTCTTGCCGAGATGGCGCTGCTGCTCCACGGAAGCCGGCTCGGTGTCGCCCTGGATGACGATCAGCCGGCGCAGCATGGCGCGGTATTCGCCCGGCACTTCCTGCCACGCAGGCTCGCCGTAGTGCTCGCCGCAAGGGATCGTGCGGCCCTCCACTTTGGGTGCCAGCAAAACGCCCCAGCGATATTCGGGCATCTTCACGTAGTCGAACTTCGCCCAGCCCTTGGGATCGACGCTCACGGCTGTGCGGAGGTAGACCATGCTGTCCTGGAAGCCTTCGGGTCCAAGATCGTTCCACCATTTGAGATAGCCCGGATGCCACTTCTCAAGCGCCTTGAGAATGCGGCCGTCGCCGGAAAGGCCGACATTGTTCGGGATTTGTGTGTCGTAGGCGACATTCATCAGGTCGGCCATGGTTCAGTTCCTTGCGGTGTCCTTGAGTATTTCTCTGGCGTCGCTCCCCTCACCCCAGCCCTCTCCCCATGGGAGAGGGAGTCCGGCTGTGCCCGTTGAGAATGGGTCCCCACTCCCAAGGGGAGAGGGACAGGGTGAGGGGAGTGACGCTGGTTCATTCCGCTATCTTCCCGTCACACGCGGCGCTTGTCGTATTCGCCGCGCTGGCCGGTGCCGTAACGTTTGAGCGCGCCATTCTCGCCGGCGGCATTTGGTCTCTGGAAAATCCAGTTCTGCCAGGCGGTTAAGCGTCCGAATATCTTGGTCTCCATGGTTTCCGGCCCGGCGAAGCGGAGGTTCGCTTCCATGCCGGTCATCGCGTCGGGCGAGAAGCTCGCGCGCTCCTCCAGGGAGACGCGGATTTCATCGTCCCAATCCACATCGTCGAGCGCGAAGGTGACGAGCCCCATGCCAAGCGCTTTGCGCGCATCCAGCAGCGCGCCCATCTCAGCCTTCGCCCGCCCGACGCTTTCGGGCTCGCCAAGGAAGCGTGTCTGCAGCCGGGTCAAGCCGTTGGACATAGTGTAAAGGCCGAAATTCGCTTCCGTCAAAGTGAGAGCCGCTGCCGGCCGGTTATCGCCGCCGAATTTGCCGTCAGCCATATAGCTACGGTCGCAGGCGAACATGATCTCGGCCAGGGTCCCGGCGAAGCATGAGCCCGGTTCGGCGAGCGCAACCAGCGAGCGCGACGTAAGATCGAGGCGCTTGAGCACACGCTTCCAATAGAGCAGGATTTCCGTGGCAAGCCAGTGCTCACAGTTTCGCAGGAGAAACTGCTCGTGGGCGGCAACGAGCGCTGGATCGCCTTGGGTCCGGAATTTGATCACGCCCACTTCGAACTCGTTGTTCCGCAAATGCAGGAGCGCGTCGTCGATCTCGCGCGCGCAGCGAAGCATCCAGGTTCCGGCACCTTCCGCATGCAGGACGTCCATGCTGCTAGGCGGAGGCTCGGAAGGGCCGGAAATGGTAATCGTTGCAATGCCAAGCTTGCGGTCGATGGCCACGTCGACGGTGGAGTAGCTGACGGACCCGTCTTCCCCAAATGCCCTCACAAGCGGGGTCAGCGAGATGCCTGCGCCCTTTTTCCCTGGTGACTTCGTGGCGAAGCTCCTCGCCCGGTCCGCTACGATATCGTTGAACTTCGAGTTCGGTACCACTTCATCGACAAGCCGCCACTCGGCCGCCCGCTTACCTTTCACGCCCTCCTCCATGGAGCAGAATGCATCGGCCAGATCGCGGCGCACTTTGCGCTTGTCGGTGACGCGGGTGAGGCCACCCGTGCCCGGCAGCACCGCGAGCAGCGGCACTTCCGGAAGCGCCACGTTCGACGCGCCGTCGTCCGCCAGAATAATGTGGTTGCAGGCCAGCGCCAGCTCGTAGCCGCCCCCCGCGCAGGCGCCCTTGATCGCACAGATGTAATACTGCCCCGACTCGGCGCCGGCGGTCTCGAAGGTGTTGCGCGTCTCGTTGGTGAACTTGCAGAAATTGACCTTGTGGGCGTGTGCGGCGCTGGCCAGCATGCGGATATTCGCGCCCGCGCAGAAGACGTTGTCCTTGCCCGAGCGCAGTACGACGGCTTTGACTTCGGGATGCTCGAAGCGCATGCGCTGAACCACGTCGGCAAGCTCGATATCGACGCCGAGGTCGTAGGAATTGAGTTTCAGATCGTAGCCTTCGAACAGGCCGCCCTTTTCGGCTACATCCATGTAGAGCGTTGCGACGTCGCCGTCATACGCGACGCGCCAATGGCGGTAGTGCTGCGGGTCCATCTGAAAGTCGATGCGCTTGGTCATCCGGCTTATCTCCTGGCCTTCGATAAGCACTATAATGCGCAATATCCCAGGGTGCAATGCAGAATAACGCATAACAGGGCGCAAAACGGCTCGTTCCGTCAAAAACTTCGTGATCGCGTGCATTTTGATGCAAAAGCCGAGCTGGGGCGCCCGAAGCGGCGTTGCACCGTATATCCGAGTTAGGTTGGTTGAACTTTTAATATTAGTCGATATAAATTCTTTTCGGTGGCCAGAAGGGATTCGAAATGCTCTGGTGGATAGCGCTACTCGTATTCTTAGTGTCAGCTTTGATCGATAACCATATCAGTTATTCTCGTTTTAAACGCGGGAAACACGAAGATTAGCAGTGACTCTAGTCAGAAGAAATACTGCATGTGATAAATGTGCTCTGTCTGAGCTAATTTATTCTATGCTTCGCCGTATGTTTCCAAAGCAACAATGTCGATGATGTTAGTGACGCCGGAGTTCTGTGCAGAGATTGGTTGACATTAGCTTGGACTATATAGTTTTAGTTCTGTTTTGTTGCAAAATTTGGAAGAGTACGCCTAGGACATACTGCTTATGAGCGCTTTTTTATGGCAACATCAAGTCACGGAGGTTGCTTACGATCGCTACGGCGGCTTTGCCGCCTCGCGGTGACGATGGCAGAAGTATTCAACCGGATTTCGTATAAAACTCTGCTGACGGGAGAAGGAGCCTTTAAGCACCCTCCCATTTTGGGCCAAGCTAACGCCGCGCGGCCTTCTGCACCGCCGTCTCGCGCGCGATCCAGCGCTCCAGGATCGAGACGTGGTCGCCCTCCTCCAGCACGAACTCCCTGGCCTTCGCGGCGAGTTCCTTGTTTTCCGAGTTATCCGCGATGGCGCAGTAGAAATCGTAGCCGCGCCGTTCGCCCTGCAGCGCGGCCTTTAGAGCGCCGAGCCGTGCCAGACCTGGTTCGCCGGCTGTTATCCCGCCTTCCTCGGGCGTGGCGTGATGCGGCCAGATATAATGGGACGGCAGCGTGCCGCTGGGCTTTCCAGCGAGAGCCTTCACCTCGCCGAGGTGGATACGCGAATAATCCGCAAGCTGCAGGAAGAGATCGGCCACGTCCTTATGGCCGGCTTTCTCCGCCGCTGCGGCCAGCTCGCCATAATGGTCGATCGCATCCTGCTCGACCTGCATCGCATAACCGTAAAATTCCTCGATGCTGCCGATGATGGGCAGCCTTGCGGGCGCCACGGGAACGCTCGGGTCGCCCTCGAAGGAAACGATGATGTCCTCGTCGCGGATGAAGCATTGGCAGGCGAGCCGGTAGCGCGGCGGCATGTCGTTCACCTCGGCGGCGACGATTTCCTCGCGGGTGATCTTGCCGAGCTGCCGGAGCAGTTCCTTCTCCTTTTCTGTAAGCGCTATGCCGTGAATGGCGCTTGGTGCCAGGTGCTTGACCTCTACGATGCAGGAGCCGCAGGCTCCGTCCTGACAATTGAAGGCAATCGGGATTTTGTGGGCCTGGGCGACAGCCAGAATGGTGCCGCGATGCCCAGCGACCGCGTAGACGGTGATGTCCCGCGCCATCGACGCCGATGAAAATGTTACGTTGGCCACAATTCGCTCCTGTTTGTTTCCGGCCCTGCCCCGGAATGGCTGGCAAAATCTTGCGCCGCGGGCGCGAAGCCGGAAACCTCGCGGGCTTTCGCAACGGCCGCAGGCAAAACCTCAAGTACGCGCGCGGCTTCCGCGGGCGTGTTCTCGTGGCTGAAAGAAAAGCGGATGGCGCCGAGCGCAGCCGTGTAGGGCACTTTCATGGCGCGCAGCACGTGGGAAGGTTCGACCGAGCCCGAGGCGCAGGCCGATCCCGATGAGGCGGCGATGCCGGCCTTGTTCAGCTCCGTAAGGATGACCTCGCCGAGTGCTGCGTCGAAGACGATGTTGGAGGTGTTCGGCAGCCGGTTCGCCCCGCCGGCCGCCACGAAGCAGCCGCCGATGCGCGTGAGCACGTCCGCCTCGAAGCGGTCGCGGAGCGCGCCCACGCGTTCGCTTTGGCTAGAGGGGCGAGCCAAAGCCAGTTCGGCGGCCTTACCGAACCCTACGATGCCGGGCACGTTTTCGGTCCCCGCCCGGCGCCCGCGCTCTTGTTTGCCGCCGCGGATTAGGGGCGCGAAGCGCACGCCCTTCTTTACATAAAGCGCACCGATGCCCTTGGGGCCGTGCAGCTTGTGCGCCGACAGCGACAGCATGCCGATGGCGGTTGACTTCAAATCGATTGCGACGCGCCCGGCCGCCTGCACGGCGTCGGTGTGGAACAGCGCGCCAGCCTCCTGGGCGAGCGCGGCCAGTTCCGCCACCGGAAAAATCGTGCCGGTCTCATTGTTCGCCCACATGATGGAGGCGATGGCGGTTTGGGCGCACAGCGCGGCGCGATAGGCCTCGATGTCGAGCCGTCCCTGCCGGTCCACCGGAACGGTGCGGACCACAATACCGCGATGCTTGGCGAGGTGGTGGACGAGCGATAGCACAGCGGGGTGTTCGACCGCCGAGACGATTACCTCGTTGCGGCCGGGTTGC
This sequence comes from Rhodomicrobium sp., assembly GCA_052145975.1. Lineage (GTDB taxonomy): Bacteria > Pseudomonadota > Alphaproteobacteria > Rhizobiales > Rhodomicrobiaceae > Rhodomicrobium. The sequence continues at coordinate 14,929 of JBKQNN010000478.1, read as the reverse complement.
GTTTCGAGCGCGGAAAGAATCGCGGCGTTGTCCGATTCCGTTCCGCCCGAGGTGAAGACGATCTCGTGGCTGTGTTCTGCGCCGATCAGCGCCCGCACCTGCTCGCGCGCGGCCCTCGCCGCTTCGCTTGCCGTGGTTCCGAAGCCATGCTGCGACGACGGATTGCCGAAATGCTCCGTGAAGAAAGGAAGCATCGCGGCCAGTACGGCCGCGTCCATCCGCGTCGTGGCGTTATTGTCGAGATAGACCGGCTGCATGGCGGGCACTCACGCGCCGGGGACGGGCACGACCCGGACCGGAAAGCCCAGTTTCTCTATCAGTTTCGCCTGAATGCCGTGAACCGTGACGAAGGCGAGCTGGCAGCCAACGCAGGCGCCCGACATCTTGACCTTTACCACATTGCCCTCGACGCTCACGAGATGGCAGTCGCCGCCATCGCGCTGCAGGCGCGGGCGGATCCCGGCGAGAGCGTCCGCCACCTGCTTAAACCTTGCATCTTCCGCCGTCTCCGGCTGAAGCTCCGGCGTTGTTTCAAATTGTTCCGCGAAGTCCAGCATGGCGCGTCCTCTCAGCCGAATGACTTGCCGCAGGAGCAGCTCGATTTTGCCTGCGGATTGTCGAAGGTGAATCCCGAATTCTGCAGTCCGGTCACGAAATCGACCGTGGTACCGAAAAGCAGCGGCAGGCTTTGGCGGTCCACGAACACCTTCACGCCATCGCATTCGGCCACCGCGTCTTCCGGCTCCGGCTTGGCGACGAGGCCCATCATGTATTTGAAGCCGGCGCAGCCCCCAGCGTCGACTGCGATGCGCAGTCCTTCGAGCGGCACGCCTGCACCCGATATGGCGGAGCGGACGGCGTTTACGGCGCTTTCGGTGAGTTGGATCATGGCTGGGACATCCCCGTTGTTACGAGCTTTGCCCCTACCCGAGCAACTCCCGTGCCATCTGGATAAGATATTGATCGAACATGCTTTTGCCTGGATTTTGATACTATGACAGTGCGATTGTCCGATTTGCGACAAGTAGGCTTCCCGCCCGCGCACAGCGCCGGCGGAGCTGCAGCGGGAGGGGCGGGATGATTGGACGAAAGCTGGCGGCAAGCGCAGCCGCGGCCATATTGGCCGGCCTGATGCTATTTCAAATCCTGCTCGCGCTTGGCTACCCGCTCGGAAAAGCCGCTTGGGGCGGGTACTACACGGAATTGCCGGCGGGCCTGAGGATCGCCAGCATACTATCGGCCGCGCTTTATGCCGCGTTTATATCGATTACGCTCGCCAGCGCGCGCCTGGTGCGAGCGCCGTTTGGACCGCGCTTCATGCGTTTGAGCCTCTGGAGCCTTACCGCCCTATTCTTTCTTGGCACGCTCATGAATTTGGCCTCTCAAAGCCTTTTGGAGCGAGCCATAATGACGCCGCTGGCATTTGTGCTGACTATTTGCTGCTATAGTCTTGCACGGCACCCACAGCGCTCATAGTGTGCGTTCTTTTGACAAAATGGCCATACGATGGCTATAATTGCGCCATGAGCACACATAGCGTCGCGGAAGCGAAAAACAAATTGCCGGAACTGATCGGCCGCGCCCTCAAAGGTGAGGAGATCGTCATCACGCGCCACGGCCAGCCCGTCGCCGAATTGAAGCCCATCCCAGCGCCCGGCCGCAGGGTTACGCGGGCCGACATCGAATGGCTCGATAAGCACCGGGTCCCCAGCAATCCTGGCGGCATGGATGCTGGAACCTTGGTTTCCACGATGCGCGATGAGGATGACGACCGTTGCTAGCGTATCTCGACGCGAGTTTCCTCATCGCGCTGTTCGCGGACGACGCCTTCACTCCAAACGCACGCCAGTTTTTGGAGGCCGAGGAACCGGTTCTGCTCGTTAGCGATTTCGCCTGCGCCGAGTTTGCCTCCGCTATAGCCAAGCGCGTGCGCGTGGGCCAGTTCGGTATGAGCGACGCGCAACTCGCCCTGTCCAATTTCGACGCCTGGCTCCCGCGCGCAGCTCAACAAATGAGTATTACCTCCGCCGACATAAAAGTGGCTGAAGCCTACCTGCGGCGGCTCGATCTCACGCTACGCACGCTCGATGCGATCCATATCGCCACAGTGCAGCGCATAGGAGCGACGCTTCTCACATTCGATAAGAAGATGGCCGCCTGCGCCCGCGTTCTTGGAGTCCCGGTAGAGCCTCAATAACTGCAGCTTAACCCGCGTCCGCGGCGCGGCGGGCGCGGGCGAGCAGAGATTCGCCGGTCTCCTCGCCGAAGCAGTTATTGAAATCCTCGCATTCGGCGCAGCTTGGCGCGGTGCAGAGCGTGTAGCTCGCATCGGCGCAGATGAGCCGGTAGAAGAACTTCTTCCACTTCATGCCGCCGGTGTGTGCTCGATATTGTCCTTTGAGCTAGACTAGCACCCGCGGAAATTGTAAGAAAATTGATAACTTTGCAGCTACAAAAGAGGCGCAACATGCCGACAAATCTACCGGAAGCGCGAAGAATGGACCCCAATGATCGGCAGTCGGATTTCGCGATGATGATTCCATGTAGCCAGAGCGCATTTGGCGAGTTTATAGCCTCGCTTTTGGGAAGACCTCAAACTATTGAAAAGGAGTTCCTAGGTGGTTTTAAGCTCAGCCGTCCGGATGTGGAAAATTTATTTTATTTAATCAAACAACGTGTGGAGCAGCAGAATGACGCGCAACTTATACAATTTACTATTAAGCTCAATTACGATGACTATTCTAATGTAGAACTATCAACATTTGACGATTTTCAAACATACGCGGAAATTAAATCAAGAATACCGCATCGATTCCAGATGTCATGGACTTTCTTAATAAAGTTTAATGACAGGCCTGCACCAGAAAAACAGGTCATCGAACTCGATTTTAATTCGGGTAAATTGCTTACGATAAAGCCTGGTTTCAGTTTAAAAATTCATCATACGGGCAGATCATGGGGAGTTGATATAGAATCTTTGGTCGGTGGACACATTTCTACACTAAAACGTTCTGAACCTTCGCCTCTTAGAAAGAGATTGGGTAAAGTAGCTCCTTTGATAGGATTATTCATTTTTACACTCCTGATGGTACTACTTCTGATTGGCCTATCAATTGCAGCCAAGCACTTTGCCGATAGTCAGTTGACTGCATTTTCAACAAACATGGCTTCGGTTACGCCTCCTGAGAAGATGGAGAAGGCGGTATTTTATCTTGCAAATAGTGTATTATCGGGGACGCTTCCAAAATATTTTATAGCGATTTTGCTTTATCTTATTACGATGATATTTTTATCAATAGTAATTACAAGCGCCGCGACAAAGAGCCTGGAGGTAAAGATAAGGGGCTTTTTACTATTAAATCAATGCGCTGAAGATGAATACGACGAACATCTGGCAAAAATGAGTGGACTTAAGTATGGCTGGATGGTTGGTGCAATTAGCAGCCTGATTGTAGGTTTAGCAAGCAATGCGCTATTTCAGTGGCTATGCCGCTTTATTTGAGGCTACGCTATTAGCTAGCCACGGATTGCTAATAAAGATAAAGTGTTGCTTTGGCTGCGCTCATTAAGCCTAGCCCGCTTCCGCGGCGCGGCGGGCGCGGGCGAGCAGCGACTCGCCGGTCTCCTCGCCGAAGCAGCTATTGAAATCGTCGCACTCGGCGCAGCTTGGCGCAGTGCAGAGCGTGTAGCTCGCATCGGCGCAAATGAGCCGGTAAAAGAACTTCTTCCACTTCATGTCGCCGGTGTTGCGTGCGGCGAGCGGCTTGAAATGGCGCGTCATGAGCTGCGAAAGCTCGGCCCGGTTGTTGAGGCCCAGGTCCTGCCATAGGTGATTGGGCCGCTGGGCCCGCCTCGCGATCATGGCCGCGAGCAGTGTCTGGAACGGCTCACGCACGGTGGTGCAGCGTTCGAGCAGGTCGAGAAGGCAGGCTTCGTCGGCGGCGCGTTCGACGGTTTCGCTTAGGGCGAATAGGCGGCACGCGGCGGCCCTGGGGAAGAGCGCGCGGACAAGCGCGGCGAATTGCCCGGACGAAAGCCCGGCAGCGGCCGTTTGCGGCTGCGCGAACTCGCCTGCTTCGCCCGATGAGATCGCAAGGATGGACGCGGCCACATGCGCGTCGAACTCGTCGCAGCCGGGCGCGCGCGCTTCCATCAGGTTGATGTATACGTCCTGCGGCGACAGTGGCTGGGATAAGACCCCCTCACCCCAACCCTCTCCCCAAGGGGAGAGGGAGTCAGGCTGCGGCCCTCTCTTCCAGGGAAGAGGAAAATTCGAGGGTCCCTTCTCCCCTTGGGGCGAAGCACAGGATGAGGGGGGCTTGGTTATCAACATGACAGGCTTGACGCAAAACTCATGCCGCGAGCTCCAAAGCCGGCGGCGTGGCGGAATGCGACTGGCTCGCCCTCGGGCACACACGTGCGCACGCCCCGCAGCCGATGCAATTGCCGGCATCGGCCATGATCATGATCTTGCGCTCGAATTCCTCATCGTCGTCATCGGCGTCGCCTTCGAGTGCGACCATCTCGCCGTCTTCGGTCATGCCCCTGAGGCTCATGACGTCCCGGCCGCAGACCTTATAGCAGCGCCCGCAGCCGATGCACTTGCCGGGGTCGATTGCGACCAAGTATTCCGGCGCCCAGCTCCGGCCATCGCGTGTTAAAATTTCCATTTTCCGCTCCCTTTACCTCATGCGGTTTCGAGTTGTTTCAGACTTTCGCGTTTCTGTTCCAGGATCGCGAAAGCGTCGTGGGCGCGCTGCGCCACATCGAGAATGTTCCGCCAGTTCACCGGCAGCTCCTCGGAAAGATCGTGTAAGTCCATCTTCGCCTGCATGGCCTTCGCCGACAGTTTCTTGATCTCGGCTTTCAAAGTATTTACGTCACTCATCGCTTTATCCGTGTTGTCATTCATCCGGGCCACAGCGTCGTCCCCGCGCAGGCGGGGACCCATCTAAGAACTTGTTCCAGCTTGACGAATGGATCCCCGCCTTCGCGGGAATGACGCTGCGGAGTCTTTCCGAAGCCTGCAATTTCGATTTTTCACGTGCTCCTTCGCGGGATGACGGTTGCTAATACTTCGCGGCCTCCGGGAATTTCGCGATCATGGCGCAGGCGTCGCTCACGAGCTTCTCGCCCTCGGCCACCAGCTTTTCGAGGCTTTCGAAGCCGAAGCGGTGCACGTCGCGCAGGTGCTTGCTAATGACCACGAGCCGGCCCGCGATGAGCACCATGCGGCCGAAGCCCTCGTGGTGCATTTTCATCATCGGCGAGACCATGATGCCGGTGGCGCGCTCGGTGGCGAGGCCAACGGCGTTGTAGAACAGCTCAAGCCGCCACAACGTCTCGGGATCGGGATCGCCCATGAGCGGGATTTCGCGGCGCTGCTCCTTGGTGACGATGTAGAGCTCCAGTAGCTCAAGATCGCTTTTCTTGTCCCAGGCGCCGTAACTGTCCTGCGCGCGCCATTGCTTGACCAGCTCTTTGAGGAACACCGATTCCATCAGCGCCGGATTTTCAACTGTTGCGGCTTCAACCATCGATGGCCTCATCTTCCAGATCGAGCACGCGCTCCTGGCCCTTCAGCATGGCCTTGCGCAACCACGGCGGCGGCGTGCCTTTCAGCACGGCTACGAGCTTTTCGAGCAGCTCCGTAATTTCCTCAGGCTTCGTCACCTTGATCGGATGAACGCCCGCGGCAACCACGCGCGCAGCACCCGAGCCGCCGATGGCCGAGACATAGAGAATGGCGCAATCCCGGACCGCGTCGATCTTGGGCGAGAGCTTGTCCTCGTTGCCGTCCTCTTCCAGATCACCTTCGAATTGGATGACCTCCAAAAACTTGTAGCCTTCCGGCGCGATATCGTAGACCGCGATATTCTTGGCCCAGCCGAAATGCGCATCAACGTGGCTCAGGTCTTCGGTTGCGAAGGCTACTTTCATGCTGCCGGCCCTTTCTGTTCCATCGTTCGCTCCTGTCCTTGCGCCGCTAATGAGCCGTAAGCGCCGAGCCATCATGGCTATCCCCGCGTGGAAGCCGCCAATCGTCCGGCGTTGGCTCGTGACCCTGCGCCATGAACATGTTGCCGATTTCGAAAATCAGATCGCGCGTGCCGCGGTAGCCGACGGACAGCCGGTGCGCGGAGCCGAGGCGGTCGAAGATCGGCAGGCCGTAGCGAAACAGCGGAATGCCGAGGCGCTCCGACATCTGCCGGCCGTGGGAGTGGGTGACGATCAGGTCGCAGCCCTGGCTGCGGTTTTCGAGGTCTTCGAGGTCGCCGATCAGCACCTCGCCTGCCGGAACCTTTTCGAGAACCGGCGACTGCATGGTCGTGACCGCCGCTTCGACGATGCAGCCCATTTCGGCGAGCCAGCTCGACACGGCGAACAGCAGATCGGGCTCCGCGCCCACGGCGATCTTCTTGTTGCCGAAGGAGAAATGTCCGTCCAGCATCGCGTCGAGAAGCTGGCTTCTCTGACGCCGAAGCTTGCTGGGCACCGGCCTGCCGCTGATCTTGGCGAGGAACGCAACGAAAGCATCGTTTGGCGCCAGCCCGGTGAGCCGGTCGAACAGCCGGAACGGCACGCCAGTCTTTTTCTCCATGGCCTCGGCCGCCTCGCGCATCTGCTCGCCGATGGCGATGGTCCAGGCGGCGTTGCCCAGCCCGGCAATCTCCTCAACGGAAATACCGCCGATAGTGGTGGGCGTGAAATCGTCCGGGATGTGGCCGTCGAGCGAGCCGGAAAGATCGGGCAGGAACGAGGGCTGAAGCCCAAACGCTTCTACGATGTCGCGCAGCTCTTCCACATCGCCGGGCGTGAGATGCGAGCCGGGCAGAATGTTCACGTGGTTCCGGTCTTGCACCGCTTCGTCATTGCGAGGAGCTTCAGCTCCGAAGCAATCCAGGGGCAGCATCTGAAACCCTGGATCGCCACGCCGGCCGGTGGCCGCCTCGCGATGACGTGGCGCACCAAGCTTCGGCGTTTCCACTAGCGTCTCAACCATGCGCGTGACGGCCCTCGCCCAACCCTCCTGGAACGCATCCTTGAAATCTGGCGTAGAGGCGTAGACCAGCGGCAGGTGGTTCAGCTCGGGGCGGTTCTGGCGGATCAGCGAAATGAAGCCGTCCACGTCGTCGCCCTTGATCTCGGTGACGCCGGTCGAGCAGATGCCGATCATGGCCGGCTTGGCGCGGTTAGCGATGGTGATCGCTGCCTGCTCGACATTCTCGAAGCCGCCGAGCACCGTCGCAACCTCGCTCATGGCGGTCGTCTGCATCGGGATGGCTTCGCGGAAATGGCGCACGAACAGTACCAGCCCGAACGAAGTGCAACCTTGGCTGCCGTGCAAGAGCGGCATGCAGCCCTTGACGCCCATGAAAGCCAGCGCGCCGCCGATTGGCTGGCTCATCTTCAGCGGATTGACCGTGCACGCCTTTTTGGAGATTTCGACCTTTGCCATGGCGCCCTCACGCAGCCCGCTCGAACGGGAGGATAGGTAGCTCCGTCACTTCGCTGGCGACACAGTGTGCGGCCTCCCCCTCACCCCAGCCCTCTCCCGCGAGGGGAGAGGGGGAAGGTTGTGCCCGTTGAGAAGGCGTCCCCTCAGCCTGTCCCTCTCCTGCGGCATTAGCCTCATCCGCCCGCTGTTCCCACGTCACCTCATCCCAAGGGGCGGGTGTGCGCACTTGGCTCCAGACCGGGTTCGACAGCGCCTTATCGATCTCGCGGACCAGCTCCACCATGCCTTCGTAACCGGCGTAGGCGTAGTGCCGTTCCTGGTTGATATCGAGCCACGGCATTTTGGCTTTGAGCGCCACGAATTGCGTGCGTCCGCCGGAAAGCATGATGTCCGCCTGCGCCCCTTTCAGTACACGGTACATCTCGCGCGGCGGCATATCCTCGATCATGTGCGCGTCCTGGCCCATGATCTCCTTGATCCGTTCCTTGTCCTCTTTTGTGGACTTCTTGACGCTGGTGCCAACGAGTTCCATGCCGGCTTCCTGCAGCGCGGCCACGACCGACCAGGACTTCACGCCGCCGGTAATGAGCAGGGCTTTCTTGCCGGCCAAGCGCTCGCGATAAGCCGCGATCCGGCCCCAGGCGCGTTTCTCCTCGCGCGCGATCACGGCTTCGGTGCGCGCGATCAGCTCATCCGGCGCGCCGCGCTCCACCAGCAGCCCCGCGATCTGGCGCAGCGTGTCGCTCATGTCGCCGATGCCGTAGAACGAGCCCTCAAAATACGGGATACCGTAGCGCTCATGCATCTTGCGCGCGACGTTGATCATGGCGCGGGAGCAGACCATCATCGCGGCGCGGGCGCGGTGCGAGCGGGCCACCTCGTGATATTTCGCGTCGCCCGAAATGCAGGCGAGGATGCGGATGCCCAGTTCGTCGAGGAGCGGCTTCACCTGCCACAGCTCGCCCGCGACGTTGTATTCGCCGATGATGTTGATGTCGTAGGGCGTGGTGTAATCGGGCTCTTGCGTGCCGATGACGTGATCGAGCAGCGCCTCGCCGGCGAGCTTGTTGCCAAGCGTCTTGGCGCCAACGAAGCCCGGCGCGTGGACCGGAATGCAGGGCTTGCCGAACTTCGCGGCGGCCTTCTTGCACACCGCGTTGATGTCGTCGCCGGTCATGGCCGGCACGCAGGTCTGGTACACGAAGATCGCAGGCGGATCGTATTTCTCTACGATTTCGCGGATCGAGCGGTAAAGCCGCTTCTCGCCGCCGAAAACGATGTCGGTTTCGCTGAGATCGGTGGTGAAGCTTGTGCGGTAGAGCTTGGAACCCGAGGAATTCGAGTTGCGATTGTCCCAGGAACTGCCCTCGCAGGCGATGGGGCCGTGTACGAGATGGGCGGCGTCGGTGATGGGCTGCAGCGCGATCTTGGCACCATCGAAGGCGCATCCTCCAGCCGCGCCACCCGGCTGGAGTTGCTTGGTACACCCTTTTTTGCGCTCCTTAACGTCCTTCGCCCGGTTTTTCGCGCAAGCCGGCTCGTCGAATAGGTCTTGGAGCTTTTGCATGTCAGTTCATCTCACAAGGTCGAAAGAGATGCCCGTCTTGGCCGTCTCGGCGTCCAGAGCGTCCAAGATCTTGTCGAGGATCGTCACCAGCACGCGAAGACTTCCCGCATATCCCCAGGTAGGGAACCGATGATGATGATGGCGGTCGAAGATCGGGAACGTCAGGCGGATCAGTGGAATGCCAAGATCGCGTTCGAGATATTTGCCGAAGGAACTGCCGATCAGGAAATCGCTCGGCTCAGTGGCCAGCAGCGAACGCATGGCCCACAGATCCTTGCCTGGCCAGACTTGCGTCTTTGCGCCATAGGGACTGCTGGCAAGAAGCTTTTCCATGTTCGCTTTCCAATCTTTGCCGCCATTGGTGGACAAAAGGTGGACCGGCTCCGCCCCCATCTCCAGCAGGAAGCGCGTCATGCCGTAGACAAAATCCGGATCGCCAAACACCGAATAGCTTTTGCCGTGCAGCCAGGCAGAGGAATCCGCCATGGCATCGACTAGACGGCCCCTCTCCTTCTCCAACGATGCCGGAATGGGCTGGCCGGTCAGCTCCGACAGCTTCATCAGGAACTCATCGGTGGCCTGCACGCCAAGCGGATAATGGAACGACGCCGTTTCTTGGCCAACACCGGCGGCCATTTCGAGGGACTTCTCCGAGCAGTACTTCTGCATCGCGATGGTCGCCTTGGAATGGAGCGCCTCTCTCACCGCTTCCAGGCTCGTTCCGCCATCGAACATGCGATAGCTGCCGTCGGTCGGCGTGTCGAACACCTCGGAGACATCCGAAATCAGCGTGTAATCGATGCCGAATTCGCCGAGGATGCGCTTCAGTTCGCGGTTGTTGCCGACCGCATATCCGTCGAATCCGGGGATGATATTAATCCGGCCATTCGGCTTGCGCTCTTTGCCTTGCCAGAAATTGGTTAGCACGCCCTTGATCATGGTGTCGTAGCCCGTAATGTGGCTGCCGACGAATGACGGGGTGTGCGCCTGCGGGGTCGGGAAGTCCTCCGGGATGCTGCCGTCCTTGCGGGCCTTCTGGATGAACGACGTCAGATCGTCGCCGATGACTTCGGCGATACAGGTCGTCGAAATGGCGATCATGTCGGGCTTGTAGACGGTGTAGGCGTTGCTAAGACCGTCGACCATGTTCTGCAGACCGCCGAACACGGCTGCGTCTTCGGTCATCGAGGTTGAGACGGCCGCGCACGGTTCTTTGAAATGGCGCGCCAGATGCGAGCGGAAATAGGCCGTGCAGCCTTGCGAACCGTGATTGAACGCCAGCGTGCGTTCAAAGCCGACCGACGCAAATATCGCTCCTAGCGGCTGGCAGGCTTTCGCCGGATTAACGCACAGCGCCTCGCGGGCCAGGTTCTTCTCGCGGTATTCCCACCCGTTGATGTATTCGGCTTGTTTTGCCACCTCTTCGGGCGTGGCGCCGCCTTCCAGCGCCTTCTTGCGCGCAAAGAGTTCTTGATACTCAGGCTCGTTGAAGAGCGTGGCGTGATCCAGGATACGTTCTGCTGATTGCGGCATGGCTTATGCTACCTTCCAGGGCGCCTTGTGCATCGCCCAAACCGGATTATTGACTGCTAGATCCATGTCCCGGGCGAAGACGGCAAAGCCGTCATAGCCGTGATAGGGGCCGGAATAGTCCCAGGAATGCATTTGGCGGAATGGCACACCAAGCTTCTGAGTGCCGTATTTCTCCTTAATCCCGGAACCGACTAGGTCTGGACGGATCGCTTGAATAAACCTCTCAAGCTCGAACTCAGAGGCGTCGTCGAAAACCAGCGTGCCGTCCTTGATGTATTTCGTGGTGCGCTGATAGTCGTCCGCGTGGGCGAATTCGTAGCCGGTGGCCGTCACCTCCATGCCGAGATCGCGGTAGGCATCCGAAACGTGGCGAGGGCGCAGGCCTCCGACATACAGCATGATCTTCTTGCCTTCGAGCCGGGGCTTGTATTTCGCCAACACCGCATCCATCAGCGGCGTGTATTTGGCGATGACACGCTCGGCGCCTTCCTTGATCTTGTCATCGAACAGCTCGGCGATAGCACGCAGGCTCTTTGCAATTTGACTGGGCCCAAAGAAATTGTACTCCAGCCATGGTACGGAATGCTTTTCTTCCATGTACCGGCAAATATAGTTCATCGAACGGTAGCAGTGGATCAGGTTGAGCTTGGCTTTCGGTCCGCGCTCGACTTCGGCTAGCGACGCATCGCCCGACCATTGGCCGATAACACGTAAGCCCATTTCCTCGATCAGGATGCGGCTCGCCCAAGCGTCGCCGCCGATATTGTAATCGCCCACGATCAATACGTCGTAGGGCGTGCCGTCGAACTCCTTGTCCGGCGCCTTCTCGATGATGTAATCGCGCATGACGTCGTTGGCGATGTGGTGGCCCAGCGACTGCGACACGCCGCGGAAGCCTTCGCAGCGAACCGGCGCTACGACCTTGCCGATTTCCTTGGCCTTCTGCTTGGCCACGGCTTCGATGTCGTCGCCGATCAGGCCGACCGGACACTCGCTCATCACCGAAATGCCCTTGTTGAGCGGGAAGATCGACTCGATCTCGTCGATCACTTTGACCAGCTTCTTGTCGCCGCCGAACACGATGTCCTTTTCCTGGAAGTCGGAAGTCACCTGCATGGCAACCCAACTGTTCACGCCGGAGATCGCGCCGCTGACGTAATTGCGGCGCTGGCCCCAGGAATAGTGGCCGCAACCGACCGGCCCATGGCTGATATGGACGAGGTCCTTGATCGGCCCCCACACCACACCTTTGGCGCCGGCATAAGCGCAGCCGCGCACCGTCATCACCCCTGGGATGGATTTGATGTTGGACTTGACCCCACAGTCCGGCTTGCCTTCTTCGTAGACGTTGATGTGCCTGGCGCGTTTCTTAGCCGTCTTCTCGGGATACTCGCTCAACACATCTGAAACGAGCTGCTTGCGGGCTGCTTTGGCTTCCGCTTCCATTTACTTTTCTCCTTGCGTGCGGATGGATCTGGCAACCTTCGCTTTTGCTTGCCCGGCGATGTTGTCCGGATAGGCCTTCAGAACTTCTTCGATGACTTCTTTATTTCTAGCCTTGATGTCTTCTACGTTTTCTTTTTCCGCGAGTGCCAGGCTCATAACGAGTGGCCTTTCCAACCTGAATCCTATGCCTTATTGCCGTCCCCGTCCTGGCGGGGACCCATCTCAACCATGGATCCGGCTTCTCCATGGATTCCCGCCTGAGTTTAGCCCCGCGGAGGCGAGGCCGGGGATGACGGGCTTGAAGGTTGCCCGCCGGCGCCTGGGAGGATAAAGGGCCGGCGGGACTTTGACTTATGCGGCTGCGGCGGCGTCAGCAGCCAGCTCGGCCGCGGTCTTTCCGACGATCGATTCATCGACCGCTTGCAGGATGCCGTGCGCCATCAGCATGTCTTCGAGTTCGTCCATGGTGATCGGGGTCGGGATGACGCCGTTGCCCGCATTGACATGGATTTTTCTCGCGAGAGTGCGGTAATGCTCGGCTTGCTTAGAATCCGGTGCGTATTCGATCACCGTCATCCGGCGCAGCTCGGCATGCTGCACGATGTTGTCGCGCGGCACGAAGTAGATGAGCGTGGTGCCAAGCTTCTTGGCGAGGGCCTCGGCAAGCTCAAGCTCCTTGTCGGTCTGGCGCTCGTTGCAGATCAGGCCGCCCAAACGAACCCCGCCGGAGTTGGCGTATTTCAGAATGCCCTTGGAGATGTTGTTGGCCGCGTACATGGCCATCATCTCGCCGGACATCACGATGTAAATCTCTTGCGCCTTGTTCTCGCGGATCGGCATCGCGAAGCCGCCGCACACCACGTCGCCCAGCACGTCGTAGGACACGTAGTCGATGCCTTCGTAGGCGCCGTTCTCTTCAAGGAAGTTGATCGAGGTGATAACACCGCGGCCGGCGCAGCCAACTCCCGGCTCAGGGCCGCCCGACTCGACGCACTTGATGTTCTGGTAGCCGATTTTCATCACGTCTTCGAGTTCGAGGTCCTCAACGCTGCCTTGCTCAGCGGCGAGGCTCAGGATGGTGTCCTGCGCCTTGGCGTGCAGGATCAAACGTGTCGAGTCGGCCTTGGGGTCGCAGCCGACGATGAGGATTTTGTTCCCCATCTCGGCGAGCGCCGCCAGCGTATTCTGGGAAGTCGTGGATTTGCCGATGCCACCCTTCCCGTAGAATGCGATCTGTCGCAATGCCATGCAGGTCTCCTTCGTAATCGTAATCTTTGCGCTCTTCCTCGAAGGGTGGAGCATCCGGCAATTCCTTGCCCGCAGAACCCCTTGAGCAAGCGCCGTGCCAACTCGCTAAGCGATTGATGTTACGGTGATTACGAAGATTTATGCCGCAAATTCCGGCAGGGTTTCCGCTGTTCCAAAGCCGACATGCGAACTTCGCTTGTACGAAAGCGGACAGCGGACAAACCGGCGGCCGGCAAATTGCGGAGGGTCAACCCGGTCGCCTGGAACAATTCAGCCGTCCCTTCCCTACATGGGAAGAAGGGACGGCTGAGGGTAACGGCGATAGCGGGGACTGGCGAGGAACGGAGCGGGAGCGTTTGCCCCGCCCGCGCCTGCCTACTTGAATGCGCAGCCGGACTTGAGCCCGAGCGCCTTGAAGATCATCGCGGCCGGGCAAAAGCCCGTGAACCCGGCCTGCAGCATGTTCAGCCCGGCAAAGGCCGTGAGCAGGAGCCAATACTCGCTGACGTAAACGCCCAGCGCCAGGCTGAGCAGGACCACGAAGCCGGCGAAGCTCAGGACTGCGTTGTCGATTGTCATCTGTTGTTTCCCCTGGGAGTGATTGGTTGAGTAGCGTACTAAATCTTTCCGCCGGGCGAAACCTCAACGGGGCATGGTGTCGCGGTGCGGGCATTAACCGCTGACAGAACTCGGACTCATTTGCGGGCTTTCCTCATATCGAACAGGGAGTACCGCTGATGAGACTGACGCATGCGTGCATGGCAGCCCTCTTTCTCTGCTCCTCGGCCGCCGGTTGGGCTTTGGCAAACTTTGTGGAGGAATACTCACTAGAGAAAAAGGTGCAGCTTTCAGACATTGTTGTAATTGGTAAGGCCGTATCCACAAATAACAGGGTCAGCGCTGACACGCTTTTCGAATATAGCGTTGTCCGCGTGGAAAAGGTTTTGAAGGGCGACCCGCCTGAGTCTTTCGATTTCTTATCGAGGTCAGGCATCTCCGAGCTTGACCCCAATTGCTGTGAAACAGGAAATGTATATCTATTCTTTTTGCAGAGGCTAAAAAACGGCAAGTATTGGTCCGTTAATGGACCGTACGGGGTCTACCTGATCGGCGAGCGGTAGCACCGTCCAGCCGGCAAGCAAAAACGGCCGTCACAAAAAACTATACGGATCGACATCCACATGCAGCTTGACGCTGCCGCGCGGCTGCTCGGCCGCATCGAGCCACGCGCGCAAATACCCCTGCAAATCCGCGTCGCGCGCGGCCTTGACCAGCAGCCGCTGCCGGTGCCACCCCCGGATCACGGCAAGCGGCGCCTCCACCGGCCCCAGCACCTGGATCAGCCGCGCCTCGGGCGCCGCCAGCGCCAGAGCGCGCGCGTAATGTTCGGCGGCCTGCCGCTCCTTGGCCTGCACCACGAGGCCGGCGAGCCGCCCGAACGGCGGCAGCCCCGCCTCCTCGCGCATGGCTGTTTCGGCCTCGTAGAACCCCTGCCGGTCGCCGGTCACGAGCGCGCGCATGACAGGATGCTCCGGGTAATGCGTCTGGATCAGCCCGAAGCCCGGCGCGCCGAACCGCCCCGCACGCCCCGTCACCTGGTGCAGCAGCTGGAAGGTGCGCTCGCCCGCACGCGGGTCGGCGGTGGCCAGGCTCAGATCGCCATCGACCACGCCCAC
>JBKQNN010000477.1:0-4596 GCA_052145975.1 Rhodomicrobium sp. | reverse complement strand
GAAAAGCCAGATATTACAACTCTTTAGCGGAGGCCCTTTGCAAATAGCTCCCCTGGACGCCTCTAACCAATTGAATCTGTTCGATTAACACTGGGACACTAGTGTTTGCAGATTTAATGTTTACCATAACCAACCCATTCGCTGCGCTGCCACTGCATGGCTTTTTTCAAGTAGTATCAATATCTTATCAGTTTCTCATCAAGAATGTGGCCGGGCTTCACGCTTCCTTAAAGAGCCCATGCTATATTATTTCAATATTGAAAAGCGGTCCGGCCGCGGAAAAAAACCGGCAAAATGCGTTAACGATGTACTACTCGAAGAACAGCGTAGACACCGATTTCTCGTCCGATGTGCGCAGGATCGCCTCGCCGATCAGGCCCGCGAGCGACAGCACCTCGATATTGGCCGCGACGCGCACCGCCTCGGTTGGCACGATGGTATCGGTGATGAAGAGCTTCTCGATTTTGGACGCCATGATCTTGGCAACGGCGCCGCCCGAGAGCACGCCATGAGTGATATAGGCCACGACCGACTCCGCACCGCGTTCGGCCAGCGCCGTGGCGGCATTGCACAGTGTGCCGCCGGAGTCGATGATGTCGTCGATCAGGATGCAGGCACGGCCGGAGACGTTGCCGATCACGTTCATCACCTCGGATTCGCCAGGCTGTTCCCGGCGCTTGTCGATGATGGCGAGCGGTGCATCGATGCGGCTCGCGAGCCCGCGCGCACGCACCACGCCGCCCACGTCCGGCGAGACCACGGTGATGTTGCCGTTGGTGAAGCGCTTGCGGATATCGCGCACCATGACCGGCGCCGCATAAAGATTGTCGGTCGGGATGTCGAAAAAGCCCTGAATCTGCCCGGCATGGAGATCGACGGTCAACACGCGGTCCGCGCCGGCATGGGTAATCAAATTGGCTACGAGCTTGGCCGAGATCGGCGTGCGCGGCAGCGTTTTGCGATCCTGGCGGGCGTAGCCGAAATAAGGGATCACCGCTGTGATGCGCCGCGCCGACGCGCGCTTGAGCGCGTCGATCAAGATCAAAAGCTCCATCAGGTTGTCGTTGGCGGGATAGGACGTCGATTGGATGACGAAGATATCCTCGCCTCGAACGTTCTCCTGCACCTCGACAAAAATTTCCATGTCCGCGAACCGCCGGACAAGACATTGCGTGAGCGGGGTTTTCAGGTAGGCGGCGATGGCGTGAGCCAGCGGGCGATTGCTATTGCCGGCAACCAGCTTCATGACGCGTGACAGTCCATGTGGCTACAGCGTTTGAGAAAACGATACGAGCGCGCTTCTAACAGCGCGCCCGTCATCTGTAAACCGGCGATTGTGCATGCGAGGCAGCACCTTCCGCCGAACCCGGCCCCGCTACCCGGCCGAGCCGTTTGCGCCCTGCTGAGCCTGGCCGGCGGCCGCTGGCTTCTGGAGCAGCTTTGTAACCTCGGACGCAGCCGCTCCCGCAGCCTGATCGGCTACTTCGCCCCAGGCGCCGTCCAAGCTTCCGGCGACGATCTTGTTATTCTGTACGACCGTCTTCTCCATCTGCTTACCCGTAGGATCGATCACGGCCCAGCGGATGATGATCGGCTGCTGACCGTTCGCAGGGGCTCCAACCTCGACCTGTCCCTGGATTTTATAGGCACCGGCCTTCGCGGAGGATACGAGCTTGATGCCCTGCACCTTGAGAGCGCGCTTCATCGCTTCGGCAAGCGTTGTCTTGCCGTCGCCAGGCGCGCCGGTGACCGGCGGAACCACAGCGACAAGCTCCGCCACTGCCTTTGGCTTCGCCGGAGCGGGAACGTCAACCGCCGCTGCGAGCGATGGAGCCTCCGGTGCGGCAGCCGGTTGAGCGGGCGCGGGCTTGGTGGCGGCAGACTTGGCCGCGACCTTTACAGGAGCCGCCTTAGGCGCTGGCTCCGCACTTGCCATTGCGGCGGGCGGAGCGTTTGGATTGTCGATCCAGGCAGTCACGTCGCTTGCCGACTTCGCCGCGACCTGTTGCAGACCTTCTTCAGTAACGTGACTCCAGGAGTCGCCGCCATGCTTGTCCGAAACAAGGGCCTCGCCTCCTATGCTGCGAATCTTGTTGCCGGCCTTGTCGGTAACGTCGACCGTGTAAGCGACCTTCGTCCCATGCTTGGCGTCGGGCTTCGCGGCGTATGCGGTCTTGATGATGTATTGGGCATCCTTGGCTTCGACGATTTGCACGCCCTTCGCCCGGATTGATGCCGTGAGCTGCTCGTTGACTTTGCTTGCGTATTTCTGCGGTACACCCTCTGCTGGCGAAAGGGCGACAGCAGGTTTGGCCTTCAGGCTCGCGTCGGCAGTATCGCTATTTTGAAAGAGGCTCCCCCCGCAGCCGGCGAGGCCGGCTAACAAAAGTGCTCCAGTCAAGAGCGACGCGGCACGTTGAGCTGCGCTCTGCGCGGCCGGCTTGATCTCGCGCGTCACTTGTCCACTCCTTGCTTTTTAGGTTTAGCACGGCGGTACACATGACACTAACAACCGGCACAACTCCCCCCGCCGAATCTCGTAACGTTGAAAATCTAGCGGTAGCGCATGATCACGTCTAGCAGGCGGAACTTTCCACAGGGCTGTCCGGGCGAAATTCCGCCAAAATCGGGCTTAACGCCCGTAGTTATCCACATCAAGGAAGGAGAATTGCCGAAATTTGACGGCCATAGCCGGACTCGATTCTATGTACGGATCGGCGGTAACTGAAGAGAATCGATTCGTTTTCGTAGGTACACGCGGCGATATCTTGGATGTTGGTTACGCTTTTACTCAGGAGGCGATCCCGGACGTAGCCGGGAAGATCGAAATGCGGCCTGCCGCCTCCGGGGTGTGTAAAGTACCGCTCGTTGGCCTCGCCATCGGCGAGGAAGGCGGCTTTGAATTCGGGGCTGACCTCGTAAGCGGCGCGCGATATCGCGGGACCGATGGCCGCCGAAATGCGATCCGGGCGGGCGCCGAGGCTTTCCATGGCCTCGATTGCGCTTTCGATGACGCCACCTTTGGCGCCCTTCCAACCCGCATGGACCGCCGCGACGAGCCCTGCATCCGGGTCGGCCAAAAGGATTGGCGCGCAGTCCGCCGTAAGGACGGCAACCGCGAGACCGCGTACATTGGTGACCACGGCGTCGGCCTCCGGGGCTTCCCCCAGTTTCCACGGCGTTGTCACGATCAACGCCCTGGCGGTGTGCGCTTGCTTTGGCCCGGTCAGCCTTCCGGGCGCTGCGCCGAGCCGCGCCGCGACCCGTGCCCGGTTCTCTTCAACGCGGTCTCTTTCGTCGCCGGAGCCGCGGCCGCAGTTCAGCGAGGCGTAAATGCCCTCCGACACGCCGCCGGTGCGCAGGAAGAAGCCATGGGCGATCCCACCCGCATTGAGATTGTCCGCAGCCAAAAATGCGACCTCTGCCGCGCTGTCTTCTATCTCCATGAAGTCCTTCAATCGGCTGGAAGCTGCTTACTAAAGTGCGTCCGGAAAAAGCATGCCTTCGGGCTTGACCCGGAGGTGTGAGCGGTTTTTCCGATAAGACGCACGGTTAAACAAAGACCTAGAGCCCGGCTTTTGATTCCATCAAAAGCGGATAGGCTCTAAAATGGCGGCAGCGGGCAGGGTATGCCACCCGTCAAAACGGCAGTCTTGAATAGAACGCCCATTTGGGCGGGGTCCACGAGCCGGGAAACGCGGCTCCGTATATCCGCTGCCGCATCGGGCGAAGCACGGCGCAAGAGCTGCTGCACCCTCGCTTCGAGCCCGAGCCGCAACAGCCATTCGCCCATGGGCATGGGACCGGACGCGGCGAGGTTCAGCTCCTTTGCGTGCTGCACCAGATCGGAGAAATCGACATGGGCGGTAAGGTCGGCCTCGCCTGGGGCTTCGAACAGGCCGGCGAAGCGATGCTGCTTGACCGCCTGCACCGTGTCGCCGGAAGCGGGCTGCGAATAGCCGTAGTCGATGATGAGTGCCGCGATGGGCGCGTTTTCAGCCCGCGCCGCGAAACTTCGAAGGATGTCCGCGGCGCCGGGCCTCGTCTCGGCAATCGCGCCGTCTTCAACGCTGGGGAAGTCCCCCCTCACTCTGTCTCTCTCCCCGGGGGGAGAGAGGACCCCAAAATTCTCGCTACGGACAATTCGGGCGTCCCTTCTCCCCTCGGGGAGAAGGACAGGATGAGGGGGGACTTCCCCCAATTCGAGCTCGAAGCATCCATCCTTGAACGCGACCATGCGTTCGCGCCAAGCTTGCGCGGCTTCATCGAAGACGAACTGCCGCACGGGCAGGCAATCGAAGAATTCGTTCGCAATTATGATCGCGGCCCCCGCCGGCACATCCTCGATGCTGTCATGCCAGCAAACCGGGCAAGGCGCGCCTGCAAACGCGGCCTCCTGCGCGGCCCGCAGCGGCGCCGACGTCTCAACGAGGTGAACGGTAGCGCCTTGCAGGAAGGCGGGAAGCACGCGCAACGCGCGCAGCGCATCCGCCATCAGTGTTCCGCGCCCAGGGCCAAGCTCGATGAGGCGAACCGCGCTGGGCTCGCCCATGATGCGCCAGGTTTCGCCCGCCCATAAGCCAATCAGCTCGCCGA
>JBKQNN010000476.1:0-20570 GCA_052145975.1 Rhodomicrobium sp. | reverse complement strand
GGTCAAGCCGGGCCATGACAAACTGAGCGTACTGCAAGCGCATGGATTTCTTCACACGCTCTTGCGCGGGAATGACGGTCTTGGGCCTTGCCAGCAATAGCCGCCGACCCTCTATTTTGCCGCACTTTCTTGCACCGGGGCTAGTTTCAGCTGGCGCATTTGGATTGACGGAATAATGCGGGCGGTTACGCATTTTGTCCCGGCTGCCAAAGCAGATCGTCCTTGCCTTTGCCGTTCACATAGCGGCTCGCAACGAACAGGTGATCGGAAAGCCGGTTGATATAGCGGCAAAGCGCGTCGCTCACCGGCTCGCCTTCGAGCCTGAGCTGCACGACGCGGCGTTCCGCGCGGCGGCAAACGGTCCGGGCCAGATGCAGCGCTGCCCCTGCCTTGGAGCCGCCCGGCAGCACAAAGGATGCGAGCGGCGCCATTTCGCCATTCATGGCGTCTATTTCGTGCTCAAGACGTTCGACTTGCGCTTCCTTAAGCCTGAGCGGGGCGTATGGCAACGCCTCGCCGCGATCGGGTACGCAAAGATCGGCGCCAATATCGAAAAGGTCGTTTTGGATCCGGGCCAGCATTCCGGCAACGTCCTGCCGGTCTTCCGGGAGCGCAAGACGCGCCATGCCGATGGCGGCATTCGTTTCGTCTACCGTCCCGTAGGCTTCTATCCGGCTGGAGGTCTTGAGCACGCGCTCACCGCTTCCGAGAGCGGTCGAGCCGTCATCGCCGGTCTTTGTATAGATTTTTGTAAGAACGACCATCTGCCGTGCAGTCTAAGGCCTCGTAACGAGGCCTTTCTGCATACCACACTTAGAAGCGGTATCCTAGACGGATGCCGGCGTTCGTCAGGCCGTGGTTGGGCTCGCACAAATTGGCATTCGACATATGGTCGACCTCTACCATCAGACGCCACTGCGAAGTGACCGCATAACCAAGAGAGGCGGATTCCCGGAAATTGAGCCGGCAGCCGTAGTCGGATGCGCCCCGCTCGTCCAGGGGGCCATCATGAGCCGCACCGCCGAACGATGTTTCCAGGAACAACGGTCCATATAACTTCGCGTCCCAGGTCACGCCCCAATAAAACTCATCAGTCTTGCCGAAAGCAATGGTTGTTCCAATGTTCGGCCTGGGGGTCAGGAAGAAGTCCAAAATGCTATTCCCGTAACCGCCCGGGAAACGGCCGCCAAGAACCTCAAGGTTCAGTGCAGCCCCTCTTTCGTCCAGTGAATCCTCAAGCGCGTGATCCAGCGCACCAACCCTTACTTCATCGATCGACCAGAAAGGGCGATCCGCCGGCGTAAAAGGCACGATCCATGGCGTGTCAGAGGCGGCCACCGGCGCATAAGGGGCGGCTGCCGGCGTATAAAGGTCGGCCGCAGCAGCTGGGGTACTCCCGAACCCGGCCAGCACCAGGGCCGCCGAAATAGAGGCAAAATAGGCTAGGCCCGCTCTGAAATTGGGTTTGCGATGACGCACGATTTACCCCCCGGAAAAATCTGTCTTACTTAGTCCAGTTGTCGCAAACTTTGTCAAACCGAAGCGCACTTGGGCGAGCGGTTCAGGCTGAATGTGTGAGATTAAAGATACAACGGTTAATGGGAGACCAAATACACCGCGGCCATGAGTGCGAAGATTGCTACGAACTGAAGGGCGATGCGCTACCGCCTCAACCTTTGGTTGGTATTCATGGCTCCGCCGCGCGCCATGTTGAATAAACCGGGCGCGAGCGCAGAGGCCACGGCAGCCATCGCGGCAAGGATGAAAGCCTTCAAAACTGTTTCCATCGAGGCGATGCATCGCGGATAGAGTAGCAGGCACCGCGCCGGCAGCTTAGGCAAGCAAATGCAGGGAGAAGAGTTCGTTTTTGTCGATCCATGCCTTCATGGGCCGCCAGCCGCCAGCTTTTGCAAGGGTTTCGAAGCCCGTCACCGTGTATTTGTGTGAGTTCTCGGTATGGATCGTCTCTCCCTCGCGGAAGGCGAAGGACCGCCCGGCTACGAAAACGCGATGCGGCTTTGAGGCGCGCAGATGCATTTCAACCCGGCCCTCAATCTCGTCATAAACCGCCTGGTGCCCGAACCAGCTAAGGTTGAACGTTCCGTCAAGCTCGCGGTTGATGCGTGTAAGAATGTTGAGATTGAAGGCAGCGGTCACGCCCTCAGCATCGTCATAAGCAGGCAGGAGGATATCGAGCCGCTTTTGCAAGTCGGCTCCGATAATGAAACGGGCGCCACGACCAAGATAACGCCTTGCGGACCGCAGGAAGGAGATCGCTCCGGCGGGAGCCAAGTTGCCGATCGTGGACCCTGGGAAAAAGCCAACGCAAGGACGGCCATCGAGTGGAAGCTTCATTTTGCCGGGGTCTTCGAAGCTGCCAAGAACGGGATACACGGCAATATTTGGAAATCTTCGCTGAATGCGCCGGGCGGCGGGATAAAGCGCGGAAGCGGATATGTCGACCGGTATGTAGGCGCTGGGGCTGTCGAGGGCTTCGAGCAGCAGCCCGGTCTTGCGGCTGGAGCCCGAACCGAATTCCACAACCGCGGCCCCGGAGGGCACGTTCTCCCTAATGCCGGCGCTGCATTCGTTAAGCAGAGCAATCTCGGTTCGCGTAAGATAATATTCGGGGAGCCCGGTGATGCGTTCGAACAGCTCGGAGCCGGCTTCATCGTAAAAGAAGCGGCTCGGAAGCGCCTTTTGGGGGAGCGACAAGCCGTGCAGGACGGCTTCGAGGAAATCGCTGCTTGCGCTCGAAGCGGCGGTACTTTCCGATCTGGCTAGCTTCTGCATCAGGCATCGCTCGCCAGGCGCAGGCCCATGAATTGCCAGCGCTGTTGCGGATAAAAGAAGTTCCGGTAGGTGGCACGCAGGTGATGGTCCGGCGTGGCGAACGATCCGCCGCGGAGCACGAACTGATTGCACATGAACTTCCCGTTATATTCGCCGAGCGGGCCGGGAACGGGCTTGTAGCCGGGATAGGGCAGGTAGGCGCTTTGCGTCCATTGCCAGACGTTGCCGGAGAAGGGGCTCTCGCCCGCCGCGGAGGCAGGCTTTGCGTAGAGCCGCGAAAGGCCAAACGGGGCCGGCACCGTTTCGTTTGCCGAAGCAACTTCCCACTCGAATTCCGTTGGCAGCCGCTGCCCGGCCCAGCGCGCGAAGGCATCCGCCTCGTAGAAGCTCACATGCGTGACTGGGCGCCCGGGCGAGACCGGCTGCAGCTCCTGCAAGGTCATCTGATGCCAGCTCCCGTCTTTCAGCTCCCAATAGCCGGGGGCCTGCCACCGTTCGCGCTGCACAGCGGCCCAGCCGTCCGAAAGCCAAAGCCCCGGCTCGGAATAGCCGCCCGCCTCCATGAAGGCGAGCCATTCGCCGTTGGTTACTTCCCGGCTGAATACCCGGAAATCCGGCAGAAGAACCCGATGAGCCGGACCTTCGTTGTCGTAGGCGAAGTCCTCGCCGCGGTGCCCGATTTCATAAATGCCGCCGGAAACCTCCCGCCAATGGCCGGCGCCGGGCGCTTCCGCAAGCGGGGAGGAAGCCGTGGTGTAAGCGGGCTTGAGCGGGTTCGCGGCGAAGAGAGCCAGGATATCGGTCAGCATTAGCTCCTGGTGCTGCTGCTCGTGGTTGATCCCCACCTCGATCAGGCTCAGGGCTTCCTCTGGAACGCTGCCGGCCAAAAGGGCGCTCAAGTTTTCGTCTACGTATGCGCGGTAGGCTCGCACCTCCTCTGCGGAAGGCCGGGTTAGCAGGCCGCGCCGCGGCCGGGGGTGCCTAGGGCCCAAGCTTTCATAATAAGAATTGAAGCAGTATGCGAAACGCTCGTCGAACGCCTGGTATCCCGGCAGAAAGCTCTTGAGAACCAGCTCCTCGAAAAACCACGTTGTATGGCCGAGATGCCATTTCGTGGGGCTGGCATCGTCCATCGCCTGGACAACCTGATCCTCAGAGCTAAGCGGTGCGGCGATCTCAAGCGAAAGCGCGCGCGTTTCGCCCAAGCGCGCGAGGATCCTGCTTTGGCGGGCCCCGGATGCGGGCTTTGCAGTACGGCCGTCAAGTGGCATATTTGTGCCCCTTTTTCTGGTTTTGGAAAGCTTGCCTTTCCCAATTCCTTGAGTGAGGGGAACAAGCTAACCGGGAACTAGGTCCATCGTGGCTAAACTTGAATACGGCTCAGCCGCCGTTTTGTTACCTGCTTCCGCAACGAAAACGGGAAGGCCGGAGCCAAAGCCTTTGCGCGGTGCCTTGCGCTTGCTGGAATCCATGGGCCACGGCGCGCTCACCGAATTTCCGCTCAAAAACGGACGCCGCGCCGACATTCTCTCTCTCGGAGAGAAGGGAGAACTCTGGATCGTGGAGGTAAAGTCCGGCGTTCCGGATTTTAGGGCCGACCGCAAATGGCAGGACTATCTCGAATGGTGCGACCGGTTCTTTTTCGCTGTCGGACCGGATTTTCCTGCCGGGATCCTGCCCGAAGAAGCCGGTCTCTTTATTTCGGACGAGTACGAAGCCATTTTGGTCCGCGAGCCCGTTGCCACGCCGCTGCTTGGCGCGCGCCGCAGAGCGCTAACCTTGCGCTTCGCCCGTCTGGCTGCGCGCCGCCTCTCAGGCCGGGACGACCCCATCGCCGGCTAGCGCCGCGCCATCCAAGGTCTGCGGCAGGTAATCGGCTTCGATGCTGTTAGTCAAAAAGCTGTTTACAAACAGCTGCTTTTGTTGTGATGGTTGACGCGCAATAGCATTCTTTTCTCAGTGGAGTTGTATCTTGGGGGAGCAACGAATTGCTAGGACCAACGCTACTATCGAGCGTCCTGGCAGCAATGGGCGCTCATCTATCGGCACAGATACTAATGTAGTTTCTCAGTCCGCTTACAGGCCCGAGATAGATGGCCTAAGGGCGCTGGCGGTGATCGCCGTCATAATCAACCACTTCGATAAAAGTATTCTTCCAAGCGGTTATTTAGGAGTAGACATATTTTTTGTTGTGTCTGGGTTCGTCATATCCTCGTCGTTGGCGGATTATCGTAGCAAAAACTTTGGCGATTTCTTGCTTGGGTTTTACGTCAGGCGTATCAAGCGCCTAATTCCAGCGCTGGTGCTGGTCGTTGTTGTCACCGGCGTTCTGATATGCTTGTTCAATCCCACTCCAAAAGCGTCGCTGAACACTGGTATGGCAGCTCTGTTCGGTCTATCGAACTTTGAACTGCTTAAGCAGTCTGCCGATTACTTTGGCGTTGCGACCGAACTTAATGTCTTTGCCCATACCTGGTCGCTAGGGGTGGAGGAACAGTTTTATTTCTTATACCCTTTTCTATTCTGGTTCAGTGGATTTGGCCGCCTTAGCGCTAACGGTTCGAGAAATCTGCTCTTGGTGACAGGATCACTGACGGTCGCGTCACTGATCGGTTTTGTCCTCCTTTACCCGGCCAGCCAGCCTACTGCCTATTTCTCGATGCCGTCGCGATTATGGGAATTGGGTGCTGGATGCTTGCTGTTTCTTGGGCTGAAGCATCCGAATGCAGCGATGGCGCGATTTAGGGGCCTTCCTCCTCTTCTTGTGGCCGCCGGTATTGTAGGGGTCTTGTTTGTACCGCTTGAATTTGCGGTTCCTGCAACCGTCGCTGTTGTTGCGTTAACAGCGGCATTGATTGCTTGCATTCGCCCAGGAACGGTTGCTTACAACATTTTTACCCGCCGGCAAGCCGTCTATATCGGGCTGATTTCCTACTCTCTTTACCTATGGCACTGGGGGGTGCTCTCGCTTAGCCGGTGGTCGATCGGCATTCACTGGTGGTCGGTGCCGTTTCAGACCGCATGTATGTTTCTTTTGGCGGCGATGTCCTACCGGTTTATAGAAACTCCGCTGCGCCGCTCCAGCTGGTCTGGGAAACGCCTTTTTTCCGTAGGTTACGGCCTGTCTGCTTCAGCTGCCGGGTATGCACTGCTGCTTGTCCTGTCCCAACCTATGGACGGGCGCCTTTATCTCGGCCGGCTCTTAGGCATTTCTGCTCCGGCCAATCTTCAACGAACATGGTGGATGGACAAGACAACGGGCAAATATCTTGAAAAGTGCCATGTAAAAGAAGGTTTCTCGTCCGGTCTGATGAAAGAATGCCTGGAAGTTGCCGCTGGCAAAAGAGGTACTCTTTATCTAATTGGCGATAGTCATGCGAGGAACTATCTGCCTGCATTGAGAGATGCTTTTAGGGAGCATTCCGCGGCCTACCTCACTATGGGGAGTGGGTGTGCATTTCTGCCTCCTGCGATGTCCTCCAAATTCGTTCGCGTGCGGTGTCCGGACTACGTTGCGGAAACTGCTGAATACCTCCTGCAAAGGGTGCACAGTGGAGATGTTGTGTTCGCCGGCCAGCGCCTCTCTGGCGCCGAGGACAAGCAGACACCGCTTTACGTGGACTTCATAAAGGCTTTCGCCGTTCGCTTGGGTGAAAAGGGGGTTCCACTCGTCTTGCTTGACGGTATATATCCCGCTGCGTTGGGACCGGAGCAATGTATTGAATTGCCTTGGAGACCTTTTAGGAGCGAAGGGTGTTCCGCCGCTTTTGAGACCGTGCAGAAGGCATTCGCCCGTTTCGACCGCTTGGCGCTCGACGCATCAGGTCAGGTTGCAAATCTCTTTTATGCTCCTCTCCGGACGGGTTTATGCCACGAGGGCGCGTGCGGGCAGGCCACGGCAACCGGTCTGCCGATTTGGCACGATCGAAGTCACATCACTGAAGGCGCGGCAGCAGAACTGGCACCCCTGCTGCGCACGCGTCTGGCGCAGCAGGGCTTCTTTCAACGCTTTCCAGCCGAACCTTGACGTTTCCGGACCGGGTCGCGCGGAAGTTTGACATTTACAGGCGTTCTTAAAGTTGGAATAAGCGGCAAAAGGGCGGAAAGCGCCAACGGCCAGAGACTAACGCCGGGGGAATCCAAGCCGTTTGGAGGCTTGCCGGGATTTAGGCATGCGGGAAGGAAGGTCGAAGCGGTGAATTTACCTACCAGTCTTAGTGCGATTGCGCAGCTGGCAAGAGCCGCCGATCCGCGTCCGGGCGATGAACCGGTTTCCGGAGACGAAGTTACTGTTGTAACCGCATTTTTCGACATCGGCCGCGGCGCCTGGCAGCAACGCTTCAAGCGCAGCGCCGACGACTACTTCGCTATGTTCGCCCGGCTGGCTAAGCTCAGGAATCCAATGATCGTCTTTACGGAGCCCCGCTTCGCAGAGCGCGTCCTTGAGCTCCGGCGGGCAAACGGCCTCGAAGAACGTACTTCGGTGGTGACGATCGCAAATCTTTTCGAATGCGGCCCCGTTGCGCCCGTGAAAGACGCAATCGAGCGGCGCATGAGCGCCCTGTTCCGGCGCTGGGTACTGAAGCCGGAGAGCCCTGAATATCGTGAACCTTGCTACGTCTTGGTCAATGCGCTCAAAGCCGCATATGTGTGCACCGCCATAGAATTCGGCCTCGTGGCTACGCCCCAGGTTGCATGGATCGACTTCGGCTATTGCCGCGACGACAAGCGTTTCGACCCCGCCACCACTTGGCGGTTCGACGCTGGCGGCAAGATAAATCTATTTCACATGCTGGAGTTGGACGATACGCCTATCTATCGCGTTGTCCGTTATGGGGCAGTGTATTTCCAGGGATGTCATATCGTTGGGCCGGCCGATGCGTGGCCTGCATTTGCAAGAGAGATGTCTTTCTGCCTGTCCGCGCTGTTGGCAAGCGACTTGGTCGATGACGACCAAACCTTGCTGCTCATGGCGTGGCGTGCCAACCCCGATCGCTATCGCATTCATGCCGTCTCGTCTGCCGATTGGTTCGTCATTTTCCGGCGCTTTTACCCCGGCGCACCGCCCGAAACTGTCAAATTGAAACCCGGCCCTCCTCTCCTGCTGGAATCTCCCTTAATGGAGGAGATTCGCCATGCGCTTAAGCATGTCGAAAAGCAATTCAAGAGAACGTTTAAGCGGCCCCGGCAGATTTATAAACGGCTGCGTTCGAGTTTGAGACGTTAGACTAGCGAACGCCGCAGCAGGCCCGGTCTTGCCGGAATAATAGGCTTAAGCCGCCAAGTGTGTCTCGACCGCGCGCCGCACAGCGCGGACGTTGAATGGCTTCGACACGATCAGGTCGCGCGTTTCGCCCTCGGCGGCTACGGCCTCAGGATGCGCGGTGACATAGATGACGCTGGCATCGATGTTTTCGCGAATGGCCTTTACGACGTCGACGCCGGTGTCGCCCTTGAGCTTATAGTCGGCGAGGATGAGCTGCGGCTTGGATTGCCCGGCGATGCGAAGAGCCTCGGCGCGGTTCTTGGCCATGCCGGCCACCACCAGCCCAAGATTGGTAACGATTTCTTGAAGCTCACGGGCGATCAGCGCCTCGTCCTCAATGATGAGAACCGCCGCCGGTCTCTTGCGCAGCGCAAGCAGCGAGAGCGCGTAGGTTTGCCGCACATGTGCTTCGCCGGTATCCAGAATCGAAGCGACATCGCCGTAGGGTAAGCCGATTACGGAGTGGAGCACCGTTACCTGCCGCTGCTCTTCAGAGAGGCGCAACAGCCGGGCGTGAAGGCCGCTCGCAACTGCCGCGGTGACATTGCTCTTTTGCACGCAGGTCCGCGCGGCGAGGTTAACTCTTCTATAAAGATCGAGGCGGGAAATGGAGCGGCCCGAGACCGATGCGACGTCGGATACGAGTGCGTTGAGCGCGGTTTCCACCGCCCTATCGCTGAGGAAGCGGTTGCCAAGGAGGCAAAAAGCATAGCGCCGGAGGTTTCGAAGCTCGGCGAGTGCAAGGATTTCAGTCATGTTTGTGCAGCGTCCCTTAGCTTTGCTACGCGAACTGGATGCAAAGCCGTTTCTCGGCGGAGAAGGAGGAGTCAGACCTTACAAAAGATAATAGGGCTGGAAAAGCGGAAACTCTAGGGCATTGCCATTAAGGCTTCCTATCCATTGCAGCTTTCATAAAAAGCCGGAGGATGATGGTGTGCCCGGTAAACCGTTCTATTGTGGGTTGAGTCGCGGTCCGCATCAAACTTCCTATTTTGCGCGCTTTCGTTGCCCAGGAACCCTTTGCATCGTTCGTCATTTTGCCGAAGCAAGGGACTTCCTATAGCGGCGAGCCTAGTCTTTGTACACAAACTGTTAAAGTTATCCTCCGGCAATCACTAAAATTTTATATATCTGCGAGGGATTACGCCGGAGACGGGCGGGCTAGCCAGGAATGGTTGCGGACCGGCTATTCCGCCTTTGCGAGCCTGTCGAACTCCAAAAGCTCGCGCATGAGCTCCTCCAGGGAAGCGATCGGGAGCATGTTCGGTCCGTCGGAGGGAGCGTTATCCGGGTCTTGATGCGTTTCGATGAAGAGTGCCGCGACGCCAACGGCCACCGCCGCGCGCGCGAGTACCGGCACGAAGCGCCGCTCGCCGCCGCTCGCGGTCCCGCGTCCGCCGGGCTGCTGCACGGAGTGGGTGGCGTCGAACACCACCGGGCAGCCTGTCTCGGCCAGAATGGGCAAAGCCCGCATATCGGTCACGAGCGTATTATAGCCGAAGTTCACCCCGCGCTCGGTGACGAGCACGTTCGCATTCCCGGCGGAGACGACTTTCGCCACCACGTTCTTCATGTCCCAGGGGGCGAGGAATTGGCCCTTCTTGATTTTCACCACCCGGCCCGTCTCCGCCGCGGCGATGAGCAGGTCGGTCTGCCGGCATAGGAAAGCCGGTATCTGCAAGACGTCCACGGCTTCGGCCACCGGCGCGCATTGCGAAGGTTCGTGAACGTCGGTCACGACGGGCAGGCCCAGCGTCTCGCGGATTTCGGCGAAGATGGGCAGCGCGGCTTTGAGGCCGAGCCCGCGCGCGGCGCTGGCACGGGTGCGGTTCGCCTTGTCGAACGAGGTCTTGTAGATGACGCCGATGCGGAGCCGGTCCGCGATCTCCTTCAGCGCCGCCGCCATTTCAAGCGCGTGCAGCCGGCTTTCGAGCTGGCACGGCCCGGCAAACAGCGCCAGCGGCAGGGAGTTGGAGACGCTGACACTGCCAATCTTAACCACCGGGTTAGGAGACGGCGCGGCGGAATGCTGATGGGTCATGGGCTGGCTTTCGAGCGGAAATGCGGGCGAGTGGCCGTCTCTAACACGGCAAGGCCGGGCGGCCAATAGGCCAGCCTGGAAGTAAAATGCCAATCTACGTTCGCCGGGAGGATCAAGAAAGATGGAAGGCCGTAGCGGGCCGCGCGCGCTAATGTTAGAAACAGCGGGGCCGGGGCAGGACGGACACCATGGAACTCAGAGTAAGCCAGGATAATCTTCCTATTTTGGATCAGTTCAGAGAGGAGGGTTTTGTCGATTGCGTCTTCAAAATTGAGCGCCTGAATAGCGAAGGGAATTACTTTGCCTTCCATATGAGTGCTTCATTCAACGGCGAGCGCGTAGGCGTGGACGTGCGCCTTCTTAAAGGAATAAAGGCCGGTTTCGATTCCAAAGTGGACTTGATTAAGAACCACGTCTATAGAAATGGTGTTTTCTTCCTGCGATCCGGCCCATAAAGTGATCGCTTGATCTCTGCTATAGCGCATCTATACGGCATCGAGAAAACTGGTCTCTCCTTTATTCCGTCGGAAAGCTTCACGGCAATCGCATTGCATCAGGGTGAAATCGATTTTGAACGCGAATGCGTCAAAATAAAGCTATTTGGCCGTGATACGGACCCTGACCTCGATGCAAACTACTATGAGAGCTTCTTCAACGCCGATCTGCCCAATCGCCTCGCTTATTGGAACGAGAAAGACCCGGACTACCGGGAGCCTCTAGTTAGGGCTCTCAGCGGGGCGCTTTAAGCGCAATCGCCAAGATGGGCGTGGTCGTTATAGGTCAAGACGTGCCAGCCAGGCTCCCGGCCGCCAGCCTCTTGATATTGCATCGCGGTCAGTGCCGTATTCTCCATGGATGCGATGCGCTGGAACCGCTTGAAAGCCTCTCCGCACAGCATATCGCCGAGAACGGCGCGAGCCACCATCGTGCGCAAGAAGTAGCCATGGGTTACGACAGCGATCGATGGCTCGCCGCGCGCTTGCAGATAGGCCAGGCCTGCGTCCGCGCGCGCAATCAAATCGTCGAAATTCTCGCCGCCCGCAACACGCATGCCGGGCGTGTACAGGCTTTTGTTCCATTCCGTCCAAACTGAACGGGCTTCCTCGTCGGCAAAAGGCTTGCCGTTTATACACGGGGGTTTCATGCGCTCGACGAAAAGAGCGGAGTATTCCGGATTGAGGCCCGTCGCTTCCGCGATGGCACAGGCCGTTTCCTTTGCGCGCCGGTAAGGGCTCGATAGCAGCGCCTGCACAGCAAGTTTCGAGACGCGCCTGGCGGCGTAGGCCGCTTGCTTGCGCCCGGTTTCGCTCAACGGCGATTCGGGAGGCTGAAAGATTGCCGCCGCGTTGCCAAGGCTTTGTCCGTGGCGGACAAAATAAACGATCTTATCCATTTCCCCGCCCAGTCGCTGGAGTGTTGCGCGGAAAGCTTGGCATTTATCTCCGCACGCATAGCGCTCCCGAAAGCACCGTCATCGCGAGGCGGCATTTGCCGCCGTGGCGATCCAGAGCAACATAGGAGACTTGGCTCTGGATCGCTTCGCTGCGCTCGCAATGACGGCGATTACAAGCGAGCGTCCCATATTCTAGCTTAAACCAGCCGGCTTTGGTGGACCGCCGCGCCGATGAAGGAAGCGAACAGCGGGTGCGGCTCGAACGGCCTCGATTTCAACTCCGGATGGAATTGCACGCCCACGAACCAAGGATGGTTCGGTATCTCGACGATTTCCGGCAGCTTCTTGTCGGGAGACATGCCGGAGAAACGCATGCCCGCCGCCTCCAGGCGCTCAAGGTAATTGATATTTACCTCGTAGCGGTGGCGGTGGCGCTCGCTTATGCGAGTTTTTCCATATATTGCCGCAACTTGACTGCCTTCGGCGAGCACAGCTTCATAGGCCCCGAGCCGCATGGTGCCGCCCTTTTCGCTCCGCGCGTCCCGGTGTACCGGCGTGGCGCCGCTCATCCATTCGGTCATAAGCCCGACAACCGGCTCGGCGGCGGGGCCGAATTCGGTCGAGTTCGCGCCGTTGATGCCGGCGACATGGCGGGCCACCTCGATTACTGCGAGCTGCATGCCGAAACAGATGCCGAGATAGGGCACATTCCGCATGCGGGCGTAACGCGCAGCCTCGATCTTGCCCTCCGCGCCGCGCTCGCCGAAGCCGCCTGGCACGATGATGCCGTGGATGTTTTCGAGGTGCGCGCTTGGGTCGCCCTTTTCGAACAGCTCGGCGTCGAGCCAGTGGACATTGACGCGCACGCCTTGGCTAATGCCGCCATGGGCCAGCGCCTCCGTCAGCGACTTGTAAGCATCCTTGAGGTTTGTGTATTTGCCGACGATGGCGACCGAAACCTCGCCGTCCGGGTGGGCGATCCGGCGCGAGATTTGGCGCCAGACATCGAGCGCGGGCGGCGGCGCATCGTGAATACCGAAAGCGGACAGCACCTCGCAGTCGAGCCCTTCCTCATGATAGGCGAGAGGTACATCGTAGATATTCGGCACATCGAGTGCTTGGATCACCGCGCTTTCGCGGACGTTGCAGAACAGGGCGATCTTGGCGCGCTCGCTTTTGGGAACCGGCATTTCGCAGCGGCACAACAGGATATCCGGCTGGATGCCGATGGAGCGCAGCTCCTTCACCGAGTGCTGCGTTGGCTTGGTCTTGAGTTCCCCCGCCGCCTTGATGTACGGCAGCAAGGTCAGATGGATGAACACGGCCTCCCCGCGCGGAAGCTCGTTGCCGAGCTGGCGGATGGCCTCGAAAAAGGGCAGGCCCTCGATGTCGCCGACCGTGCCGCCAATTTCGGCGAGGACGAAATCCGCGCCCTCGTTACCGGTGAGGATGAATTCCTTGATGGCGTTGGTGACATGGGGCACGACCTGTACCGTGCCGCCGAGATAGTCGCCGCGCCGTTCCGCCGAGAGCACATCTTGATAGATGCGCCCCGTGGTGATGTTGTCATCGCGCCGCGCCGAGACGCCGGTGAAGCGCTCGTAATGCCCTAGATCGAGATCGGTTTCCGCCCCGTCGTCGGTTACGAACACTTCCCCGTGCTGGTAGGGACTCATCGTGCCCGGATCGACGTTGAGATAAGGATCGAGCTTGCGCAGCCGCACCGAGTAACCGCGCGCCTTCAGCAAAGCGCCGAGCGCCGCCGATGCCAAGCCCTTGCCCAATGAGGAAACCACGCCGCCAGTTATGAAGATATATCGCGCCATGGACTCGCAACGTAACGCTTCGCGCGCCTAAGCGAAAGCGAAAGCTCGCAGTTTTCAACGGCCGCATGATGCCGCCGTTTTTGCTAGTACGCCCCGCGGGAAATCCTGACCCATTTGCGGCTGGCGCTGACAGGATTTCCCGCGGATCAGGCGTACTAGCAGACTATTGAATCTAGTACAGCTTATCGGAGGCAAGTTCGCTTGCGAGCGTGCGGCAAATGGTGTGCGAACTTGACTCCGGCTGTACTAGTCGCTTTCCGCTTACTGAGACTGCGGAAGCTGCGGCTGGGCAGGTGCCGCGGGTGCACTTGGCGCCGGCGGGGTTTGCGTTCCTAGCTTGGGAAGCTTGATGTCTGGGAGCGACTCCGGCACGGCTTCGCCCGGACCCTGCGCTGGCGCGGGAGCGCTCTGCACCGGCACGCCCACGGCCGAGGTTGCCGCCGGCCGGTGACTGAAAATGCCAAGCAAGAGGCTGGTCGTGAAAAAGATCGCCGCCAGGCTCGCCGTGATCTTGGTCAGCAGGTTCGCCGCGGCCCGCCCGGTCACGAAACCGCCGCCGCCGCCGCCCATGCCGAGCGCGCCGCCCTCCGAGCGCTGCAGCAGAATGAGCACGATCATCGAGAAGGCGACCATGATATGAATGACGAGAAGGACTGTAGTCATAGAACCTTGTCCGGCCGGAATTTCGGGGAAACTTACGCTCTACATGACCGCTTTTCGCTCGAAGATCAAGCCAGCAAATGCCGCGGCGCAGGCCGTAACATACCGCGCGGGCCCAAGCTCAGCTTCCCGCTTCGTCCAGAGCCTTCACAAAGGAGGCCGTTGAGGCAATGTCCCGCCTCAACGAGCGCCCCGTGATCTTGGCGCTTTCGAACCCGGACGAACATGCAGAGTGCACCCCTGAGCAGGCTTATACTTGGTCGCGCCGGGCCATCAAGGCGCGGGGCGCAGCAGCACGTGGCGCTTCTTGCCGAGCGACAGCTTGATGACGCCATCTTCGTTGAGGTCCTTGAGCGTGATCTTGGCGCGCTCGTCCGTGGCCGCGGCGCCATTCACGCGCAAGGCGCCGCCCTTAATCTGGCGACGGGCCTCGCTCGTGGTGGCTACGAGCCCCGCCAGTGTACTCGCGTTCAAAATGCCGAGCCCCGCGCTCAATTCCTCCTTCGAGACGTCGACGGTTGGCAGGCCCTCCGCCGACGCGCCCTCCTCGAAAGCCTGGCGCGCCGTCTCGGCCGCCGCGTCCGCCGCCGCGCGCCCATGCAGGAGCGCCGTGGCCTCGGTTGCGAGCACCTTCTTGGCTTCGTTGATTTCCGAGCCCTGGAGCGCTTCGAGCCGCGCGATCTCGGGAAGCGGCAGATCCGTGAACAGGCGCAGGAACCGCGCCACGTCGGCATCCTCGGTGTTGCGCCAATATTGCCAGTAATCGTAAGGGCTCAGCATGTCCGCGTTGAGCCAAACAGCACCTTTGACCGATTTTCCCATCTTGGCGCCGGATGCGGTGGTGAGCAGCGGCGTGGTGAGGCCGAATAGCTCGCGGCCATCCGAGCGGCGGGCCAGTTCGATGCCGTTCACGATATTGCCCCACTGGTCCGAGCCGCCCATCTGCAGCACGCAATTATAACGGCGCGCGAGTTCCAGGAAGTCGTAGGCTTGCAGCAGCATGTAGTTGAATTCGAGGAAGGTCAGCGGCTGCTCGCGTTCGAGCCGGAGCTTGACGGAGTCGAAGGTGAGCATGCGGTTGATGGTGAAATGCCGCCCGTATTCGCGCAGAAACTTGATGTAACGCAGGTTCTTGAGCCACTCGTCGTTGTCTACAAGGATCGCATCCGCCGGGCCGTCTCCGAAGCTCAGCAGCTTCGTGAACGCCGTCTGGATGCCGGCCTTGTTCTCGTCGATTTGCTTTTGCGTAAGCAGCTTGCGGGTCTCGTCTTTGCCCGAAGGATCGCCAACCTTCGTCGTGCCGCCGCCAACCAGCACAATCGGCTTGTGGCCGGCCCTTTGGAAGACCCGGAGCATCATGATACTAATGAGATTGCCAACGTGCAGGCTAGGCGCGGTGCAATCGTAGCCTGCATAGGCAGTGACTATGCCCTTCGCCGCCGCGGCCCTGAGGCCATCTTCGTCGGAAATCTGGTGCAAATATCCGCGATCTTTTAAAATCTTGATAAAGTCTAATTGATTTTTTGCAGCAATCGGCATCAAATCCTCCGCGGTATTCCGCACCTCGACAGACACACGAGGAGCGTGTAGCACAAACGGAACCATGTACGGCATTCGCAGGTTGCGTCAAGCGAGGGTTCATGAAGGCTATCGGGCTTATGAGCGGCACATCGATGGATGGGATCGATGTTGCGTCGATAGAAACGGATGGCGAGGCGATCCATTCTTTCGGGCCGGCTTGTGCGTACCCCTATAGCGCGGCTGAGTACCACTTGCTCCGGGAAGCGATGGTTGCCGCGCGCGGTTTGAAGGCGCGGGATAGCCGAGCCGGCGTGCTGGCCTTGGCGGAAAGCATGCTCACGTCGAAGCACGCGGACTGTGTTAAGGCGTTTGCGGAGTCGAATGGGATCAGGCTTTCTAGCGTCGATGCGGTCGGGTTTCACGGGCAGACCGTGCTGCACCGGCCGGAACAACGCCTGACGGTGCAACTCGGCGACGGCCCGGCCTTAAGCGCCGCGATTGGCGTTCCCGTCATCTACGATTTCCGCGCCGCGGATGTCGAAAGCGGCGGCCAAGGCGCCCCGCTGGTCCCTGTCTATCACCGCGCCTTGGCCCTGCGTGCGGGGCTCCCGTTGCCCGCTGCCTTTGTCAATATCGGCGGGATCTCGAACGTGACCTTCATTCCCGAAGGCCCGGCTGAAGCGCTGATCGCGTTCGACGCCGGGCCAGGCAACTGCCTGCTCGACGATTGGGCGCTGAGGCATACGGGCGAGCCGATGGACCGCGACGCGCGGCTCGCTCTGGCGGGCACGGTCGACCGGCGAACGCTGGCGCACCTAATCGCCCACCCCTTTTTCCGGGAGCCTCCACCGAAATCGCTCGACCGCGGCGCGTTCACCTTGGACATGATCGGCGATTTGAGCCCTAGGGACGGCGCGGCGACCCTTACGGCGTTCACCGTGGCCGGCATCGCGGCGGCCGCGCATTTGCTGCCGGCGCAGCCCAGGATCTGGATTGTGACGGGGGGCGGCGCCCACAACCCTCATATGTACGAGGGGCTACACCGGGTGCTTGGCGTAAATACCGTGACAGCGGATGCGGCAGGTTTCAGCGCGGATTTCATGGAAGCGCAGGCGTTCGCCTATTTGGCTGTACGCCGGCTCAAAGAGCTGCCTTCGACCTTCGCCGGCACAACGGGTGTATCCGGGCCGGTCCTGGCGGGCCTGGTCGCCCACGCCAATGGCCAGCAATCAAGCCCGCGGGAGGCCGCGATCTTGGAGGCGTAATACACGCCGCTCGATCGGCTTCGTCTGCCTGCGGCAAAAGTCGCTCTCCTCATCGTGTCCTTCTCCAAGCACGCCTTGGCGAACTCGCTGGGAGAGAGACAGAGTGAGGGGGGCTTTGCTGAAGCAATCAACCGGATTCGTTATTCGTTCGCAAAAGCCAGTTGGAACTCCACGCGGCGGTTGGCGCTGGTTGGCCCTTGATTGCTCGCAATGAGGCCCTCCTTGGCCCGGCCGGCAAGGATTAGGCGACTGGCGGGAACGCCAAGCTTACCTAACTCGCCGGCGATGGCTTTGGCGCGTTCGAGCGCCAACCGGTTGTTGTTTTCGGTGTCGCCCAGGGGATCGGTGTAGCCGATCAGGCGCAAGCGCACCGCCGTTCCCGCGAGTAGGTCTTTGAGCTCGGAAAGCTGCCTGCGGGCAGTAGCGGGATCGCGGAACTCGGTGTACTCAGAGAAAAAGATGGCGTTCCGCGCTACCCATGCGGCCAGGTCCTGCTCCGGGGAGGAAACTTCCGCAGGCGTGCCAGAGCGTGCGGCGCGCTGCTCCGCCAAGCCTCTGCTGATGGCGGCTAGCTCTTTAGTCAGGCTTTGGATCTTGGCCTCCGTTTCGCCGCCATTGCGCTGCCCGCCCAGAGTGTCGAGGCGCAGATTGAGCTGCGCCCGCCCCCGGTCCAGATCGTCGAGGCGTATCAGAATTAGGCTCCGCCCCTGATCCAAATTGTCGAGCCGCTCGGCCGTCAGGTTCTGTGCCCGGTCCAAACTGTCCAGCCGTGCGAGCATCAGGTTTTGCACCTGGTCTGGAGTGAAGGGCTGATTGACCGCTTGGCTTCGCACTTGATCCAGTTTGTCGAGCCGCGCAACGGTTTGGCTCTGGACCCGGTCCAAACTATCGAGGCGGACGATGACTTGGTTCAAGGCCCGGTCCGGGCTAACCGTCTGCACGGCCGGCTGTCTCAATGCCTGGTCCAGCTTGTCGAGCCGCGCGCCGGTCTGGCCCCGCGCCTGGTCGAGATTGTCGAGCCGGGCGAGCATCTGTCCCTGGGTCCGGTCCAGATTGTCGAGGCGCGCAAGCGCTTGGGCCAGAGCCTGATCCTGGGTGCCGGGCAGCGCGGCTGCCTCTGTGCGGCCTGCCGCCAGATCGTTGAGGCGGGCCAGCGCTTGGCCCACTTGCCGCTGAAGTTCGTCCACTTTGGCCGTATCGGGCAGCGCGATCAGCTTGCTTTCGAGGGGAACGCCGGGAACCTTGGCTTCGATACTTTTTTCAAGCTCTTCCTTCAGGGCAGAAGTGGGCACAAGGCCGGAAACGGTGAGCGCTGGGCGCGCGGAATCGTAAGCGACGCTTACGGGATAGCCGGCGGCACCGGAAACGCTTTGCACCGCGCCAACGGCTGCCTGATAGATGCGCTGCGCCTCGATCCGCTCCCAGCCGATCCAGCCGGCCAAGCCAAACAGCGCCGCCAGCAGAGTCACGAGCAGGGCATAGGCAAGAACGGGCGTCCTGCGGCTCTCCTCTTGTGGTTGCGGCAGATTCTCCACGAGGCTCAAGAGCGCCTGGCGCTGGGCGCGGGCGGCTTCTTCCTGATTGGCCGATTGGATCGAAGGCTCGTAAATTTCGAGCGTTTCGCGCATCGCGTCATCGAGCGATTGCAAGAGCTTGCGGTCCGCGGCACCCGCCGCCCGCACTGCGAGCAGGTACCTTCCGGCAGAGCGCCAGTAAAGCTTCGAGGTGCCGGTGCCGCTGACGCTTCCGGGCGCTTCGGTGCTGTGGACGGCAGCGAGCAGGATGGAAAGCTCAGCGCCGTCTTCGTCCGCAGGAACGTCTCCGCTATAGGCTTCGGGAGCGGACAGCCGGTCCAGCAATACGCCTTTTTCTGTATCGATCAGGACAATGCCGTGAACGCGGAATGCTCCCGTTTCGTGGAGCAGAAGCTCCCGGTAGGGCGTTCCCGTGATAAGGCTTTTAAGTTTAAGCCGCACATACCGGCCGGTGAGCAGGCTTTCGAGCCGCCGGTTGGTTGCCGCAGCGAAATTCCTGAAGCCGTTGGCCACATAAACCGCGATCAGCCGCCCCGTGATGGGGTGAAGGGCGTCCACCATACCACTCCGGGGCTGGCGGATTTCCGCAGCGATGCTCTCGGCGACGACGGGTGCTAGCGCCAAAGCCAGGCCATGCCGGTTCTGTAGCCCGGCTGATTTCAACGCATCCGCGAGGATCGCCGCAACGCTTTCGCACAAGCGTTCCTGCGAGCCGATGCGCAAATCGTGGCGGGCGACGAGGCGGCGCAACTCTTGGAGTATCACGCTTTCGGGGCCGAAGAGAACGGTCTTCAGCGTGAGAAAATCGTCATGCGCCGTCATTGCTTGGCACTCCCTCGCCCCGCTTGCTGGCGCTATCGCCCTCCGGGCTGCTTGAGCGCAGGTCGCTGGCGCTATCGCCCTCCGGGCTGCTTGAGCGCAAGTCGCTGGCGCTACCGCCCTCCGGGCTGCTTGAGCGCAAGTCGCTGGCGCTATCGCCCTCCGGGCTGCTTGAGCGCAAGTGCGCCCCAGAAGCGATCTGGGAGATGGCGTGGGCGATTTCCATGAGGGCCTTTTTGTGCGATTCCCCCGTCTCGGTTGCGACCGTTTCGATGCGGGCAACGATGACGCCCAGCTTGGTATCGATGCCGGTGGAAAGAGCGGACAGCCGCTCTTCGATCTTTTCCATGCGGGCATCGTGTGCCCGTTGCAGATCCTTGAGCAAGATGTCGCGAATGATTTCGATTTCTGGAATCGCGCCCTTATCTTGACCGCCAGCGCCGGACTCATCAAACATCTTCGGCTTCCTCATAACACTTTGATGGATAACCGTTTCAATACTATCGCGAAGGGCCGGTCAAGGCTGCAAGAGCATGTAGGTTAAAATGTGAATCGAGTTTTTTGCAATTTGGGCAAATAAGAACAGCCAAAACCGCGCAACCTAAGCGCCATCACTCAGGTGGCGCAGCGAGATTCAACATCATCCGGGTTCCGTTCCGCCGCGGCGCCTGCTAGAAACGCCTCTCCACCGGATTGGTGCGCCTGCGCTAAGGGGCTGTACTTGCTGGAACGCTTTTCGAATACAGCGCTTGAGGCCTGGGCGCGCGCGCAGGACGCGGCGGCGCGCGTCTTGACGCCTGCGGTCCGGCTGGGCGTGACCGGGCTCGCGCGCTCGGGCAAGACCGTGTTCATCACCTCGCTCGTGCACAACATCCTGGCCGGAAACGCTCTGCCCTTTTTCGAGCCGCTGGCGCAGGGCCGCATCGTTCGCGCTTATTTGGAGCCGCAGCCGGATGACGCCGTGCCGCGCTTCGACTATGAGGGCAATCTCGAAAAGCTCACGGCCGCGGAGCCGCAATGGCCCGAAAGTACACGCCAGATCAGCGAGTTGCGCCTAACCATCGAATACGTGCCGGCTGGCACGGTCTGGCGGGCGCTCGGCAGCGGCACGATGCACCTCGACATCGTCGATTACCCCGGCGAATGGCTTCTCGATCTGCCGCTCCTCGATTTGAGCTACGAGGATTGGTCCAGACAGGCCATTTCGCTTGCCCGTGAAGCGGCACGCGCCCCGGCGGCAAGGGATTGGCTGGCCTTCCTCGCGGCCACGGACGCAAGCGGCGCCCAGGACGAGCAGACCGCGCAAAAGGGCGCGGAGTTTTTTACCCAATATTTGCGCAAATGCCGCGAGGAAGCGCTCTCGCTGTCGAGCCTGCCGCCGGGGCGCTTTCTGATGCCGGGCGATCTTAAGGGCTCGCCGGCCTTCACTTTCTTTCCGCTTGAGACGCCGG
>JBKQNN010000475.1:0-16569 GCA_052145975.1 Rhodomicrobium sp. | reverse complement strand
CGCTACCGGGCGGCGCGGGCTTCTCTCGCGATGGCGATGAGGAAGCTGGCGGCGATGTCCTCGGCGAGAGCGGGGCGTAGGCGCGTCTCTCTCAGCACGGCGTTCAGCCGGCCGATTTGCGCCAATAGCGCCGCCCCGGTCCAGCGCCGGGCCTGCGCCGCGAGCACCTCCTGCGCCTTGTAGAACACCGGTGGGCGCAGCTCCTTGATCGCTTGGGCGAGCGGCGTGCCGGTATCCGCCGCGGTTCGCACGGCGTGCAGCCGCAGCAGCGCCTGCGAAAGCACCACCAGAACCGGCGTGACATTCTGCTCCGCCGCCATGAATCGCTCGTAGGCCAGGAGCGCTCTCCGCCCTTCGCCGTTCAGCGCGGAATCCACGATCTCCGAGAGCCCAGCGGTTTGCTGGTCGGCGAGGCACGCTTCCACGTCTTCAAGCGCGATGCGGCGGGTTTGCCCGGCATAGGTCATGAGCTTTTCGGTCTCACTTTGGGCGAGCAGCGCGGAGAAGTCGCAGCGGACCGCGACCAGGGCGGCGGCATCGGCGGCCATCTCGTAGCCGGCGGCCTGAGCCTTCTGCCGGATGGCGGCGCTCAGGCTCTGCTCGTCCTCGCCATAGGACGCGACGGCCGCGAGATGAGGTGCGGATTCGAAGGCCGTCAGCAGCTTGTGGCCCTTTTTCATATCGGGCGCTTGCACTACCAGATAGCCGCCTTCGAGCGAGGTTTCCGCCATGGCGGCGAGCGGCGCCTGCGCCTTCAGGGGGCACGAGGTCAGCCAAACGATCTTGGTGCCGCCGAACAGCGAGCCAGTCGAAAGCTCGACCGTGATCCGGCCGGGATCGGCGGCCAGATCGCTATCGTGAAGCCGGATGATTTCGGCGTCCGGCCCGGCTTTTGCGGCAAGCGCGCGCACCAAGGCTTCGGCCCTGGCCGCGATTTGCATGGTGTCCGAGCCGTAGAACAGGAAGCCGCGCACAGCGCCGGGAGGAGCGGATAGGAATTTCGCGGCCGAGGCCGCACTTGGCGCAACCATTGGGTTTGTATTGGCTCAGGTTGAGTGCTTCCAGGCCGGAATACAAAGCATCGCAGACTTGACCGTTTATCGTCATCCCGGAAACGCCGAAGGCGTTATCCGGGATCTTTACGGGCGCTGGTATTTTGCAAGATCCCGTGTCTGCGCAGCACCATTTCATGCTGCAGCGCGCACGGCATGACGCTTCATTGACCTTAAGCGGCGTTGGACAGGTAGGCGGCGAGGCGCGTCTTCATCGTATCGGCCAGACTGCGCGCCGCGCGGTTCTCCGCATCGATTGCCGCGCGCGTATCGCCATAGGTGGAACCCGCGAGACCTGTTGCGCCGACCAGGTTATAGGATGCCTGCGCGGTGCTGTAGGCTTTGAAGACCACTTCGTTATCCTTTATGCGGACGAGACGGTATTCGGCGTCAAGCTGCATAATCTGCCCGGTTGCCGCACCCTGCTGGGTTACGAGCGTGTTGCGGACCGTCCGTGTTATCGCAACGTCCAGCCTATAGATCGGGGCCGATGCAGCTCCGCCGCCCGTGGTGCCGAAGATAAGTTCATTGCGCAGGCGCTGGCCGGGGCGGCTGGGGATCGTGGCGATATCCACGGTCTTCATGACCTCGCTGAGGTCTGCGCCAGAAGCGGTTGGCCCATACAGCGGATGAATTCCGCAGCCGCCGGCGCCCAAGCTGACAATGGCAGCAAGTGCGAGCGCGGCTGCGCCCCGGAAACGCCGGTTGTGTTTCGCCAGTTCACGCCACCACATTGACGATCCTTTCGGGAACCACGATCACCTTCTTAATCGGCCGCCCGTCTACCGCGCGGGTTACGCTCTCCAAGCGCAACGCCGCAGCCTCCACGTCCGCCCGGCCGGCATTGCGTGGGACCACGATCTCGTCGCGCCTCTTCCCATTTACCTGTACGGCAATGGTCACGGTATCGTCAATGAGTAAGCTTCGTTCCACCTCGGGCCAGCTCTCATTTGCGATCAGGGTGTTGTAGCCTAACAGCGACCAGCCCTCTTCGGCCAGGTGCGGCATGATGGGGTTGATCGCGTGGACGAAGAAGGTCAGCGCCTCCTTGAGCGCGAAGCCGAAAGAGGCATCCCCGCGCGCGTCCTTGTCCTGAAGCGCCCCGCTCAGCGCATTGGCGAATTCGTAGACCGCGGCAATGGCGCGATTGAAGCGGAGACCCTCGATCTCCTCGGCCACGGCGTTCAAGCCCTTATGCGCGGCGCGCCGCAGCGCTTGTGCTGCCGGCGAGTATTCGGCGGGCGCTTTCGCCTTGTGGCTAGGCAGCAGCTCCAGGCTCTCGTTGATGAGCCGCCAGGCGCGCTGGACGAAGCGCCAGGCGCCTTGCGCGCCTTCCTCGGTCCAGAGCACGTCGCGCTCGGGCGGGCTGTCCGAAAGCATGAACCAACGCGCGGTGTCGGCGCCATAATGCTCCGTGAAAATGTCGGGGTCGACGGTGTTCTTCTTGGACTTCGACATCTTCTCGACGGAGCCGATGCGAACCGGAGCGCGCGCGGCATCCGCCTTGTAGGCTTTGCGGACGCCATCCACCGTTTCGATGACCACATCGGCCGGATTGACCCAGGCCTGCTTATCGTCGTGGTAGGTTTCGTGCAGCACCATGCCTTGCGTGAATAGCGCCGCGAAGGGCTCGGCGACGCTCAAATAGCCGCAATCCTTCATGGCCCGGGTGAAAAAGCGCGCGTAGAGCAGGTGCAGGATGGCGTGCTCCACGCCGCCGATATATTGATCCACGGGCAGCCAATAATCGGCCTGATCCCGGTCGAGCGGCTCCGGCGCGTGCGGCGAGCAGAAGCGCGCGAAATACCAGGAGCTGTCGACGAAGGTGTCGCAGGTGTCGGTTTCGCGCGTGGCCGCGCCCCCGCAAGAGGGGCATTTGACGTGCTTCCAGGTGGGATGCAGGTCGAGCGGGTTTCCCGGCTTGTCGAAGGAGACATCGCCAGGCAGCCGCACCGGCAACTCCT
Source organism: Rhodomicrobium sp. (assembly GCA_052145975.1). Lineage (GTDB taxonomy): Bacteria > Pseudomonadota > Alphaproteobacteria > Rhizobiales > Rhodomicrobiaceae > Rhodomicrobium. The sequence goes on along the minus strand of JBKQNN010000475.1, from coordinate 13,553 downwards.
TGTCCGGCACGGGCACGATGCCGCATTTGGTGCAATGGATCACGGGGATTGGGCAGCCCCAATAGCGCTGCCGCGAGACGCCCCAGTCGCGCAGGCGGAAAGTCGTGCGCTTTTCGCCCATGTTGCGCTTGCCGAGCCGCCGGGCAACTTCCTCCTTCGCTTCCTCCACGGACATACCGTTCAGGAAAGAGGAGTTGGCCAAGCGTCCTGCCCCGAGATACGCCTCGTTGCCGACCTTGAATTCGGCCGGGTCCTCGCCCTCGGGGATAACGACGGCCTTGACCTTGAGCTTGTATTTACGCGCGAAATCGAGGTCGCGCTGATCGTGCGCGGGACAGCCGAAGATCGCACCGGTGCCGTAGTCCATGAGGATGAAGTTGGCGACGTAAACGGGCAATTTTGTGGTAGAGCGGAAGGGATGGGCGGCGGCCACGCCTGTGGCATAGCCCTTCTTCTCGGCGCGGTCGATTTCCTCCTGCGCCGTACCGATTTTGCGGCAATCCTCGATGAATGCGGCCAGTTCGGGATCGTTTTTGGCGAGCGCCTGGGCCAGCGGATGCTCCGGCGAGATGCCGATGAAGCTCGCGCCGAAGATCGTGTCGGGCCGCGTTGTGAACACCTCCACGTCGGGGAAGCCCTCGGGGCATTTCTCGCCCGACAGGCGGAAGCGCATCAGCATGCCCTGGCTCTTGCCGATCCAGTTGCGCTGCATGACGCGGACCTTTTCCGGCCATTTGTCGAGCGTATCGAGGCCCGCCAGCAGCTCCTCGCCATACTGCGTGATCTTGAAGAACCACTGCGCGAGTTCCTTCTGCTCGACGATGGCGCCGGAACGCCAGCCGCGGCCGTCGATGACCTGCTCGTTGGCGAGCACGGTGTGATCGACCGGGTCCCAGTTCACCTTGCTCTTCTTGCGGTAGACGAGGCCCGCTTTGTAGAAGGCCAGGAACAGCCGCTGCTGCTGGTGATAATATTCCGGATCGCAGGTGGCGAATTCGCGCGACCAATCGAGCGAAAGGCCGATGCGCTTCAATTGCGCGCGCATGACCTCGATGTTCTCGTAAGTCCATTCGCGCGGGTTGATGCCCTGCTGCATGGCCGCGTTCTCTGCGGGCAGGCCGAACGCATCCCAGCCGAACGGGTGCAGTACGCTGAAGCCCTTCGCCCGCTTGTAGCGCGCAACCGCGTCGCCCATCACGTAATTGCGGACATGGCCCACATGGATGCGCCCCGACGGATAGGGAAACATTTCAAGCACATAGTATTTCGGCTTGTCCTGGCCTTGGGGTGTGAGAAATGTCTGTTGCTCTTCCCAGATTCCCTGCCAATGTTTTTCGCGCCCGGGTGCGTCGTAGCGTTCTTGTGCCATGTCTCTAATGTCCTGCGCGTGGCCTTGCGGCGCAAATGAGAGTCGCCCGATATGAAGTTGAAATCGCACGCGGGTCAAGAGAAGGAGCACGCCGGCGCGCCGCGATCAACCGTTTCGCCGGCGCGATCGCCTGGCCGATAGCACGCTGTTCAAGCCAGCTCGATCTTCAATTGCCGGCCCAGCACCTGCGCGGCGCGCTGCAACGTCTCCAGCGTGACATTGCCCTGCGCCGGATCGAGCAGCCTGTCGAGCTGGGCACGGCTGGTGTGCATCAGCGCGGCCATTCTGGCCTTGGAAAGCTTCTGCGCCTTCATGGCCTCCTGGATTTGCCAGGCGATCACCTCCTTGATGGCCACGCCGGTGAGTTCTCCCAGCGTGCCCTCCTCTTCGAGGAAGCTTTCGAGGCTGGAACCGAGGCATGGATGTCTGCTTTGGGTCATCGCTCCAACTCCTTCTTCCGGTCCAGCGCCAGATCGAGTTCGCTCTGCGGCGTTTTCTGGGTCTTTTTCACGAACCCGTTCAACACCACGAGTTCGCCTTGGTAAAAACAAAAGATCACGCGTGAGATCGTGCCATCGTTAAGATTGGAGCGCACTTCCCACAAGCCTTTGCCCAAAGAGCGCGCCAGCGGCATTCCCACCGGCCAGCGAAATTGCTGGCGCCGCAAGTCCTGTCCAACGATCTTCCGGTCCTCCGGCGGCAAATCCTTAAGCCATTCGCGCACGGGTTCGCTTCCCGCAGGAGTCCGGTAGAAAACGAGAGGAATTGGGGCGGCCATATCGTCTCACCGCAACGAATATGTATCACAAATGGTACATAGTATGCAAGGTGCATATTGGGTGGATCGAAACCGCATGCTGGTCAAGAGAAGGCAGCACGATGAGCATCGGAGATCAACCGGTTCAAGCGGCGCCGCGCCGCTCGCCGTTCCGGCCGCACCGGAAATGCCGCTTTGCGTTCTTCTCAGATGCGCCTGACATTGATATAGTCTTCGTTATGCACAAGACAGAGCAGAAGGCTAGAACGGCGGCACAAAGGGAGGCGCACTTGCGCGCTCTATATGCCCGTGCGTTCGACGAATTCGGCGCTCGCGAACTGTGGAATATGCGGCGTTTCGAGGAGCCTACGCCCGGAGACCTGCTGGCGATGACCCGGCAATTGCGCATCGAAGGTAACCTTGCCGCCATGCGCCTTGCCGAAGAAATCGAGAAGCTGGTCCGTGCCGGTCACTGAAGCGCAGAAGGCCGTGCTCAAGGCGATCGCCGGCGGCGTTCCGGAGATCAACCGTTTCGGCGGCTGCTGCCCTGAACAGCGGTTGCGTCTGGAAGCTGTAGGGGCACAGAGTGCATTTCAGTGTTCGCTTGGGAGCAAAGTTGGCCGCGTGCCTGCTCGCAACAAACTTGCTTGGCTCCTGCACGCGGTGCGAACCAGAGATGGTCGAACGCTTGCCGCTATCCAATTCGGAATGGGTGGTGGAGACGTGGATGGCAGCATGTGGATTCGGCATCAGCGGTCCTCTCGAAATTCGCGCAGTCAATAGCGTGAGCAAAGAGGTCATCACTGTGGCCGTGATCGACGATCCCGCGACACGAAACTGTCCGTTAATAGCACCAACGATCTGATGGTGACCCTTCCGAACCGCGTATACATAACCGGGGCTAGGACGGAGTTCGTTTGGATGAGGGTGATTTACAATTATCAGCCCTACGACGACCCGGATGAACGGGCCAAGTGGCAGTGGTTCATGCGAAATCCAAAGGATCCTGTAGCTATACAATGGTATTGCGACAACGTCGCTGCAAAGATGGACAAATCAAACCGGGATACGTGGTCAAATATTATAGGGTGTGCGCGATAGCCGTATGCCGTTTAATGTGCGACGTGAGGCAAGAACTAGTGAACAGCAGGCCCGGCAATGACTGATAGCGATCATTCGCGTGAGGTTGAGGAGCGCTACCTTTCGATCAAGGAGCGGGTGTGGCGCGCGGCCGAGGCTTGCGGGCGCGAACCGGCGTCTGTGAAACTCGTGGCCGTGACCAAGACGTTCGAGGCGGCGGACCTTCTGCCGGTTCTGCGCCAGGGCCACCGCTATTTCGGCGAGAACCGCGTGCAGGAGGCCATGCATAAATGGCCGGCCTTGCGGGAGCAGTTTACGGCCATCGAGCTGCATTTAATCGGGCCGCTGCAGACGAACAAGGTGCGGGAAGCGGTTGCCCTCTTCGATTGCATCGAGACAGTGGACCGGCCGAAGCTGGCGGCGGCGCTTGCGGCGGAGATGGCGCGGCAGGGCCGGACGCCGAAACTGCTCATTCAAGTGAATACCGGCCTGGAGGAGCAAAAGGCCGGCGCCGGCCCCGCCGATGCGGAGAAGTTCCTGGAGCAATGCCAGCACGAGTTCGGCCTCGCGGTAAGCGGGCTCATGTGCATCCCGCCTTTCGACGAGGACCCGCTGCCCCATTTCGAAACGCTGGCCGCCTTGCGCAACCGGCTCGGCCTTACCGAACTGAGCATGGGCATGAGCGGCGATTTCGAGACCGCCATCCGCGCCGGCGCGACCATGGTCCGGGTCGGCACCGCCATCTTCGGCCACCGCTGAGTCGAAATTCAACAATTGAGAAAGATTTCGCGGAGCAGTGTTTCCTGGCCACGGTAGGCGCCGGAGGGGCGCTTTTCGGCGTTGTACGTGGTGATCCAGATTTCAGCTTGAAAGAAGCGTATTCTGCATTGGTTCAGCTCGAAGGCGGCGAGAAAATCGGCGATCAGCGATGCGATCTGCTCCTGCTTGTCCGCTGCCGTGACATAATAAACCGTCACGGTCAGTGGTTCACGATAATTTCCGCCTTGGACGAAAACGGCTCGCTCTTTCCTTTGATGTTCAACGATCGAGGGCTCGAAGTCGAAGTTGTGGATGAGGTGCGCCTCAAGTTGCTCCAGCACTTCGCGGTGATTTGCGGTGAGCGTCCGCTCAAACACGGGGAACGGATCTGGTTTCCCATCCCGGCGGGCCTGCGCAACCTCAGCGGTTGCGACGCATTCGGCGCATTTCACGCGCCTTCCTTCAAGCCGCTCGTAAATCCCGAGGTAGGCCTCTTCGGCCTGTTCGTCTGGATGCTCCCAAAAGCGGGGGCGGTTTTCGAATTGCTGCAGATTGTAGCCGCGAAAGCATTCTTCGCAAACGAGGAGTAGGCCGAGCACATCGATCAGGTGGAAATCGCCGTAGCGCCCTTTGTCTATGAGATCCCCGGCGTGCGGGCAAACCTCAACAATGCCGGCGCGCCCATGCTTTTCACAAATGCATATGCCCATGTGACCCACCCTCAAGAAACCATCGCCTCTCGCGATGTCGGGCGCCTCGCGTCCGTCCCGGTACATCGTTGCCGCGCAAAACAACAAAACGAAACCGGGGCACGTGCCCCGGCTTCAAATTTCTGCCCCGCTAACGAGAGCTGCTACCCGGCACGCCGTTGCCACCAGCCTTTGCGGCGCGGGCCGGTCTTTGCGGGCTTGGGCTTTGGCGCCGGAACCGGCGTGGCGATTGCGGGAGCTTCGGGCGCTGGAGCCAGGTCGAAAGCCGGCTCGGGCGCTGCCTCGCCGAACGCAGCGGCGGCCGGATTTGCCTCCGGTTGCTGCAACTCGGGCTGAGGCGCTGCCTCTAACGGAGCTTCAGCCGTAAGCTGCGGCGCGCTCGCAGTAACCGATTGTTCTTGAGCGGCGCCCGGCTCAGCGGCCGGCCGTTCCCGAATGGCCGGCTCGCGGTTTATAGGCCCAAGCACTGCACTCTTTGGGAAATGCAGGTCGAAACCAAGGACCGGCTGCTCGCCGAGCCCCGGCACGGCCTCGCTCTGCTGCTTGCTGAATTCGGTCCCGCCGGCCAACTCGTCGCGGTGGCGCCGGCCTCCGCGTCTGCCCCGCCGGCGGCCGCGGTGGAAGTCTTGATCGCTATCGCCGCCATTCCGGGGTGCAGCCTGCAGTGCAGCGTGTCCGGAAAGAGCCGGCTGTTCCGCGCTTTCGGCGGCGCCGGGCTCATCCTCCTCGTCCGCCTCTTCCTCCGCGCTGCCTTCGCCGCCGGTTGCGGCATCGAACGCCGCCGAAGCGCCGTTCTGGTACGCAGGCTCGCCAGAAGGCTCGCCGCGCCCGCGCCGGCGTCTGCGTTTGCGGCGCAGCGGCCGCTTGCCGTCGCCATCCGCGCTTTCCTCTTCTTCGCCGTCCTCGCCGGCGGCGGCTTGGGACGGCTCCATCTGGACCGCCTTCGATACTGCAACCGAAGGTGCGCTCGCCACCGAGCCTCGCGTTACCGTGAAGGTGCCGCCTAGCGCGTTTTCATCCATTTGGATGACGATGGTCACGCCGTAGCGCATCTCGATGTCGCGGAGATAAGCGCGCTTGTGATTGAGGATATAAAGCGACGCCTCGGTGGATGCGCTCACTGTGAGGTCCGCGGCCCCTTGCGTGCGCAGATGGTCTTCGATCGAGCGCAAGATCATCAGGGCTACGGATTCCGTCGAGCGGATATGGCCCACGCCCTGGCAGACTGGGCACGGCATGGTCGAAACCTCGACGACGCCCTGGCGTAGCCGCTGGCGCGACATTTCCATGAGCCCGAAATGGCTGATATGCCCGACCTGGATGCGCGCGCGGTCGTGGCGGAGCGCTTCCTTTAGCCTGCGTTCGACGGCGCGGTTGTTGCGCCGCTCGTCCATGTCGATGTAGTCGATCACGATCAGGCCGGCGAGATCGCGCAGTCGGACTTGCCGGGCCACCTCGTCGGACGCTTCGAGGTTCGTCTTCAGCGCCGTGTCCTCGATGGAATATTCGCGTGTGGCGCGGCCCGAGTTCACGTCGATGGCGACGAGCGCCTCGGTCTGGTTGAGGACGATGTAGCCGCCCGATTTCAGCGTGACCACCGGGCTGAACATCTGATTCAACTGCCGCTCGACCTCGTACTTGGTAAAGAGCGGCTCCGGGTCCTTATATTGAATGACGTTCTTCGCGTGGCTCGGCATGAGCATGCGCATGAACTCCTTGGCCTCGCGGTGCGCGTCGTCGCCAGCGACCAGGACTTCGTCGATGTCCTTGTTATAAAGATCGCGGATCGAGCGCTTGATCAGGTTGCCTTCCTCGTAGACGAGGCAGGGCGCCGTCGATTTCAGCGTGAGGTCGCGGACGGTCTCCCACAGGCGCAGCAGATATTCGAAGTCGCGCTTGATCTCGGCCTTGGTGCGCGATGCGCCTGCCGTGCGGATGATGAGCCCCATCCCCTCCGGCACTTCGAGCTCTTGCGCGATCTCCTTGAGGCGTTTGCGGTCCGCAGGTACGGTGATTTTACGCGAAATGCCGCCGCCGCTCGGCGTGTTGGGCATCAGCACCGTGTAGCGCCCGGCCAGCGAAAGGTAAGTGGTGAGCGCTGCGCCTTTGGTGCCGCGCTCCTCTTTCACGACCTGGATCAGGACGATCTGGTTGCGCTTGATGACTTCTTGAATCTTGTAGTGCCGCCAGCGCCGCTTGTGCCGCTGCGGCAGCTCTTCGAGCGCGTCCTCCGAGCCGACGACCTCGACGGGGGCGGGCGTAGGCGCCTCCGGAACCGAGATTACACCGCCGCCCTCGCTATGCGCGCGCTTGTGGTGCTCCCAGTGCTCGTGCTCCTCGCTATCGCCGGATGTCTCTGACGAGTGGGCCGCCGATCCTGCCGGCTCTTCGCTTTGCGACTCCGGGGCTTCCGCGGGTTCCTGTGCGGGAGCGGCTTGCGCCTCTTCCTGCTCATCCGGCGATTCGACATCGTCCGGGTGTGCGGGGATTTCGTCGCGTGCCTCTTCTCCCCGGGCCACGGCAGCGGCGAATTCCTCGTAAATGACCGCGGGCAGCGCCGCTTCGAGCGGCATCGGGGCTTCCCGCAATTTTCTCGCCGGTGCCGGAGCGGGTTCAGCGGGGCTCTCCGGCTCCGCGGGCGCTTCAGGCGAAACTTCCGCACCCGCCTCTAGCGAAGACACGCCTGCCGCTTCCGGGGCCGCCTCGGGCTGCGCCTCACCGGCTTCTGAAGGGGCGGCATCCGCCTGCTCCCCGCGCCACTCCTCCGATGTGCCCTCTAGTTTGTGCTCAGCTTCGGTAGCTTGACCGTTTTCGGAGTGGCCAATATCGCCATTCGGCACGCCATGCAGACGGTCTAGGGCGTCCTCTTTCATGATCGCTTCGCGGACGGCCACCGGGATTTGATAATAGTCGGGGTGGATTTCGGCGAAGGCCAGAAAGCCATGACGGTTTCCGCCATAGTTTACGAAAGCGGCCTGGAGAGAGGGCTCGATGCGAGCCACTTTGGCGAGATAGATGTTTCCGCGGAGCTGTTTGCGCGTGGCCGACTCGTAGTCGAATTCCTCAACCCGATTGCCGCGCGTTACCACCACCCTGGTTTCCTCCGGGTGGGTGGCGTCGATTAACATTTTGTTTCCCATCGTCGATTCTTCCTGGGCCGCCGTGGGCAAAGCCGGGCCTCGCAATCATGATCCCATGATCGAACGGGCCGTTGTGCCGGGGGCCATTTTTGTTGATCGCGCACTCGCCGCGTATATCCAGCGATACGCTGGAAAAGGCTCTCCCGTTCCCCGGCAGAATTGCGGGGCTACGTTTGGCACTCTTCGAACGAGGCAAGTTGGAGCGCGAGGTTGACATTCGTTGTATCTGGTTCGCCGCTCTGCCCGCCGGCCACTTGGCCGGTTGGGCGGCGTTACCCTTTGTTATTTCGGTTCAGGACTTAGCATCCCGGTTGCATTTCACGGCACTCGCTACTTCGCCCCGATCCAAAATCGTGGACGCCGTGCGATTGTCAAACTTTTCACCCGCTGATCCCGGGCCGTCCAATGACTCAGCGTAGAGCCACCATTAACCCGGGGAGGGTTGACATATCACTAATACGTTGTGTTCGTGCCGGCCGCAAGCAAGACCTAAACAGGCTTCCGTGAATTGTTAATTATCGCTTGCGAGGTGTGGGCAATTGCGGGATGCCGGGCTAGACGGGGGTCCGCACCGTGCTATAAGCGCAAGCCTGAAGTGGGGCGTGAAGGTGCAGCGGATGGGAAGCGCAAGAGGTAGAGCCGGATATCTAGCATTTACGAGGGCTGTCCTCTTTGCCTTTCTGATGAGCGGCCCTGCTGCACTGGCCGCGGAGCGGGTCCCCGTCACGCCCGAAATCGGCGGAGACATTCAGCATACCAGGTATGTGGCCTTCCTCTCGAAAAAAACCGATTACCGGATTTTTCCCATCAGCGATCCCTATAGAATCGTCGTCGATCTTCCTGAAACCGAAATCCAGGTGCCGGAAGGCGCACGCGCCCTCGTTCTTTCGTCGCGGTCGGGCCGGCTCGCCGCGGGAAAGTCGCGCATCGTGATCAATTTGACCGAGGCCGCAGTTGTCGAAAAATCCGAGTTGCTGCCACCGGAAAATGGACTGCCGGCCAGGCTGGTGATCGAACTGGCAAAATCGACCCATAAAGCCTTCGTTGCCCAAATCAAAGCGCCGCCTCCGCTGGAGTCCGGGACGCCGGCGCAGATGGCTGCGCAGAAAAAGGATGCCGGAGATAGGAGACCGGTGATCGTCATCGATCCGGGCCATGGCGGGATTGACGCCGGCGCACATGGACGCACCACGGGCATCCCCGAGAAGGACGTCACGCTCGACTTTTGCAGGGTGTTCAAAGAAAAGCTTGAGGAAACCGGAAAATACCGCGTTATCGCCACAAGGAGCGCCGATGTGTTCGTGCCCTTGGACGACCGGGCTGAGATCGCTTCGGGAGCGACGGCCGACCTTCTCATCTCCATTCATGCCGACGCGCTCGACGCGAAGCGGCTTGGCGTTAAAAGCGTGCAGGAAGTGCGGGGCGGCACGATCTACACTTTGTCGGAAACGGCTTCGGACGAGCAGGCAAAGTTGCTCGCTCAGAACGAGAACAAGGCGGACTTGAATGCTGGCGTTGGCAGCGAGCAGGCGCTGCAGCCCACCGTCAAGGCGCAAATCAACAGCATTTTGAACGAACTCGAAAGCCGCGGCAAAAAGAATAGATCGCTCGCTCTCGCGAACTATTTGATTGAGCACATGAAAGATGAGATGAAATTCAACATCAGGCCCCAACGAAGCGCCAATTTGCGGGTGTTGAAGTCGGCAGGCGTTCCAGCAGTGCTCATCGAGCTTGGATATTTGAGCCACACCGAGGACGAGAAATTGTTAATTTCGGCGGAATGGCGCGCCAAAACGGCTGCGGCGCTTGCCGCCGCCGTGAGCAATTTCATTTCGGAGCGGCTGGCCCATATACCGTTGTGAAGGTTTCGCTTCCATCGTTGCCAGGCTTGACCGGGCCATCCATGATGAAGCCCGTCTACTCAATGGTTTAGTGGATGACTGGTCAAGCCTGGCCATGACAACAGAGTTTGCCGCAAGTGTGCCAAAAGCAGTGCACGTATCGATCTCCCTGGCCGGGAGGCTGTTAACCTACGGTTGCCGATGGTCCGATCTTGTGATTAGCCGCCATTCAAAAGCATTATATACTGTCACAATTTGGCTATGCGGTTATGCTCGTGATGCACGCATAAATGTTTGCGCCCGCGGATCGGCCATGCCGGAGCGCCTATCGCATAAACAGGCTAGGAACTGATGCGAATCAATTCATCCGTGAAGCCGCCCGCCAAGAAAAGGCGCAAAAACTGGGTTTTGAGTTTTTTGGGCTTTGCGTTCACCGCAGGCGTCTTCTTGTTTCTCGCCGGCGCTGCTGGCGCGGCCTACTTCCTGTGGCAGATCTCGAAGGATTTGCCGGACCACGAAAAGCTGTCGAATTACAAACCCCCCGTTATCACGCGCGTGCATGCGGGCGACGGCAGGCTCATTGCCGAGTTTGCGAAAGAGCGCCGCATCTACGTGCCCGTTCAAGTCATGCCGAAGCTGGTCATCTACGCCTTTCTGGCCGCCGAGGATCAGCATTTTTATGAGCACGGCGGCATCGACCTCCAGGGCATCGCGCGCGCTGTTTTCAACAACGTTATGCGCAACAAAAGAGAGGGCGCGTCCACGATCACCCAGCAGGTTGCGAAGAACTTTCTCTTGAACAGCGACCGGACCTTCATGCGCAAGGCGAGGGAGGCGATCCTGGCGGTTCGCATCGATCGCGCATTTACGAAAGATCAGATCCTCGACCTGTATCTCAACCAAATCTATCTCGGCGCAGGCGCCTATGGCGTGGCGGCGGCTGGCTTGCGCTATTTCGGCAAAGAGCTGCACGAGCTGGACATCCAAGAAGCCGCCTATCTCGCGGCGCTGCCCAAGGAGCCGTCGAAATTCCAGCTTACGACCGCGCGCGGCAAGACATTCCAGGATGCGCTGGCCCGGCGCAATGCCATCATCGACAATATGGAGCGCTTCAAGGACAACATTACGGGGCGCTTCTTCATCAGTGTCGCCGATGGGGAAGCCGCCAAGAAGATGCCGCTCGAGATGAGCAGCAGGCAGGTCGGGCCGTCCACCTTCGCGGCGGAATATTTCGCCGAGGAAGTGCGGCGCTCACTGGTGGACATCTACGGCCAGGACGAAAACGATCCAACGAATTCAAGCCTCTATACGGGCGGCTATTCGGTGCGCTCGACACTCAATCCGGACTTCCAGCAAATGGCGCGCGCCGCACTGCGTCAGGGGCTCGTGGGGTTCGACCGGAAGCATGGCGGCTGGCGCGGGCCCGTGTCGCATATTCAATTCGGAGATGGCGACTGGGGCGCCAAGCTCGCCGATGAGCCAGCTTTGGCCGACGTTGAGCCCTGGCGGCTGGCGGTGGTGCTGCAATCTTCCAGGGACAAGGCCGTCGTTGGCTTGCAGCCGGGTAGATTGCCCAATGGAAACGTCGAGCCTGAGCGCAAGACGGTAGAGCTGCCGGCCCAAGGCGTGAAATGGGCCTACGATAGCTTGAAGGGCAGGTCGAAAAACGGTGCGGGCGTCAGCGATATTCTCACCGTGGGCGATGTGGTCTACGTCTCCCCGCCTACGGAGCTCGACCCGCCCGTCAGGGAGGTGAGGGAAACTCCGCCCGGCGGCAAACCGCCCAAGGGCGAGCCCAAGCTTGTTGCCGCGTCATGGCAATTGATGCAGATCCCCCAAATCGCCGGTGCTGCGGTTGTCATGGACCCGCATAATGGCCGAGTGCTGGCCCTTGTTGGCGGCTTCAGCTTCGCCGAAAGCCAGTTCGACCGCGCAGTGCAGGCGCGGCGGCAGCCTGGGTCTTCTTTCAAGCCCATCGTTTATGCGGCCGCTCTCGATAATGGCTATACGCCATCCACGATTGTGAACGACGCCGTGATTGCCATCGATCAGGGCAACAATCAAGGTTTGTGGCGGCCTGAGAATTACGACAAGCAGGTACACGGCCCGCAGCCCTTGCGCATCGGCATCGAAAAGTCGCGGAACCTGATGACCATCCGGCTCGCGCAGGACGTCGGCATGCCAATCGTCAGCGAATATGCGCGCCGCTTCGGCGTTTACGACGATCTGCCGCCGCTGCTTTCGATGGCGCTTGGCGCGGGCGAGACGACGCTCATGCGGCTGACCACAGCCTATTGCATGTTTGTGAACGGCGGCAAGAAGATCAAATGGACCTTCATCGACCGTATCCAAGACCGCTATGGCCACACGGTTTGGCGCCACGACGCCAGGCAGTGCAACAATTGCAGCGCCGAGGCTTGGCGCGGGCAGGAAGTGCCGCAGCTTAGCGACGACCGGGAACAGATCGTCGATCCGATGACCGCCTATCAAGTCACGTCGATGCTGGAAGGTGTGGCACTTCGCGGCACCGGCGCTATAGTACATAAGACCGTAGGTAAGACGCTCGGCGGCAAAACCGGAACCACCAACGAAGAGAAAGACGCTTGGTTTATCGGCTTTTCGCCGGATATCGCAATGGGCATCTTCATCGGCTACGACAATCCGAAGCCGATGGGCCACGGGGAAACCGGTGGCGGGGTGGCCGCGCCAATCTTCGCGGACTTCTTCAAGCTCGCCTTGAAGGGTAAGCCCGACGTTCCGTTCCGCACGCCGCCGGACATCCGGATGGTGATGGTGAACAAGCACACTGGGCTTAGGACAGACCGGAACGATCCCGACGCCATCGAGGAGTATTTCAAGCCAGGTACAGAGCCCGCGGAGGGCTCCTATGGGGTTGCCGAAGACGGAGGGTCCGCGGCACCCTGGGGTGCGCCGCAGCCCGTACGCGGCGATTGGCCGCCCTCTGAACGCGAACGCGCCGCCGCGCCGGGCGCCACCGCGCAACCCTATCCCCCGGCCGGCGGAAACCCCTATCCGCCTCCTTACGGCCGGCAACCGAGCCCCGGAGGCTTGTACTAACGCAAGCCGGCCTCATCTTAACGCAATTATTCGATTGACTGGAGCCGGACGCGCCTGCGTCCGCTCTAGCCGTTACCGCAAATGGAACTACAAAAAATGCGCCCTGAAACGCTCGCCATCGTCGACGAAATCAAGCAATCCCTGTCTCTCTTACGGAGGTATCTTTGACTGGGATAAGGCGCAGGTCCGTCTCAAGGAACTGAACGCCGTCGCCGAAGACCCCGCACTTTGGGATAGTCCGCAGCGGGCGCAGAAGCTCCTGCGCGAACGCCAGCACCTCGATAGCGCGCTTAACGCCTATTCCCAGCTCGATTCGCGGCTGAACGACGCCACCACGCTCATCGAACTTGGCGAGGAAGAGCACGACGCCGCCGTGGTGGCAGAAGGGGAGGCCTCGCTGGCGGTGCTCCGGACCGAGGTCCAGCGCCGCGAGGTGGAAGCGCTGCTCTCGGGCGAGGCCGACGGCAACGACACCTTCCTGGAGGTTCACGCAGGTGCTGGCGGCACCGAGAGCCAGGACTGGGCCGAGATGCTTTTGCGCATGTATATGCGTTGGGCGGACGAGCAGCGCTACAAGGTCGAGCTGATCGAAAGCAACGCGGGCGAAGAGGCGGGCCTCAAGTCGGCGACCATCCAGATCAAGGGCCAGAACGCCTATGGCTGGCTCAAGACCGAGTCGGGCGTGCACCGGCTGGTGCGCATCTCGCCCTACGATTCCAACGCGCGCCGGCATACGAGCTTCGCCTCGGTCTGGGTCTATCCCGTGGTGGACGAGGCCATCGACATCGCCGTGAACGAAGGCGATTGCCGGATCGACAC
>JBKQNN010000474.1:0-3637 GCA_052145975.1 Rhodomicrobium sp. | reverse complement strand
GGCTCCAGCAGCACGGGCGAGCATTTCGGCATACCCTCGCTCATGGCGATGCGGCCAGCCGTGCGGAACGCCATCTCCGACGAGTCGACCGTGTGATAGGAGCCGTCCTTCAGGCAGACCGCGACATCGACGACCGGGAAGCCCAGCGGCCCGGCGCCGAGATAATCGCGCACACCCATTTCCACCGCCGGGAAATAGTTGCGCGGCACAGCACCTCCGGTGACGGCCTCGGAGAACGCGAAGCCCTCCCCGCGCGGCTGCGGCGAAATCTCCACCACCACATCGCCGAACTGCCCATGGCCGCCGCTTTGCTTCTTGTGCCGGCCGCGGATTTCGATGCTTTTGCGGATCGTCTCCTTATAGGGAATTTGCCGCTTGGCCGTCTGCGCCTTGATGCCGAAGCGCCGCTGCAGCCGCTCCAAGGTCACGCGCAAATGCATCTCGCCCTGGCCCCAGAGAATGATCTGACCCACCTCGCGGTCATGGACGAGTGTTAGCGAAGGGTCCTCGTCGATGAGCTTCGACAGTGCCGCGGTGAGCTTGATCTCGTCCTTGCGTTCGGACACCGCGATGGCAAGCCCATAGACCGGCTTGGGCGGCTGGGCGGCCTGGATGGAGATCGTGCCGCCCTTTTCGGTGGTGATCGTCGTGCCCGTGGGCAGGCTCTCCAGCTTGCCGAATGCCGCCGTCTCGCCAGCCGTTGCGGGGCCGCGCTTTTTCACATCGGAACCCGTGACCTGAAACACGCCCGAAATGCGCTCCTCGCCGGCCACGCTATAGACGGAAGCACCGTCCGCGAATTGCCCGGCCAGCACCCGCGCCAGCGAAAGCTTGCCCGCATGCGAGGTGTGATAGGTATTCATGATGTAGGCGGCGGACTTCGCGGAGCCGAGCCCCAAGCGTTTGGCCGTTTCCTCGACGAACGGGGTCTCGTGCCGCAGCGCCTTCAACAGCCGGCTCAGGCCGTTTCCGTGCTCGGCCGATCCGAAGAAAACCGGGCAAATCTGGCCGCGCTTGAATTCGACGACGAGGTCGGTGAAAACCTTATCCCGGCTCGGCATCACGTCGCTTAAGAGCTGCTCCATCAGCTCGTCGTCGTAATCGGCAAGCTTTTCGAGCATGGTGAAACGCTGATCGGCCTCGAACTTCGCCAAATCGGAGGGAATTTCGATCGTTTCGCTCTGCGTATGCTCGCGATAGACATAGGCGCGCTCGAGCGCCAGATCGACGAAGCCGCTCACCACGTTATTTTCCCAAATCGGGATTTGCCGCAGGAGCAGCGGAATCCGGCTCGCGCTCTGCATCATTTTCAGGACATCGGTCAGGGCGTGGCTAACCTTGTCGATCTTATTGACAAAAAGGAGGTGCGGAATACCCGTGGCTTCGAGGCCCTTCATGACCATCTGCAGGGCATAGAGCTTTTTATCGTCGGCCTCGCAAACCACGATGGCCGCGTCGCAGCCCGCAAGCGCCGCCATGCCATCGTGCTGGAATTCGACCGAGCCCGGACAGTCGAGAAGCGTGAACTGATCGCCTAGAAACTCCATCGTGCCCACGCTGAGCTCGACGCTCATGCCGTGCGCCTGGGCCTCCGGCGAATGATCGCTTATCGTTTTGCGGATTTCCGAGCCTTCGTGGCCCGCGGCGCCTGTTCTTGCCAGGAGCGCCTCGAAAAGCGTTGTCTTGCCGCTGGCGTTGGGCCCGATAAGCGCAATGCAGCGCGGACTTCTGCCGTTCGTATTTCCATTAACGCCCATTTCGATCTTCCTCATCCGGAATTGTTCTTTTTGGGCCGCCCGCCGCGGCGGGCGGCGAAAGCCTATCGTCGCGCGCGGCGCGGAACTTGGCAAGGGCCAAATAACAAGTCAGGCTGTTCCTAAGCTGGGCTATTCTGACGCTGCCATAGCGCTTTCGCGAAGTCTGCCGCGGCCTCGAAATCGCGATGCACCACGGCGGAGGGGCCGGCGCTGGCGCCCAACAGGAGGCGGGCGGACCTCACGCCCGCGTTAATCAGCATGAGATTATCGGCGAAGCCCTCGAACTCCTCGATCGTCAGACAATCGCGCTTGCCGCGCAGTATGGAACCGTCGCGATAGACCTCGCCTCCATAAACATCGGCGGCGATCCGCTCCGCGAAGGGGCGCGAATCGTTCGTATAGAGCACAACCGGCTTTCCGAGCGCGGCCATGAAGCCCAACTCGTAGGCCGTGCCGTCGTCCGCTTCCGGCCCGCGCCAAGGCTCGATGTTGAAGATGCCCATATCGGCCGTGCGAATCTGTGCCTCGCATGCCCCGGCGATGGCTAGCGCAAGCTCGCCAGGATCGCGGTAATCGTTGGCATGCAGCTCATCGTCGAGCGGGAAAAGGCCGGTCATGCCGCGCAGGGCGAGCGCCGCCTTCATCTTCGCCCCTCTCTCAATTGCGTCCGGGTAAAAGACGTCGGGCCCCGCGAGATACACATAAGGCTTTCCATGTTTGTCAGGCATCCCGCTTGCTCCGCCAAAGTTGCCATCGTTGCGAGGGGCATCTGCCCGGATCGCTGCGGCACTGAAGCACCCCGCGAGCCCAATCTTTGCACATGCTCGCACGCTTGACTTGACGTAAACTATGGTGCTGTTCAAGCCTGGTTTGACGCACTGCCTCAAGGATGCACCGTAATGACCAGCCAATTCGATGCAAGCTATGCCTTCAACGGACCCGTAAGCGAGGAGGTCCAAGAGGCGCACCGCCAGGAAATAGAACGTTCGATGAGCATGCCTGGAAAGATCTCCAATGCGAAGCTGCATGCGAATAACGAGCTTCAGCGCTGGGCGTTGTCTTGCAACCGGCTTGTATGGGGGCCGCAGGTGTCCCTTCCTTTGCGGCCGCCGTCGCGCGAGGAGCTTGGCTGGCTGATGGAGCAGCTGAACCCGGAATACCGCGAGCGCCTGCTAACCGAATCGCGGGCTGCCGCAGAGGCGCGCCATCTGGTTGAGCTGTTGGACGCGGCCGAGGTCGAAGTGCATGCGCGGCTTGCCGCGCAACGCATGGAGGACGCCCGTGTCCAGGCGGAGCAGCAGGCGCGGCTCCAGGCGCAGCAAGCCCGCGAAGCGCGAACCCACGCCGAGCGCGCGCTTTGGGAAGAATTCGAGGCTTTCGACGAGGCACACAAGGAGGAACGCTTCCACGCTTGGCGCACCGCGCGCGGGAGGTAACGCTTTTTCGTGCCGCATGGAAATGAACTGCTCTTCGAGCTAGAGCCTATTCGCTTTTGATGGAATCAACGCGGCACTAAGTCTTTGCTTAGAGTCCCCGTTAGGCGGCAGGATGCGTAGCACCACGGGTTGTTAACCGAAATTGGGTTCGTTCGGCAGAAATGCCGGTTTTATATAAGTAAGTAATATGGCCGGCCTCATGGCCAGCCAATCCGGCTCTCAGCCGTAACCGGAAGCCAACTGCTTTAGCGGGTGGAGGATTCACCCGTGCGTCTTATCGGAAAAAACCGCTCACACCTCCGGGTCAAGCCCCATAGGCGCTAAGATAACGCTAAGTAACGGATTACGCTGAGGGAATCTCCCCTCACCCTGTCCCTCTCCCCATGGGAGAGGGAACCCTCGAACTGCCGTCACGGTTATTCAGGCGTCCCTTCCCCCCCATCC
>JBKQNN010000473.1:0-7434 GCA_052145975.1 Rhodomicrobium sp. | reverse complement strand
CCCGAATTACCCTCTACGCCGCGGATAGGGCCGCGGCCGACTCCCTCTCCCCTTGGGGAGAGGGTTGGGGTGAGGGGGTCTTTTTTGTCGATAAGCATATCGCGATCAGTGCCCCAGCCGTTCGAGGATAGCCGGCACATGCACCTGGTCGGCCTTGTAGTTCCCGGTCAGCGCATACATCACAATGTTGACGCCCACGCGGTACGATAGTTCCCTTTGCTCTTCGCCGCCAGGGACGGTAGCAAACATGGGCCGGTCGCTGTCGTCCAGCGCCCAGGCGGCGGCGAGATCGTTCGAGGTCACGATAATCGAGCTGACGCCGTCCGATTTCACGCCGCGCTTTGCCGAATCCGCGCTCTCGGCCTGCGCTTCAACCCAGGGATCGCCATTATCCCAGCGTCCAGGGAAGGTTTGCAGAAGATAGAACGCCTTGGTCAGCACATGGCCCTCCGGCAAGCGCTGCAAGGGCGGGAGATCGAGTTTGCCCAGGAGCTGGCCCAAGGGCGTCGATGTTCCCCTCGTGACGCTGCCGCTGAAGGTGCCATCATTTTTGGTATCGAAGATGATCAGGCCGCCCTGCTTCATGTAGGCGTCGACTCTCGCGAGTACCCGGTCGGGCAGCGGCTCTGCATCGGGCAGCACAGGCCAATAGATCAGGGGGAAGAACACAAGCTCGTCGCGGGCGGGGTCGATGCCCATGGGCTCGCCAGGCTCGACGGCGGTACGTGCGTTCAGGACCTTGGAGAGGCCCGAAAGACCGGCCTTGCTGATCCGGTCGATTTCGCCATTTCCCGTCACCACATAGGCCAAGCGCGTTTCAAGAGAGGCCTGGAGCGCGAAGTCTGCCGCAGCGGCGCTATCCTTGGCCGCTTCGGCGTGCGCGCCTGGAACTGCGAACCCGGCGAAAAACGCAAAGCCAACAACGGCAGCTGCAGCCCGGCGCCAGCGGATGGCCCCGCTGCCGAGAAACAGCGCGCAAACGGTGCCGTCTGCAAGGAAAAGGAGCAATGCGAGCAGATAAAGCCATGGAGCGAGCGCAACGGTCTTGGCATCCGCGAAGGCGCGGACATGGGCATTGGCGGGCAGTTTCAGCGGCTGCAACGCGTCTACGTCCCTCGTGACGTTGATCGCGTGGAGCGCATTTTGGGGACCGTATAGCCCAGCTGGATTCGATGCGCTGCTGCGGGCCGCGCCGATCCCGGAGTATGCAATCGCTTTCGTACGCTCCGGGGGGTCGGCGAGCTTGCCGAAGCCGTCCAGAACGCGCCACGGCTTTAGCAGCTCATCCTGGCCGGGAGCGGCGGCGGTTTCGGCCGGCTTTCCGGCTTCGTCACCTGTCTGACTAAGCTGCAAAGGAGATAGCTCTAGAATCTTTTGCATCATCTCCACGAATAAACCTGAGATCGGAAGATTAGACCAATCTGGGTTAGCGGTAATGTGAAAAAAAACGAGCACGCCTGCCCCGCGCCTGGCGGCCGTCACGAGCGGGGTGCCATCCATGAGGCGCGCCCAAACCTTGGCCTCGTGCGGCATGGCGGATGGATCGGAGAGGACTTGCTGCGAAATCGTCACGTCGTTCGGTATGGAAAGCCCGTAGAAGGGGGAACCCTGCTCGAAGGGAGCCGGTTTTTGCGGCGAGGCCCATGTCATGGTCCCGCCCAGCGTGCGCCCGCCTTCGCGCAAAGGAGCGGGCAGCAGCGCATCCCCGCCCTGTTCGAGCCGCGGACCGGCGAAGCGGATGAGCATCCCGCCTTTTTCGACAAAGGCGCGAAGCCGCGTGCGCGCGGAGCCGGCGAGACGGCCCACGTCGCTCAAAATAATGATGGACGGAGAGCCAGATAGGAGGTCTGCGGTGGCGTGATCGAGATTGGCGGTGTGCGCTCGCGTAACCTCCGCGTAGGGTGTGAGAGCGCGTTCGAGATAGTAAACGGGGGAAAGCAGCGGCTGCGCCTCCTCACTGCCCTCGCTTGCGACCACGCCTACGCGTCTTCGCTGCGACTCGCTATCGAAGAGATACACCGCGCCCGCCGAGGCTTCGCCGGGAATTTCGAGCCGGGCGACCTGGTTGCGCAGGTCGAGCGGAAGATCGAGCGCGGCTTCGCCCTTGGAGCCCGCGGCGGTATCGAAAGGCGCCGCCGCCAGGATTTCCCCGCGCGCGGTCACGGCGGCAACCTGCCCCTTGCGTGCGCCTGGCTCGGCCTTCAAAACACGGGCGTGAATGGCTCCCGCCGCTTCCCCGGTACTCGTAATCGCCAAAGCGCCAGCGCCCGGAACGTCGCCATAGACGTCGATGGCTCCGCCCTCGGCAAGCGCGCTCAGCGCCTTTCCTAGCTCAACGGAGCCGACATCGGAGCCGGCATCCCCGACGCCATCGGAGAGCCACGCAACCCGGACCTTGCCCTTTTGCGATGCAAGCTCCTTCTCGATTTGCTCGGCTGCGGCAGCGCGGCCGCCGGAAAAAGGCTCAGGCACGAGCGAGGCAAAACGCTGCCGGAAATCCTCCGGCGTCAGAGGCGAAAGCGGCGCCGCCGGCCCGGCGGTGGGGACCAGATAAAGCGATTGCCCCCCCTCCTCCGCCTGGGAGGAAAGCTGATCGGCGAAGGATTGCCGTTTGGCCCAACGGCTGGCCGCAGCCCAACCGTTGTCCACCACCACAACGAGCGGCTCCGAGATCGCCACCGTTGCGGCCGATTGCGGCTTGATGACCGGGCCTGCGAGCGCGCCGATGACGCCCGCGGCGGCGATCATCCGCAGCAGCGTCAGCCACCAGGGGCTGCGGATCGGGGTTTTCTCGTTCGCGCGCAATCCAAGCAAAAGCGAAGCCGGCGGGAACGGGACCGAATGTGGGCGCGGCGGCGTCAGCCGTAGGAGCAGCCAAATCACCGGCAGCGCGCCCAGACCCGCAAGCATCCAGGGATAGGTAAAGGTCAAAGTGCCCAGCAGGCCGCTTGTCATGAGGGGTCGCCTTCCCCGGCAAGTTGATCCCCAGCAAGCTGGCCTTTGAGTGTACCCTTGGCCCGGTATGCCTTTTCAAGGCCGGACAGGTGCATATGCAGCGGCAGCAGCGCCTCGACCGCAGGGCGGTTCGTGTGGTGGAGAAAGGGCGTCCAACCCAGTCCGCCGGCGTGAAATGCAATGGCTGCCTTATGCGCGGAGAGCTTTTGCCGATAGCTGTCGCGCAGGGATTCGGCCCGCTCGGCAATGAAGCGCACTTCGGTTTCCTCATCGAAGAACTCGACCCGTCCCTGGTAAGGCAGGCTTTCCTCAGCAGGATCGAGAACTTGAACGATATGGCCGCGTACGCCCTGGCGTGCGATGGCGCTGAAGGCCGCGGCAAGCCCCTCCGGAGGTTCCAGGAAGTCGCTGAAAATCGCCAGCTCCGAATGGCGGCCCAGGCGGCAATTGGCATCGGGTAAGCTTTTGCGGGACGGGCCCGAAAGCGAACGGGCCAAAGCCTCGATTATAAACGATGCGGTGTTGTGCCCCGCCTTGGCCTGCATGAGGCCCGGTATGCCCACACGCTCGCCCGCGTCGGAAAGCAGCGAAGCAAGCGCCAGCGCCAGCACGATCGCCCGCTCCGCTTTCGTCGAAGTAGCAAGATGCGAGCGGAAATGCATTGAGGGCGATAGATCGATCCAAATCCAGACCGTGTGCGCCGCCTCCCATTCGCGTTCACGCACGAAAAGATGGCTCGATCCCGCCGATCGGCGCCAATCGATGAGCGAGGCGGAATCGCCGTGCTCGAAGCTCCGGTATTGCCAGAATGTCTCGCCGGGACCGGCCCGCCGCCTGCCATGCGTGCCTTGGGCGACGGTCGAAGCCACGCGCCGCGCCTCCACCAGTAGCGCGGGAAGCTTTGCCGCGAGGTCTTGTGCGGCTTCTTCAAGCGAGACGGCAGGCGTGCGTGTTTTAAGGTCCGCTGACATCGGTGGGTGGCTAACTCGCTATAGCTGAGCGACGAGGCCGTCGATGACTTGATCGACGGTGATGTTTTCGGTCCGGGCAGTGAAGGTGAGCGCCATGCGGTGCCGCAGCACGGGCTTCGCCAGCGCGATTACGTCGTCGACCGATGGCGCCAGGCGGCCCTCGACCAGCGCGCGCGCGCGCACCGTCATCATCAGGGCTTGGCTGGCGCGCGGCCCTGGGCCCCAAGCCACGAGTTCGTTCACGCGCGGGGCCGCCTCTTCCGTTTGCGGACGCGCCGAACGCACGAGCTTCAAAATCGCGCCGGCGACGCTATCGCCCGCTGGGATCTGGCGGACGAAGCGTTGCGCCGCCATGACCTCTTCGGCCTTTAGCACTTGATGCACCTTGCGGTCTTCAAGCCCAGTCGTCGAGAACAGCATGCGCCGCTCGGCCGCGGCATCGGGGTAGGTCACATCGATCTGCATGAGAAAGCGGTCGAGCTGCGCCTCGGGCAAGGGGTAGGTGCCCTCCTGCTCAAGCGGGTTCTGGGTCGCGAGCACGAAAAATGGCATGGGCAGCGAATAGGTATGGCCGGCGAAGGTCACTTGCCTCTCCTGCATCGCCTGCAAAAGCGCCGATTGCGTCTTGGGGCTCGCGCGATTGATCTCATCCGCCATCAGAAGCTGAGTAAAAACAGGGCCTTCGATGAACCGGAAGGAGCGCGAGCCGGCCTTTTCTTCGAGCACTTCGGTGCCCACAATATCGGAGGGCATAAGGTCGGGCGTGAATTGAATCCGCTTTGCGTTAAGCCCGAGGGCTGAGCCAAGCGCCTCGACAAGGGAGGTTTTCGCCAAACCCGGAACGCCGATCAGCAAGGCATGGCCGCCGGAAAGAATGTTGACGAGAACAAGCTCGATGACGGTATTCTGCCCGAAAATGACCTGCGATATGGCCTCCTTGGCGCGAGCGACCTTCGACCGGATGTCGTCGGCGCGGGCTACGATGCTGTGCTCGGAGGAATGGTGCATAGAGGTAAGAACCTGCTCGATGACAGTTGCGGTTTGGCTGCGCCGTCTTTAATCCAGAGTATATGCTGATGCAAACTGGGGACACAACGCCCGGTTGGAGCAAGCATCGTGCCACGAGGCTATGCAGCGAAAGAGCCTTGGCAGCGATCCGCAGCAATAATTTGTCAGCATTAAGGAGCCGCGCCGATGCCCGGACTCAATAGCATCAAAACGGACACTGCGTTAAGCCCTTTTTCTGCAACGGTTTTTGCCGAACGGGCGCGGACCCGCGGGATTGAGCTCGGCATGGCCTCCTGGATGGCCGCGCAGCCAATTTCATACGGAATTGAGGCCGGGCGCAGGCTTGACGCGGACGGAAACCCTAACGAAAATTTAAGGCTTGAACATCTCGTACCGCCCTCGTCGTGGAGAACGGCGGCGGTGCTGGTGCCAGTCTTGGCGCGCGAGCCCGAGGCGACCGTGCTTTTCACGCTGCGCACCTCCCATCTCGCCGCCCATAGCGGGCAAATCTCTTTTCCGGGCGGCAAGATCGAGGCGGGCGACGCGACGCCGGTCGAGACGGCGATTCGCGAGGCGGAAGAAGAGGTTGGCATCCCGCCCGCCCTGGTGACGCCATTGAGCCTGCTCGACCTGCACAACACCGGCACGGGCTTTCGCATCGTGCCCGTGGTTGCGCTGGTCGAGCCCGGTTTCCAGCCGGTGCCGGACCCGGGTGAAGTGGCGGAAGTCTTTGAAGTGCCCCTATCTTTTCTGATGGACGAGAAAAATCATATCAGGCACCTGCGCGAATGGAAGGACAGAAAGATCCTGTTCTACGCCATCGAATTCGAGCAACGGTTCATCTGGGGCGCAACCGCCGCCATCGTGCGCAACCTTTACGAGCGGCTCTACGCGCCGGAGAAGATGTGATGCAGGGGGTGTTTTTCTCGACGGTCACGCCCCTCACCCTGTCCCTCTCCCCATGGGAGAGGGGACGGTGTTGCACGCTCCAGGCGCTATTCAGGCGTGCCTTCTCCCGTGGGGAGAAGGACAGGATGAGGGGCGGAACGCCCGATCATGATGCACTCCGGTGCGACATCCCATGACCTCACCCATGCCCAGCGTTGCGGCGGCGGAGTGGTTCCGGTGGCCGGGAACGCAGGCCGTGTTTGCGTGCCTCAACCGCGAGGGCTTTGAGGTACGCGCTGTGGGCGGCGCGGTGCGGAATGCGCTGCTTGGCCGGCCGGTCACGGAGGTGGATTTCGCGGCCACCGCGAAGCCTGAGGATGTGATCCGGCTCGCAGGCCAGGCAGGCATCAAGACCGTGCCCACCGGCATCGCGCATGGCACCGTGACGCTGATCGCGGGCGGCGTGCCCTTCGAAGTGACTTCGCTGCGCCGCGATGTCGAAACCGACGGCCGCCACGCGACCGTCGCCTTCGGCACCGATTGGGCGGAGGACGCGCACCGGCGGGATTTCACTATGAACGCGCTCTATGCCGATGCTCAAGGCAAGGTGCACGATCCGCTTGGCGGCCTAAGCGATTTGCGCGCGGGCCGCGTGCGTTTTGTAGGCGATCCGGCGCAGCGAATCCGCGAGGATTATTTGCGGATCTTGCGCTTTTTCCGGTTCAGCGCCGGGTATGCGGCGGGCGGCTTCGACCGCGATGGGCTTGCCGCCGCGATCCGCGAAAGAATGGGCCTGTTGCGGCTTTCGCGCGAGCGCGTGCGGATGGAGCTTTTGCGCATTCTGGTGGCCCCGCGTGCGGGCGAAGCCATTGAAATAATGGACGAAACTGGCCTGCTCCTGCTTCTCCTCGGTGCCGTTGCGCGGCGCACGCGCTTCGAGCGGCTTTGCGGAATCGAGGCCGCGCTTGGGCTCGCGCCGGACCCGGTATTGCGGCTCGCGGCGCTGGGAATTTTCGTCGAGGAAGATGCCGGCCGGCTAGCGGAGAAGCTGCGGCTTTCTTCGCAGGAGGCGAAAGAGCTGGAGGGGTTTTCCGCTATTTCACCAGCCATTTCATCGGCTTACGGCAAGGCTGCGTTGCAGGTCCTACTCTATAAGCTAGGGTCACGGCTCTATCTCGGGCGCCTTCTGCTTGCCTGGGCGGACAGCGGCGCGGCGCCGGACGAAGGGGATTGGCGCTTCGCCGCGGCGCTCGCGGAAGGCTGGGAACGGCCGAGCTTCGCGCTCAGCGGTGCGGATTTAATCGCGCTGGGCTTGGAGCCAGGGCCAGCGCTTGGCGCGCTTCTGCGGGAGCTTGAGGAGCGCTGGGCCGAGGGCGGGTTCAGCGCGGATCGCGAAATGCTTTTGGAAATGGCGAGGCAAAGGCTGGCCGCGAATTCCAGCTAGAGCGCGTCCGGAAAAGCATGCCTTCGGGCTTGACCCCATACGCGCTAAGATAACGCTAAGTAACGGATTACGCTGAGGGAATCTCCCCTCACCCTGTCCCTCTCCCCATGGGAGAGGGAACCCTCGAACTGCCGTCACGGTTATTCAGGCGTCCCTTCCCCCCCATCC
>JBKQNN010000472.1:0-3505 GCA_052145975.1 Rhodomicrobium sp. | reverse complement strand
TTGAACAGGAAGGCTCCGCTGCTGGATCGCCTGCGCTTCTACCGGCACTATTTGGGCTCTATCCTCAGATCGCACAAAGACGAAGAAACCCATGGCTTTACAATTCCGTGCCCAGCGTGAATTCATCGAAATCCTTGAGACAAACTCAGTTGTCATGGCCGGGCTTGACCCAGCCATCCAGTAACCCGTTGAGTACATGGGATTTCTCGTGGATGGCCCGGTCAAGCCGGGCCATGACAACGGAGGAGGCGTCGATAAGAACCCGCCCAGGAATGCACCATGCAGCAACGCGATTCTGAAGCAGCGGCCCGCCTGAGCGCCTTGCGGGCCGCGCTCAAGTCCTCCGGACTGAACGGTTTCATCGTGCCCAAGGCCGACGCGTTCCAGAACGAATACGTGCCGGCTTATGCGGACCGGCTCGCCTGGCTCACGGGCTTCACCGGCTCGGCGGGCCACGCCGTGATCCTCGAAGACAAGGCCGCGCTCATCGTCGATAGCCGCTACACGCTCCAGGCCAAGGCGGAGGTGAGCGAAGGGCTCTACGCCGTCGAGCTGTTCCCGAAGACGAAGGTCGCCAGCTGGCTCGCCGCCAACGCCGCGAAGGGCGCGGTGATCGGCTACGATCCGGCGCTCTTCACGCCCGCGGGGCTGAAGCCGCTCCAGGAGGAAGCCGCGAAAGCCGGGTTCAAACTGAGCGCCCGCAAGCGCAATCCGGTGGACCGCATCTGGAAGGACCGCCCCGCCGAGCAGCACGCGCCGGTTTTCCTGCACGAGGAGCGCTTCGCGGGCGAAGGCGCCGGCTCCAAGCTCGAACGCGTGCAAAAAGCCATTCTGGAGAAGCAAGCGGCGGGCCTTGTCGTCAGCGCGCCCGATGCCGTGGCTTGGCTGTTCAACATTCGCGGACACGACGTCGTGCACACGCCCGTGCCGCTGGTCAGGGCCTATGTGCCGGCGGCTGGCGAACCGGTGCTGTTCACGTCGCCGGGCCACATCACGCCGGAAAACCGGGAAGCCATCGGGCAGTTGGCGCGGGTTGCCGATTTGGCCTCGCTCCCGAAGCTCCTGCCAAGTCTGATCGAGCCGGGCGCCAAGGTGCTGATCGACAACGCACGGACGACGCTGACAACCGTGCTGGCGCTGAAAGCCTGCAAGGCGAAGCCGGTCGAAGCAACCGACCCGTCCATCCTGTTCAAGGCGCAAAAGAATGGCGCCGAGCTTAAAGGCGCGCGCGAGGCCCATGTGCGGGATGGCGCGGCGCTGTGCCGGTTCCTGGCCTGGCTCGATGCGGAAGCGCCGTCCGGCGAGATTGATGAGCTGACGGCCTCGGACAGACTGGAGGCATTCCGGCGCGAATCCAATTTGCTCGAAGATTTGAGCTTCGACACGATCTCGGGCGCGGGCTCGAACGGCGCCATCGTCCATTATCGCGCCACGCCGGAGACCAATAAGAAGCTTCTGCCGGGCATGCTCTATCTCGTCGACTCCGGCGCGCAGTACCGGGACGGGACCACCGATGTGACGCGCACCGTGGCCATCGGCGAGCCAACGGAGGAGATGCGCCGGCATTACACGCTGGTGCTCAAGGGGCATATCGCCATCGCGGACGCGCGCTTCCCTGCGGCCACGCGCGGCGTCGATATCGACGGCTTCGCCCGGCGCGCGCTGTGGACGGCGGGCCTCGATTATGGCCACGGCACCGGGCATGGCGTCGGCAGCTTCTTGTCCGTGCATGAAGGCCCGCAGTCGATCTCGCGCAACGGCACGGTGGCGCTGGAACCCGGCATGATCGTTTCGAACGAGCCCGGCTATTACCGCGAAGGCCATTACGGCATCCGGCTCGAAAACCTCTGCGTGGTGACGGAGCCGCAAGCCATCGCGGGTGGCGAAACGCCCATGATGGGCTTCGAAACCCTGACGCTCGCACCGTTCGACCGCCGGCTGATGGTGCCGGAAATGCTTACGGCGGAGGAGCTCGAATGGCTCAACGCCTATCACGCGCGCGTCCGCAAGGAGCTTGCCCCGCAGCTCAAGGGCAGCGCGCTCAAATGGCTCAAGGCCGCCACCGCCAAATTCGCTTGAGTGCTTCGGCGAAAGACCCCCTCACCCCAACCCTCTCCCCAAGGGGAGAGGGAGAAGGCTGCGGCTTCAAGTCAAGGCATGAGGACAATTCTGGGGTCCCTTCTCCCCTCGGGGAGAAGGACAGGATGAGGGGGGACTTTGCTGAAGCACCCAAGCGGATTTGGCATCAAGCCTGTGCGCAAACGGCGCGGAAGGTTTTGCGCGAATCGCCAGTTTCGCTAGCCTGCCCCTGGGGCAGGTATGGCGAAGGGGCAATGAATGGCTTCAAATAGGCGGGCGAAGGAAGCCAGCTCGCAAGAGCAGGCGAACCGGCTTATCGAATCCGGCGGCTTTGACAGCCTGGAGAACGTTATCGGTCTTGGGGCAGGCACGCGGAAGCTCAAGCCTCTGCAACAGGCTCAGGAGCTTTGCCACGACGCGCGCGAAGCCGGCACCAGAGAGAAGCGGATTGCGCTGGCCAAGAAAGCGCTGGCCCTCAGCCCCCTCTGTGCGGATGCCTACACTCTTCTCGGGGAGCATGTGGAGAAAGGTTCCGATCTCCAGCTTGAACTTTATGAGACCGCCCTGGAAGCAGGCCGCAAGGCGATTGGCGAAAAGTTCGAGACGCTCGCTGGCCAGTTCTGGGAACGGCCCGGAACCCGGCCTTTCATGCGGGCGAAGCTTGCCCTGGCCAAGTGCCTTTGGGAGCGCGGCGAGCGGGCAGGAAGCCTCGCTCATCTCCGCGAGATGCTGAAGCTTAACCCAAACGACAATCAGCGCGTGCGCTCGGTCCTGGCTGCATATTTGCTCGAAGATCGGCTTCATGACGAGCTGGCCGCGCTCCTGAAAGACTACGGGAACGATCCAAGGGCCGATTTCGCCTTTTGCCGTGCCCTCCTTGCCTTCCGGCTGCACGGCGACAGCCCCAAATCGCGCCGGGCGCTTTCTGCCGCTCTCCCAAAGAACAAACATGTCCGGCAGTATCTTAGCGGGCAGAAGAAGCTGCCCAGGACCCTTCCGGACCGCTACACCTGGGGCGATCGGAACGAGGCGGTTCTCTACGCAGCGCGGTTCAAGAAAGGCTGGGACGAGACGCCCGGCGCCGTCGAATGGCTTTGCGCCTCTTCCCGTGCGGAGAAAAAAACCGCCGCAGCGGCGTAAATATACCCTGACTCATTGAGAACCCGCAAGAAAGTGCTTGCTAAGTTCGGCGAACAGGATCTCATTGCACAGCATGATTCGCCGGGGATTTCTGAACACTGCCGAACGGAAAGAACTGCTGTCGCTGGCGCGCGACGGTTCTGCGGAGCATCGGATTGCTCGCCGGGCGAACGCCATCCTGCTTTTGGATGACGGCTTGAGCTGCGAGCGGGTGGCCAAGGTTCTTTATCTCGTACTTTGCCTTGGGCAGCGGATCGGTGCGCTTGATTAGTTCGCTTAGGGAAAA
>JBKQNN010000471.1:0-11187 GCA_052145975.1 Rhodomicrobium sp. | reverse complement strand
CGCCAGCCCGTCTTGATCGCTCCGGCAGACCTGGTCGAAGTTGAGGTCATTGGCCAGGCCATGAACAAAATGCAGGAGCGCATCAAGCGCTTCCTCGACGAGCGGGCGCACATGATCGCGGCTGTATCTCACGATCTCAGGACAGGTTTGACCCGCCTGCTCCTCGATGCCGAAGAATTGGCCGATGGCGAGCCCAAGGGCCGCGTCATCGAAGGCTTGGAGGACATGGAGCGGCTTATCTCGGCGACTTTAGCCTTCGCGGGCGACGATATTAAGAACGAGCCTTCGCGGAAGTTCGATCTCGCAGCCTTGCTCATCAGCCTCTGCGATAGCTTTTCAGACCGGAACTGCGCTGTCAGCTACAGCGGGCCGGAACATCTCTCCGTCCTATGCCAGCCTGTGGCGATCAAGCGGGCGTTCGCCAACTTAATGGACAATGCGATCAAATATGGCGGTTGCGCGCGCGTGAACCTTTCGCTGTCCGGGGACCGGGCGGCGATCTCAATCGAGGATGACGGACCGGGAATTCCGCCGGACAAGGCGGAGATCGTATTCCAGCCTTTCCGGCGCCTGGAAAGCTCGCGCAACCGGAAAACTGGCGGCGTTGGGCTGGGGCTTACGATTGCGCGCGATATCGTTCAATCGCATGGCGGGGAGATCGTACTTGGAAAGCCGCTAAAGGGAGGCGGTCTCGAAGTCCAGATCTCGTTGCCGTTGCTGCAATCCATTCCCGTGGCATAGGCAGATCCAAGGAGCGTCCATTTTTGTGAAGGGTTTCGGGAACCGGGCGGGCGTTCCCCGGCCGTCAGCGGCGAGCGGAGGCGGGGAGGTACGGCGTCAGGTCCCAGAGTTTCAGCGTATAGTCCTCGGCGCCGGAAAGCGCTGTGCGGCCATCCGGCGAAAAGGCTACCGACGAGACCCGGCCGGAATATAGCGGCAAGGGCACGAGGATAAAGTGTTCGCCGCCGGCAGCGTCCCAAAGTTTCGGTCTCCCGCCCTCGCCGCCGTAGCCGGAAAGGGCGGTGCGGCCATCCGGGCAAAAGGCAACCGGGCGAACGCAGCGGCAATGTCCCGTGAAAGTGCGAAGCTCCTTGCCGGTGGCAACGTCCCAGAGTTTCAGCGTTTCGTCCCCGCTACCGGAGAGAGCGGTGCGGCCATCGGGTGAAAACGCAACCGAGGTGACAGAACCGGAATGTCCCGTGAAGGTGCGAAGCTCCTTGCCGGTGGCAACGTCCCAGAGTTTCAGCCTCCCGGGCTCGTCGTCGTAGCCGGAAAGGGCGGCGCGGCCATCCGGGGAAAGGGCAACCGAACTGACGGGATGGGAATCTCCCTCCAAAGTGCGAAGCTCGTTGCCGGTGGCGGTATCCCAGAGTTTCAGCGTCCCGTACCCTTCGCCGGAAAGGGCGGTGCGGCCATCGGGAGAAAAGGCAACCGAGGTGACCCCGCTGGAAGGTCCCGTGAACCTGTGAAGTTCCTCGCCGGTGGCGGCGTCCCAGACCTTCAGCGTGCCGTCAAAGCTGGCGGAAAGCGCGGTGCGGCCATCCGGGAAAAAGGCAACTGAGCAGACAGCGCGGGAATGTCCAGTGAAGGTGCGAAGCTCCTCCTCCGCCTCGTTGGCAACGTCCCAGAGCTTCAGCGTCTGATCCCAGCTGCCGGAAAGAGCGGTGCGGCCATCCGGGGAAAACGCAACCGAGGTGACAATGTTGGAGTGTCCCGCGAAGGTGCAAAGCTCCTGGCCAGTGCCAACGTCCCAGAGTTTCAGTGTGCTGTCATGGCAGCCGGAAAGGGCGGTGCGGCCATTCGGGGAAAAGGCTACCGAATCGACAATGGCGGAATGTCCCGTGAAAGTGCGGATCGACCGGTCGTTGATCTGCCGCCACAGATATTTCCCTGGCGTCGCGGCCGAATACCAAGCTCTTCCCGCCGCGGCGGCAACCGCAGCGCCGATGCCGAGGCTCTTGAGTACGCCGCGGCGCGTGAAGCGGCCGCCGATGAAAATCTTCCCTTCCGGTCCCTCTGGCATGCGCCGCCCGTCTCCCGAAGCCAATCGGCTGGAACATTGGGTAAGCTTTAATTCGAAGGTGCGCCCGGGAAAAGTACTTATCGTGGCATCGATGCGCCTCGTCCCAGTTGTGGCAGCGCTCCACCGCATCGATGACTATGGGATTGGCCGCGAAGGCCACTTCATCGAGGCCCGCCGTGTATCGCGTTATGGCGGCGATGTTGGCGGCGATATTCTCAAAGCGCTGGCGCGGCTTGCTAGAAGGCGAGGACGCAGTCCCGTTCTATGGCCCTTTGGATACGCGGCGACGGCGAGGGCTCTTCGATGAGATCGACGGGACGGCCGAGCATTGCCGCAACCCGCTCCTTGAGCCGGTCCATGCGCTCGAAATGGGCAAAGCCGCGCTCACCCGGCGTTAGTGTGACGGCGAGATCGATGTCGGATGCGTCCGTTTCCTCGCCGCGCACCGTGGAGCCGCTGAGGGAAATGGAGAGGAAGCCGAGCCGGGCAAGCTCGGCGCAATGCTGGTTCAGGAGAGCAAGGACAGTTGCCCTATGGATGTCCCCTGAACCCCCGCGCTATCCACCTGACTACTAAGCCAGTAGCCAAAACGGCGAAGGGAGGCAAAATGCCGCCAAGTATATAACCTTTTATTAGGTCCGCTGGTTGGGGAGTCCAGTGTATAGCCATAAGGTAGCGGCGGTAGGGCCTGTAGATTGGCCAACCTCTCCCTCCACTCGGTGTAGAGAACAATGCTGGCGGGGACAATCCAAAGGCAAGCGAATGCCACCCATAGCTTGGATCAGCGCTGCGCTTTCGCCCGCGCGGCCAAACGCAGCATACGCGATTGAAGCGTTTCGCCGGCGGGAATGCGAAGCTCGTCGGCCGCCTCCAGCGCTTGATCGCCAGGCCCACCCCTAAAGAGGCTCACAAGGATAGCCGCGGCGAAGCTCACCGGGACGCCCGCGGCGGCGGCGGTGAGCGGGTCGATACCCATGACGGGCGCTCCGGCGGCGTTCAAGTAAACCGCCGTAATCGCGAACCCCGATACCATCCCCACGACAGCTCCGGCTGCCGTCAGCCTCCTCCACCATACACTCAGCACAAGAACGGTGAAGAAAGTTCCGGCGCTGAGCGAGAAGGCCTCGATGACCCATCTAAGGGAATCGATGCCCCGGCTTTGGCTGGCCCCAAACACAAGTACGCAAAGAGCCACCATGGTGGCGCGCGCAATCAGCAGCCGGCGGCCCGGAGAGGCGTTTCTGTTCAAGAAGCCAAAATAGAGATCGTCGCTTACGGTGTTCGCAATTGCGACGAGCTGACTTGACGCCGATGCGGCGATTGCGGCAAGCACCGATGCCGCCGCCAGCCCAAAAAAGACCCTGGGCAATCCCCCAGCTATAGGCAGAATCAGCGCCAAGCTATCGCGCTCGAAGGTCACGCTACGCGCCGCGTTCATGGGGTCGAATTGGTTTCCGGGAAGGGCTACGAGCCCGAGATGCTGAAGGATGCGGCTCCAAGCCGGCAAGCTCGGCATCGGCACGCCAACAAGCGCTTCCACCGCCATCGCTTTGGTGAAAAATGCATAGGCCGGTATGGTCAAAACCACGAACCCGGCGATCACGGCCACCCAGCCAAAGGACCTCCGGGTGGATAGTATAGTGGGCGTAGTGCTGAGCCTTGGCACGAAGGCGGGGTTCGCGGCCACGCCCGCCGCCAGGCAAAAGACGAGCAGCACAAAATCGGTTGCGCTAAACGCGCTGAATGCGCGCTCGGAAGGGCGCAAAACGGCGGCCGGCGCGGGGCGCGGCAGGCTCTCGCTCAAGGCTTGCGGCTGCGTAATCGTTGCCAGCCCCCTTGTGGCTTCGAGCGTTTTGAGCTCCTCAAGCTCGCTGCCGTAGGTGAGCTGAGGCAGCGGCAAATTCGTCCGCATCACCGAGACCGTGACCAGCGGCGCGAGAATACTCAGAACAACGATGAACTGCGCCGCCTGGGTCCAAGTCGCAGAGCGCATGCCGCCAAGTGCGGCTGTCAGAAACAAGAAGACGCAAACAGCCGCTGTATAAAAGACGGCGGGCGCGAGCCCGATCCCCAGCGTTTGCGGCGAAGGCAAAAGATAACCGAGGATCTTCGCGCCGAGCCCAGCCTCCGCCGCCAGAACCATCGCGGCCGGCGCAATCGCGAGCAGCGCTGCCGTAACCCTGACGCTGTTGCGGCCGAATCTCAGATAGAAGAAGCCCGGCAAGGTATTGGCGCCAGCTTTCCTGAGATGGGGGACGAACAGGACGCCGGTAAGGATCAGCCCCGCGAAGCAGCCAAGCGGGATTGCAAGCGCGTCGATGCCTACAAAAAAGAAGCTGCCGATGCTACCCAGCAGAATGCTGCCGCCAAAAACCGTGCCGCAAAGTGCCAGCGCATTGTAAAATGGCGGCACGCGCTGTCCGGCAACGAAGAAATCCTCCGCGCCGATCGTGCGCGTCATGAAGGCGATCGCGACGTAGAACAAGCCCGGGAGTATTACGATAAGCTGGTCGATTGCCTGCGTGGCGAGGCCCAGCTGCTCAAGGATCACAAGCAATAGCACAAGGCACGTGTAGGTGCTTGCGAAGATCGCGAAGCCCGAACCTAGCCTTGGATTGACAACCGGCGTGCTATAATTGAGCGTCATTTCAGAACTGCAGCGTCACGTTGTAGGCGCGATCGTTTCTCTGCTGCCCGTTGAAGAAGGCATAAAGAAGGATGGCGAGGGCGATAAGCGAAGCGTTGCCAGCAAGGAAGTAGCCTAGCGGGAATCGCATGAAACGGTAGGCGTTTAATGCCGGCATGAAAAGAGGCAGGAGCAGCGTCAGCCCTGCGACGGCGAGCGTCATCAAGAGCGTGAGCCGGCGGATCTGCCGCCAATAGGCTTGCTTAGCGTCATCGTAAGACATACTTACACATTTCCGGGCAAAAATTTCGCGGGTTTTAGCGGAATAGGAGCTATTTTGGTTATACTAACCAAACTAAGGTGTGAGACAAGAGTAACAAGGTGGAACCGATTCGTCCCGGTAGGTGCCGCCACGGTTGCAGAAGGAAACAGGCATGACTAGCCTCCTGCGTCGTGCCTCGATATGGGTGCACAACCGATGACCGCTCATCATGTCATCATTGCGGACGATCATCCGCTTTTCCGCGATGCGCTGAAACAAACGCTCGGCTCTGCTCTGCCCGGCGCCTCCATTACCGAGGTGGGATCGGTGGAGAAGCTCCTCGAAGCTCTCAATCAGAGTGCCGCCGCCGATCTGGTTCTGCTCGATCTCAAGATGCCTGGGGAAAAAGGGGCTGCCTCGCTTTCGGGGCTGACCGGCCTCATGTATTTGCGCAGCCAGCATCCTGACATTCCGGTGGTTGTCGTCTCCGCGAGCGACAATCCCAGCATGATAAGGCGCTGCCTCAATCTCGGCGCTTCCGGGTTCATCTCGAAATCGCTGCCGGTCGATCAGATACGCGCCGCCGTCAAGACGGTCCTCGATGGCGGCGTTTGGTTCCCCGATGAGGTCCAGGGAGACGCCGGCAGCGACGAGCTGGGCGAGCTTTCGGCCAGGCTTGCGACGCTGACGCCGCAGCAGGTCCGGGTGCTCTCCATGCTGGGCCAGGGGCTCCTGAACAAGCAAATCGCCTTCGAGCTTTCCGTATCGGAGGCCACAGTGAAGGCCCACGTTTCAGCGATCTTGCAAAAGCTCGGCGTCGATAGCCGCACGCAGGCCGTGATCGCGGTCAACCGCATAGCGGCGGTGGACGGCCATGGCGACGACCCCGGCGGCGTTTAGGCCTCCCACCCGCTATCGTATCTACGATTTGCGCAACAGCGCGGCAGTGAAATCTTGATGGATAGCCGAGCCCCGGCCGCCATTTACAGGTTATACCAGCCGTCGAAGATTTCGACTCCTTTGCCGGGGCGTGCTGTGCCCCAGCATCATGCTGTGCGGGAGGCTACCGGTTGCTATGAAATTGGGTTCGTTTGGCAAAAAGCCTATTTCTATATATGTAGATAATTTTGGCCGTCTGAAAGAACGTCCAAGGACAAAGGCGTCAGAACTTTGGGCGGCCGGTATTACTCCGCGGCGCGGCGCTGTACGATCATTTGCGAGATAAGCGCCCTGAGCGCGGCCGGCTTGAGGGGCTTCTGCAAGAACGCATGCCCCGCCAACAGAACGGCCTGACGGACTTCGTGGGCGCCGTCCGCCGTTACCACGATGGCCGGAATAGGGGCGCAGCAAGCGGCGCAAATGTCCTGAATGGCTTCGAGCCCATTCTCCCGGTCGAGATGATAATCCGAGATGATGATGTCGGGCGTGATCTTGGCTGCCTCGAGCTGCTCGATGGCCTGCGCACTGTCGAGCGCGGTTATGACTGGGCACTGCCAATTGGCGAGCAAGGTGCTCATGCCATCGATGATGCTGCGGTCGTTGTCGAGGCAAAGCACGATTGCGCCGCGCAAGTTTCCGTAAGGCAGGGGCCGCATGTTGAAGGGGCGCGGCTGCTCCTGGTCCAGCCAGCGCGCCAACGGCAAGCCCACCGAAAACACCGATCCGTAGCCGGGCGACGATTTGAGATCGAGCTCGTGGTTCATCACCCGGCACATGCGATCCACGATGGAAAGGCCCAGCCCGATGCCCGGAACGCCGCGGCTGTTTGCATCGAGGCGCTGAAATTCCTTGAATACCAATTCGCGCTGGTGTTCTGGAATTCCCGGCCCCGTATCGTGTACTTCGACAATCAGCGTCTTGCCGCGATGCCTGCACCCCAACACCACGCGGCCCTTCTCCTTGTTGTATTTCAGCGCGTTGGAGACGAGATTTTGCAGGATCCTACGCAAGAGCTTCCGGTCCGAGCGGACGAGGGAACTGCATTGTACGATGGAAAGGCCGATGCCGCGCGCCTTTGCAATCGGCTCGAAGTCGATCCGCAACTGGTCCAGCAAATCGTTGATCTGGAAAACGGTAAATTCGGGTTTCATCGCGCCGCTGTCGAGCCGCGAAATATCGAGCAGCGCGGTGAGAATTTCCTCCACGCCGTCGAGCGACGCATCGATGTTCCGCGCAAGCCTTCCAATTTCCGGCGGCGGCGACCGCTCCAAGAGGCTCGCCGCGTAGAGCCGCGCCGCGTTCAACGGCTGCAGCACATCGTGGCTCGCCGCCGCGAGAAAACGCGTCTTGCTTAAGTTGGCCTCGTCGGCCTTGGCCTTGGCGATCGCAAGTTCCTGCGTGCGCGCTTGGACGCGCCGCTCCAGGTGCTCGTTGGCCCTCGCAAGGGCGTCGGCGGCGGCTTCGCGTTCGGTGATGTCGGTGTAGGTTACGACAACGCCGCCCAGCGGCATGGCGTTGGGGCGGACTTCGACGACACGCCCTTCAATTGAGCGCTCGTGGAAGATTTCCATCGTCGAGCGGTATCTTGCGATCCGGTCCGCGACCAATTCCTCGACAGCGGCTGCATCCTGCTGAACGCGCTGCGCCATATGCCGCACAATTTCGTCCAGCGGGATTCCAACCCGCCCGAACTGCGCGGGCAGCGCCAGGATTTCGCGGAATTGCCGGTTCCAGCAGATGAGCTGCATCTTCTTGTCGAAGACGGCAAGGCCCTGCCCCACATGCTCGAGCGCCGTTTGCAAGAGGTCGCGATTGTATTGCACCGCCTCCGAAGCTTCGTCGAGGAGCTTCAGCGCCGACTCCCTGCCGACATTGAGGCGCCGCAGCATCAATGACATGACGAGGCGGGAGGAAGGCGCACCGATGGCGCTCGCCAGCAAGTTCTCGGTGAATTTCAAAGCGTGCATATCCCCGTGCGCCAGCTCCTTCGGGTCTATGCCGCGCATGACCATGTACTCCGCGAAAGAGCGCTGCGCCCTTTCCTCTCCAAGGTAGCGCGAGGCGGTGGAGACAAGGTCCTGGATGGGGATCCGCGTGCGCCACGGCCTGAACGCCGGCACTCCTTGCTGCGCGGGCGCGTCCTCAATGAATATATTGGTTTGAAGCCTTTCAATCGGTTCCAGCGGCCGCAACAGCGACACCGTGACCAAGGCCAGAAGGTTCGCGAACAGGCTCCAGACCACGCCGTGGGTCAAGTGGTCGAAATGGAGATAAAACAGCATTTCCGGCCGCAATATCGCAAGGCCGAAAGGTCCTTGCTTAAGAAAGGCGGCGCCGTCCGGAAATCCGCCGATCAATTTCGGCAGCAAAAGCGTGTAGGCCCAGATCGCAAATCCAGCGAGAATGCCCGCCAACGCACCGCGCGCCGTTGCCCGCCGCCACATGAAACCGAGAAAAAATGCCGGGGCGAATTGGGCGATGGCCGCAAACGACAGCAGTCCGATCTCGGCCAGGGATGCTTTTTCGATACTATCGTAAAGCCCGTAAGCGAGCAAAATGATCGCCAAGATCGAGGCACGCCGGATGTTCAGCAAGAGGCCGCTCATATCCTGGCTGCCTTCCGCGCCCGCCGTGCGGCGTTTCAGGATAATGGGCAAGAACAGGTCGTTGCAGACCATGATCGAAAGTGCCACGGTCTCCATCACAACCATGGCTGTAGCGGCCGAGAGCCCGCCGAGAAAGGCTAGCAAGGTAAGAACATGGTTGCCTGCATAGAAGGGAAGCGCCAGCAGGTACATGTCGGGGGCAACATCGGTTCCGGAGAACTTTAGGACCCCCGCAATAGCCACCGGAACGACGAAAATATTGATCGCGATCAGGTAGAGCGGAAAAAGCCAAAACGCCTTCTTCAGCTCGTCTTCGGAGACATTCTCGACAAAAGTCACATGGAACTGCCTTGGGAGCAGGAAAATGCAGACGAAACTAAGCCAGGTCACGGTCAAGAGCGTTCCGCCGTGAATGCCGTTTTCGAAAAGCTTCGTTATCTCCGGTTTGGCCGTAGCCTGGGCAATGAGCGGACCAATGCCGCCGAACGTGAAGAAGACTATCCCCGCGCCTACGGCGAGAAAGGCGGTGAGCTTGACCACCGATTCGACCGCGATGGCGAGCATAAGCCCGCGCTGATGCTCGGTGGCATCGGTTTGGCGGGCGCCGAATAGAATGGCGAAAACCGCCAGCACGAGCGCGATCACAAGGGCGATGTCGACCGGCACGTACTTGAGAATGCCGGCATCCTGCGATGGATAACCGAAAAGGAGTTCGATCGACTGCGAGACTGCCTTGAGCTGCAGGGCGATGTAGGGCAAGAGCCCCACAACCGCGACGACGGTTACGATTGCCGCGACGGCGGGGTTCTTGCCGTAGCGCGCGGCGATGAAGTCGGCGATCGAGGTGATATTCTGCGTCTTCGTCAGCAGTATAATCCGGCGCAATAGCGGTGCCGCAAGCGTAAACGCGGCGATGGGACCGAGATACACCGCGATGAAGTCGACGCCTTTTTGCGCCGCCGAGCCCACGCTTCCGAAAAAAGTCCAAGATGTGCAGTAGACGCCGAGTGCAAGCGCGTAGACATAGGGGCGCTGCGTCAAAGAGGAACTCTTCTTCCCAACGCGATCGCCCCAATAGGCGACGCAGAATAGCGCCCCTATGTACAAAAAGGATAATGCTACGATGATCCAGCCGTCGATCATGCCTAACTCATACTGGGCGCCGGAACAGTGTTATAGGGGGCGCTTTTCCGGTTTCCTCCCGCGTGTTCACCCCTATTTAGAACCATTATAGCATTCCAGGACAGCCTGCACCATTTCCATTCCACCTTCTTTCCGTTCCTTATCAATTCGTTGGGAGGCTACCCCGGCCTCTCAGGCCGTATTTGAAGGGATCCGCAACCTGCCCGGCGTTACCGTAGCAGCGGGATTGAATTCCACCATCTCAAGCTGCACTTAAATTTGGAATAAGGAGGGGGAAATTTCCATGGCCTACGATTATGTCATCATCGGTGGCGGCTCGGCTGGCTGCGTGCTGGCAAACCGGCTTTCGGCCGATCCGGGGCTCAAAGTGGCCCTTATGGAAGCCGGGCCGCGCGACGGGAATTTCCTCATCCATATGCCCGCCGGATACCCTGCGCTCATGAAGACCGGCATCGCCGGCTGGGGCTACCATACTGAGCCGCAGGCCGGTCTGAACGGGCGCTCGCTGTTCTGGCCGCGCGGCAAGGTGCTCGGCGGATCGAGTTCGGTGAATGCGATGATTTATATAAGGGGGGTGCCCAGCGATTACGATCTATGGGCGCAGCTTGGCAATCCCGGCTGGTCCTGGGACGATGTCCTGCCCTACTTCAAAAAGTCCGAAACCTATCTGCCTGGGGCCGATGGGCATCATGGCGGCGAAGGCCCGCTGAAGGTGTCGAGGCCCGGCATCGCAGGGCCGCTCAATAAAGCGTGGATCGAAGCAGGGCGGCAGGCGGGCTACCCTTATACGGACGACTTCAACGGCGCGAGCCAGGAAGGCTTCGGCCCCATCGATTGCACCTTGGCCGATGGCAGGCGCGCGAGCGCCGCCTCCTGCTACCTGACGCCCGCCCTATCGCGCCGCAACCTCACTGTCATTACGCGGGCTCAGGCAACGCGCATCCTCATAGAGAACGGCCGGGCAGTAGGCGCCGAATATGCCAGCAAAGGGCAAAGACATGAAATCCGCAGCGAGCGGGAGGTGATCCTTTGCGGCGGCTCGGTAAACTCCCCGCAGCTGCTCCTCTTGTCCGGCATAGGCCCCGCCAGCGAAATCGGCAGGCACGGCATCAAAACTGTCCACGATCTGCCGGGCGTTGGCAAGAACCTCCAGGATCACCTGCACGGGGCTGTCAAGCATTACTGCACCAAGCCTGTGTCCTTGTACTCCATTTTCAAGCCGACCGCTCTGCCCCGCCACATCCTGCACTACTTGCTCACACATAAGGGGCCGGCAGCGACGATGGGCCTGGAGACGCTCGCGTTCCTCAAGAGCCGGCCAGACGCAATCGCGCCGGACCTCGAATATCACTTCGTGCCCGCGCTCTATGCGGACCACGGCCGCCAAATCGTCTACCGGCACGGCTACATGGGCTACTACAACATGCAGCGGCCGGAAGCGCGCGGCGAGATCGCGCTCAAATCCGCGGACCCGCTAGCGCACCCGGCCATAGAGCCCAACTACCTGCAGAATGACGCCGATTTGCAGACCTTGCGGCAGGGCTTCAAGATACTCCGCGAGGTGTTCCGCCAAAAGGCTTTCGACCCT
>JBKQNN010000470.1:0-11281 GCA_052145975.1 Rhodomicrobium sp. | reverse complement strand
GCCAGCTTCAGGTCCCGCCAGAACTCCGCCGACTGGTGCCAATCGAACGCGGCAAGGCGCTCTTCGGTCATGCGGAACGGAAAAGCGTGCACCCAGACGTTGCCCTGGCCCGCATCGAGCGCCGCAGTGACGAGCGCCCAGATATCGTCGATGCCGGAATCGGTCATGGCGTAGCAGCCGGCCGAAACGCACGAGCCGTGTACCATCAGCGCCGATCCGGTGCGCTTCTGCTCGCGGTCGAACAGGTTGGGGTATCCGAGGTTGAAAGCGCGGTGGTAATGACTGTTGGGCACGAGCTGGCCTTTGGAAATCGTGTAGAAACCTTCGGGCGCTTGGCCGTCGCCCTCCACCAGCTTGGGGCCGAGCTGGCCCGACCAGGCGCAAATCGGATAGGTGGCGAACAGCTCGAAGTGCTGGCCGCGCTTGATCCACAGCTCCGCTTCGGCATCGCCCTTGAAGATGCGCAAATAAACCGGATCGCCAAGCTTGAAGCCCTTCTGCTGCAGCCGCTCGCGCATGTGCGCGACATCGGGCGCGTTGGGAAGCGAAACGCCCGGTATGAAGCCGAACAGCCCGAACGTGCGGCGGCCGTTGGGCGCGAAGGTTTCCGCCCGCAGGTCGAACGTGTTTTTGAGCTGGCCCGCCTCCACGTCCCAGAGCTTCAGCGTTTTGTCCTTGGCTCCCGAGAGCGCCAGCCGGCCATCGGAGGAGAACACCGCCGAGGCAACCGCGTCCGCATGCCCTTCCAGCGTCTTGATGAGCGCGCCGGATTCCGCATCCCAGAGCCTCAGCGTCTTGTCCTTGCTTGCGGAGAGGATTTGATGGCCGCTGGGCGCGAAGACTACCGAGAGCACTTCGTCCGAATGCCCGTCTAACGTTCTTAGGAGCTTCCCGGACGCCACATCCCAGAGTTTGACCGTTTTGTCCTTGCTCCCGGACAGCACCCTTTGGCCGTCCGCGGAAAGCGCTACAGAGGTCACCGCACCGGCATGGCCTTCGAAGGTTTTGAGGAGCTGGCCGGTCTCGATATCCCACAGTTTGAGCGTCCTATCCGCGCTTGCCGAAGCCACGAGGCGGCCATCGGCGGTCAATGAAACCGCCAGCACATCTTCTGTGTGGCCCTCGAAGGTTTTGAGAAGCAGGCCCGTCTCCGCGTCCCAGAGCTTGACCGTCTTATCCTTGCCGCCCGAGAGCGCTTGCATGCCGCTGGCCGGGAACGCCGCCGACAGCACCTCGTCCGTATGCCCTTCCATGACCGTAACGGTCTGGCCCGCCGCGATATCCCAAATCCTGAGCCGGTTATCGCTGCTACCCGTCAGAATGCGGCGGCCATCGGGCGAAAAAGCCACCGAATAGATCGCAACCGTTTGCGCGTCGAAGGTCCGCAGCAAGAGCCCGGTCGCGGTGTCCCACAGCCTCAGCAAATTGTCCTGACTGACCGAGGCCGCCTGCCGCCCGTCAGGCGATAGCGCAACCGCATTCACGGCTTTCGAATAGCCGAAAATATACTCGGCCAGCGCATTGGCCTTGGCCTCCGGCTGAGCAGCCAAGAGGCCAGACACGAACAGAATCGACGCCCCCAGCCAAGGGGGGGTGCGGAGGCGGCGTAGCATTCCTGCTTGTCCTAACGGCTGTAGCGGTAATCCCCCATCGCCTACAGACCGAATGCGGACGCCATGAGGCAAACCGCGTGCGCGAAAGACAAACGCAAGCAGGTGGTGCATTCGCACAACCGCCGGCGCCGAAACTGACCTCGCTCCCCTCACCCCAGCCCTCTCCCCATGGGAGAGGGAGTCCGGGCGTGCCCGTTGAGAAGGCGTCCCCTCTCCCATGGGGAGAGGGACAGGGTGAGGGGAGCGACGTTCGTTCAGGCTCCGGCGGTTATTCCCCCGCGAACGGCCACCAGCTGCGCTTCTTGGCGGGTGGCGGGGGCGGCGGCGGGGGCGGCTCTTCGTCCTTGACGAAGCCGTGCTCCTTCAGCTTGCCGGTGATGAAGCGCTTCGTTTCGAAGGGCAAATCCGCCGCTGCGCCATCGAGATTGTACTGGCGCATAACATCGCGGATCAGCCCCTGCGCGTGGCCGTTGGCGAACACCCGGTTCACCAGTGCGTCGGGCACTTCGCGCGGATCGGCCGCGGCAGTTTTCGCCTTCAACGCGAGTTTCTCTGCAATCACCGCGAACATCGCCTCGGCGATGGCGTCGCGCCGCTCCTCCGGTTTCATCACGTCGAGCGGTTCTTCGATGCCTTTTTGCTCCAGCACCAGCTCGATGGTTGCCCGCGCATCCTGGTCGGCAAGGATGTGCTCGACTAATTCGCCGGGATCGGGCGGCTCGCTGTCTTCCTCTTCGCCGGGGTTTTCCTCCTGAGCGGCGAGATAGGTGTCGCGCTCGTCGTTGTAGGCGCCGTGCGCCGCGCGCAAGCTTACGAGTTCGGGGGCATCCGCGGGCAGCAGCGCTTCCAGGCGCGGGAGCAAGCCCCACCAGCCGCCGTCGATGGCCATGCCGGTGCGCCCGTCGCGATAGGGCTCGCCGCGCACGGCCTCGAACGCGGCAGCAATGGCGGCTTCCCGGTCCTCCGCCTTATCCGCGCAGGCGATTTCGGCGTCGAGCACGGCAAGCTCCGCCGCGGCGCGCCCGTAGCCATGCTTTTCGATTAGTGTGGCGGCCTGATCGCGATAGGTGCGGGCGCGCGCGCTGCGACCTCCGCAGAGCTGAATGCGGGCCGCAAGCAAATGCGCATCCGCCAGGAACAGCGGCATGGGTCCGCGCTTGGCGATGGCTTCAGCCTCGCGCAGCGGTTCGCCCGCAGCATTCGCATCGCCCGAGCGCCAGAGCGCTTCGGCATATGCGAGCAAGCCTAGAACGGTGTAAACTTCCTGGCTCGTGCCGCGAAGGACGGCGAGCGCTTCTTTGGCGCGGATAGCGCAGTTTTGGGGCGCGGATGCGGAGGCTGGGACGCCGGCCATCGCCGCCCGCGCCTCGGTTAGCCCGGCGAATGCGGCTGTAAGCGCGGAGACCTTGGTCTCATTGCCAAACGCTTCGGATGCCCATTTGGCGCGCGCATCCGCTTCAGCGGCACGGCCGCGGGCGAGCAGCAGGCCGCAATAATGGAAACCTCGCAGCGAATAGAGGCGGGGCAAATCGGGCTGCCCCTCCTTTTGCAGCGCCTCGGCCTCACGGAATATCGCCTCGGCGCGGGCAAGCGCCCCCTCCTGAAGGAGGGCGGCGCCAAGATTGGAGGCTCGTGCCGCCGTGCGCTTGAAGGTATCGCCGGAGCGATCCGCGAAGGAGACGGCCCGTTCGCCCGCAGCGACTGCACCCTCTTCGCCGTGTAGCTGGCCGGTGAGAAGCAGCAGCTCGCTGAGATTGCCTGCGTTCAGGGATGCCTGTCCCCAATCGGATAATTGGGCGTAAGCATCTATTGTGGCGTGCATGGGTGCTACGGCTTCCTCAAGCCGGCCGAGCGCGCGCAGGCGTGAGCCCGCGAGGTTCTGTACCAGCGCGCGTTCCCCCGCCGCAAGCCGGGGCGAGGGCGCGGCGAACGGCGTTTCGAAGAAGCTTGCGATCGCGCTGAGCTCCGGGCCGGAAAGGCCGAGCGTCTTGCCCGCGAAGTCGTCGTTGCCGCGCCGGATTCGCGGCAAATAGACCTCGTTGAAGGTCTCTTCCTCCCGCTCCGCCGCGCAACCATGGGCGATGGCAGCGAACAGCGGCGTCATTCCCGCCTCGTCCTCCGGCAAGTAGGCGGCGCGCGCCCGCTCCCAGTCCGGCCCATCCACGAGTGCAAAAGCCGTTGCGAGTTCTGCATCTGAAAGCGACGTTAAAACCGGCGCGAAGCTCTCCAGCCAGCGCTCGCTTAAGGAGCGATCCAATAGCCGTTGCTTAAAGTTCTGGTA
Organism: Rhodomicrobium sp.; assembly: GCA_052145975.1. Classification (GTDB taxonomy): domain Bacteria; phylum Pseudomonadota; class Alphaproteobacteria; order Rhizobiales; family Rhodomicrobiaceae; genus Rhodomicrobium. The sequence goes on along the minus strand of JBKQNN010000470.1, from coordinate 7,387 downwards.
ATGATCGCTTTTGTAGGCAGCCTTTAGTGCGAGGGCGGCGTATGGCACGGTCCTGCGAAAGGCGGCGGGCAGGCCCGCATAGCGGTAATGGCCGTAAAGCCGCTCATGCGCCGCGCGAAAGACTTCGCCGTCCAGCTCCTTCAGCCGCACGCCGAAATAGCCGCGCACCAACGGATGGCAATCGATGCTGGCGCGGCTCTTGCTGCCGCGCGCCACGAGCCCCTGGCTGGCAAGCTGCGAAAGCGCCTCAGCGATCTTGTGCCCGTCGCCCATGACGGTATGCACGCCGGCGAATAGGCGGCGCACGAGCACGCGGCACCGCGCCTCGATGACGCCGCGCTGAGCAGCGATCAGGGGGTGCTTCAGCTGCTCGATTTGCTGCCTGCGCCATTCCGGCGTGCTGCCGCCGTTCAGCTCCTCATCCAGCGCGTACAGGCGGCGCCTGATCGGAACGGGATCGATTTGCGCGGTTGCAAGATCGGTATCGGCGGACTTCAGATCCGCGGCGGCCTCGCTGAACACCACGGCAAGAAGCTCGCGTTCCACCGGCCGGTCGAAAAGGCCCAGGAAAAACAAGAGCGCGAGCTGCCGCCCGGCGGCTTCGCTGGCGGGCTTTTCGCTGGCGTCCTGCCAGGGGATGCTGCTGGCGAGCGCGATCTCGACGGCGCGCATGACGCGGTAGGGCTCGTTCTCCCCGCCCGGCCCGGGCTGAGGCAGATCGGAGATTTCCCGGATCGCGCGGCTGTCGCCTTTGTAGTACTGGGCGAGGTATCTGCCCGCGAGGGTGAGCGCCAGCGCGTTGCCTTTCAACTCTTTGACGGCCTCGATGAGGTCCTTGGCCACGGCTGCGGGCATGGCGGGCAGTGCGCTATCGCCTGGCGCATAAGCGGCAGGGAGCGTGTAAGGCGGGGTGAGCGAGGCGAACTCGCTTGCCGCAGGTAATGTGTGCGTCGCGGGCGGGGTGGACGGCTCCACGCCCAAATCGCGCAAGAGCTCAATGGCGGGCATCAACGGGATTTCGCCCAGTTCCCGGAAGACGGCGTCCCCGGCGCCGGCCAATTCCGCGAGTTTGATCCGCGAGGTAACGATGCAAAGGCCGGGATTATCATCTGCGAGCGCCTTCAAGAGCGCCTTCACGCCGGGGTCCTTGATGCTGCCCGCTTGCGTGGAAGATTGCGGCCCGCCATGCGCCGCATATTGCAGCGGCTCTAGCCCGTCGAGGATCAAGAGCGTGCGCTGCGCCTGTACGAGACACGCGAGATCCACGCCCTTTCGATACGGGTCGCGCGGCGGCTCTTTTCCACCCCCGCTGAAGTGCGCGAACGCGGCTTTGAAGAAATCGTCAGCGCTGGTCTCCTGTTCCCTGTTCGAGCCTTGGTTGTAGAAGCTCCAGGCGAAGGCCTGGCGCACGCTGCGCCAGCCGCACGCTTTGAGCGCCTCCACGAAGCGATAGACGAGCGCGGTCTTGCCTACGCCGCCCGTGGCGTCGAAAGCGAAGATGCGGGTGTGGCCTTCATCCCATGCCTTGAGCAGCTCCGCCATTTCGGTGCCGCGGCCGTATAACTTCTCCGCGTAGGTGTCCGGCAGCCTGGAGATGTCCACGTTCGCCGTGGCGAAGGAGAGCACGCCATCGGGCTGGCCTTCGGCCTGCTCCACGCCCAGCGCGCGCAAAATTGGCGGAAGATCCAGGACCGGGGCCGAGGCATCGGCTGTGGGCAACATGTTGAACGGCCTGGGAATGAACGGTAAGAGCACGCCAATTGGCTCCAGCGCCAGCGGCACGATTTTCTCCGCCCTGCGCGCCTTCTCCGCTTCGGCCGCCACCCAGGCCGAATTCACCGAGTCGCGCGACCAAAGCACCACAACCCTGGCCGAATGCTCCAGCGCCGTGCCGATGCCGCCGGCGGCGTCCTGCGCGGGATTTCCGGCAAGCCGCTCGTCGCGCCAGACTTTCAGTTTCCGCGCTTCGAAAGCCGCCTGAAGCCGCGTGGCCGCCACACGATCCCTCTGGCTATAGCTTATAAAAATGTCATACTGAATGTGCGGCTTCATGAACTTCTCCACTTGTGCCATACATCTAATTGCAAATTGGGGCAGGAAGCCAGAGGCTCACGGCGGCGCGAAAGGATAAACGCATGCAGCGCATGGTCGCGGTATATAGGGTGCGAAGCGATGCTGCGTCCATAGAGGCGCGGGCGCAAGCGATTGCGGTCGAGCAAAGCGTCGAACTGCCGCTTGAGGCGATTTCGAGCGAGGCGGTGCGGCGCGATATCGCCGGCGAGGTGCAGGCGATTGGCGAGCTTGGAGAGGGTTTGTTCGAGGTGCGCATCGGGCTCGCCGCCGCAAGCGCTGGAAGCGACGCGGGCCAGCTCCTCAACATGCTGTTCGGCAATACGAGCCTGCAAGAGGATGTGACGCTGTACGGCGCCGAATTCCCCGAGGCGATGGCGGCACAGTTCGGCGGACCGAATTACGGCATCAGCGGTTTGCGCAAGATTTGCGGAGCCGGAAACCGGCCGCTCACTTGCGCCGCGGTGAAGCCGCAGGGACTGCCGCCGGAGGAACTGGGCGCGCTCGCGGGGCGGCTTGCGGCGGGCGGCATCGATTTTATCAAGGACGATCATGGGCTAGCCGATCAGAGCTATAGCCGGTTCGCCGAGCGCGTCCGGGCCTGCGCCGGTGCCGTCTGTCATGCCAGCGATGACACAGGCCTATTGACCACCTATGTGCCGAACATCTCGGGCGATCTCAACCTGGCAGCCGCGCAGATCGAGCTCGCGATGGAGGAGGGCCTCGAAGCCGTCATGGTTGAGCCGATGATCCTCGGGCTTTCGAACTTCAACCGGCTGGTGCGCGACTTCCCCGGCATGGCGTTTTTCGCCCATCCCGCCATGGGGGGCGCCGCGCGGATCGCGCCGCCGCTACTGCTGGGCAAGCTGTTCCGCATGTTCGGCGCGGACGTGACCATTTTCCCCAATCATGGCGGGCGTTTCAGCTATTCGCCGGAAATCTGCAAGGGCATCGCGGACGAGGCGAGACGGCCGTGGCAGCCGCTCAAACGCTCGATGCCCTGCCCGGCGGGCGGCATGACGCTCGACCGTGTACCCGAGATTCTGGACTTTTTCGGGCCGGAGAGCATGTTGCTGATCGGCGGCAGCCTGCTTGCGGCCGGCGACCGGCTCACGGCGGAGGCCGTGGCGCTGCAGGCGCGCGTTGCCCGCCATTTCGAAGGAGCTGGCAATGGCTGACGGGTCCAATATCCGGCCGGCGCAAGACGGTTTCCGCTGGGATGGGGTCGAGCTGCTCGCCTATAAGGAAGAGGGCAGCGCGCCGTTCAAGGCGATCACCCGGCAGGTCCTGTTCGCGCGGCCTGAGCTTGGCTGCGAGCTGCGCTACTTCGAAATGCAGCCCGGCGGGCATTCGACGCTAGAGCGGCACGAGCACGTCCATGCGGTTATGATCTTTCGCGGGCGCGGCATCTGCCTTGTTGGCGGCGAAGTACGCGAGGTGGCAGCGCCCGACCTCGTGTTCATCCCGCCGATGACCTGGCACCAGTTCCGCGCCAGCTTGGGCGAGCCGTTCGGCTTCCTCTGCATGGTGAACGCCGCGCGCGACAAGCCGCAGCTGCCCAGCGCGGACGAACTGCGGCAGCTCCGCCAGGACCCCGCCATCGCCGCCTTTCTCGATGGTGCGTCCTGTTAACGTTTTGGGGGGGCAGGGTGCCGGGATCGCGGCGGCGAAGAACCGGATGTTCCGTAACCCCCCATAATGGGGGGTATGTTGCGTGAATGGAAAAGCTCAAGCCATCCTTCGCGCTTGCGGACATCAAGGCTGCGTTCGCCGATCCAGCCCACTCAACCGCTCCTTCGTCTCGAAACAAGGCGCGGACGACCTGGGCATCGATGACGCCGGAGTGGTGGCGGCGATTCAGGCTCTGACCCCGGCGGATTTCGAGAAATCCATGACCTCGATGGCCAATTCCAAAGTCTGGCAGGATGTTTACAAACCGGATGCCGGCGGCCGGAGGCTTTATGTGAAATTCACGCTCGATGCGCGTGGCGCACGGTTCTTGATCAGCTTCAAAGAGGCCCGAGATGGGTAAGAATCCGAGACACTATCCCGATACGATGCGAAGCCCAGAATCGGGTCGCCCCATGACACGCGGCGAAAAGCTGGTGCCGTTCAAGATCGATGGCAAGACCTATACCTATTTGCAGCCGGGCTGGTGGTGTTCGCTAACCGATCCCGACGACATGGAAGGACAGCTCGTCGACGAAGACAACCAGATTGCGGAGATGGCGCGGCGCACGGCGAAGGTCATGGCGAAGGGCGAAAAGGTGTTCGTGCCCGTGGTCATTCGCGCCATCCGTCAGCGTTGCGGACTAACCCAGCGCGAGGCCGGTTTGCTGTTCGGCACGGGCGAAAAATCCTTCGAGAAATACGAGAGCGGTGAAATTCAACCCTCCGCGCCAACGAAACGCCTGCTCAGGCTGGCCTTGGAGCGGCCGGAATTGTTCCAGCGGCCTGAAGGCGGACAAATGGAGATCTTTCCAGACGGGGGCGGCGCCTTCGTCCGCGAAGCCTTGCGCGCGGCCCATATCGAGCGGCTTTATGCCCCCTTGTTCGAAGGCGAGCGCAAAGAGGTTTGACAAAACTCCGTAATTTACGTAATATCGAAAACAGGAGGCGTCATGGTTGCAATCCCTGCCACAGAGTTTGCGAAAAACTTCGGCCGCTACAAGGAGTTGGCCCAGCGCGAACCCGTCGCCATCACGAGTCACGGGCGCACCAGCGGCTATTTCATCTCGGAATTCGAGTATCTGGAATACGTGCGGCTCAAGGAGCGCGCGCGCCGCGTCTATCACATCAGCGAACTGCCCGAAGAGACTATGGCTGCTCTCGAAGTTGCGCGCATGGACCCGGCACACGATCACCTGAACGCCTTGCTCGACGATTGATCGTAGGGCCGCATGGCGCTTCCGGAACCGCAGGGCGGCCTCGTCATCTCCTATTCCTACCTATGGCGCCGTGAGAACGAGGCCGGACAGATCGAGGGCACGAAGAACCGGCCGTGTGCCATCGTGCTGGCCGTCCGGCGCGACGGGCCGGAGGCCTCTACGATTGTGACCGTGGCCCCTATCACCCACACCGCCCCGCGCGATCCGGCGGTGGCAATGGAAATCCCGCCCAAAGTGAAGCAGCATCTCAATCTCGACAGCGAGCGCTCCTGGATCGTCCTTGACGAGTTCAACGAATTCGCATGGCCCGGCTTCGACCTGCGCCCCGTTTCCGGCAAGCCCGGCTGCTACCAGTACGGCTTCCTTCCGCCGGCGCTCTACCGGAAGGTTGTTGAGCGTATCCTCGAATTGCGCCGCGAGCGCCGGGTTTTCGTGGCGGTTCGAGAGGAGTAGGTGGCAGCCCTCCACGGCCACCTATTTCCACGTTCAGCTGGCAGAATGCCGTTTCGTAGTGGCGTAGCTTGAACTTGGCACGTTTGACAATTTCGACTAAAAATTACCCATAAACAAAAGCATCCATCCGAAGGCTTTCTATATATTTAGATATCAAAGAAAATCGTAGCTGCATCTTAAACGCATGAGGCTGCCATGGATGACGACGCTAGGTATTCAGGTGATAAGAACCGCTGGGTGGACGTATTGCTTGCGATGCACGCCTTCAATGACGTAAGTGCCAAGCATCATGACGAAAGTTCGAGAAGAAGCGCTAACGTATTCATTCTTATTTATTTTTTTCTTTGCGGAACCATTGTCACAAATGGTCTGAATAGTGTTTCATTATTAGTTGCAATACTCCTTACTGTTTTTGCCAGGGTTGGAAAGAATCTGGTGCGGTCGCATTCAGCTGCTGCTGAGATGCACTATTGGAGAAACCGTAAAATCAGAGATGAGCTTGATACCATACGAGGCGCCGACAATACATCTCTAGGCGAGATATTTGCTGACAGCAGAAAACAGTTTTTACCTCATGAGTATTATAAGCAGCATAGCTGGCACGTTGATTGGGCGATAATTCACAAGCTATTTATGACAACTGGCATAATCATCACGATATTGACTGCGATCAACCAACTTAGCTGTTTTGGCGAAAATGGATGCTTTTGGATCAAAGCTGGCGAGCCGACGGAAAAACTTACGATTATATTTAAGGATGTTATAAAGAGAATTTTTCCTTCTCTCTAGAGGGCTGCACCGCTTTGGGCACCTGTGGGACTTGAGACGCAGGCTTGCTTTTGCGAGCCTGCGTAGAACGGGCAAGGGGCGGTGGCAGACTAGCGCTTCACCTTCTCGATCAACTTCTCCGGCTTGATCATATTGCAATCGAGGGCTGCGTCTTTCTTGCCATCCATGCCGAACGCGACGGCCATGATCTGGCTATAGAACACGATGGGCATGTTGAAGCTGTCGCCAAATTCCTTGTTGATCCGGTCCTGATACATTTCGACGTTCTGCTGGCAGAGCGGGCACGGCGTCGAGATCACGTCGGCCTTGGCGTCCGCGGCCTCCTTGAGGATATGCCGCATCAGGTGCAGCGTCTTCTCGGGGCTATAGATCGACACGGAACCGCCACAGCACGCGGTGCGCGCCTTGTCGTAGGGCACGGGCTCGGCGCCGCAAGCCTCGGCGAATTGGTCCAGAAATTTCGGCTGGTCGTAGGCGTCGTAAGCGCCGCCATTTGGCGTTCCGGCGAAGGGTCGCACGGTCTGGCAGCCCACATAGCCCGCGACTTTCAGGCCATGGAGCGGGTTCGTCACCTGGTCCTTGATGGCTTCGATGCCCACATCGTTGACCAGAACCTCGCAAATGTGCCGCACCTTGAGGTCGCCCTGATAGCTGAGCCCGCCGGCCTCCAGCGCCTCGTTGATCTGGCCGCGCGCCTTCGCGTCGTTCTTCATCTTCTCGTTGACGAAGTGCGTGTTGAGGTAGCACGCGGCGCAAGGCGAGACGATATCGGCGGTGCCCTGCTGGCGGGCAAGCGCCAGGTTGCGCCCGGAGAGCGAATACTGCGGCAGCTGGCCACCCTTCACATGGCCGACCGAGGCGCCGCAGCAGTTCCAGTCCTGGATGGTTTCGAGCTCGAAATCGAGCTTCCTGGCAATCGCGTGCAGCGAGCGGTCGAGATGGATGCCGGCACCCTGCGAGCTACAGCCGGGATAATAGGTGAATTTGGTTTTGCCGCTCATTGGCCCGCCCTTTCGCGCGCTTCGATCTCGCCGGACTTAGCCAGAATGGCCCGCAAGCTGCCGGCCCCCTTGGCGCGATGCGGCAAGCCCAGCCCCATGCGCCCCGTCTTCACCATCTTTTGCGCGATGGGCAGGTTCGCGAGCGCGCGGTTGATGCCTTCCTTGATGCCGTAGGAGAAGAAGTAG
>JBKQNN010000469.1:0-7462 GCA_052145975.1 Rhodomicrobium sp. | reverse complement strand
TGCGGTCGCGTTGTACGTTGTAGCCGATTTGGCCGCCGCCGAAGCCGCCCTCAGGAGCCAAGCCGCCAAACAGGTCCGGCGAGTATGCGAGCTGATTGCTCGTGTCGCTCCAGGCATAGCCGCCGTTAACGCCGACGTAGAAGCCCGTCCAGGTCGCTACCGGAGCGTCCTTGTAGCCGCCAGTGGCCGCGCCCGGAACGTACATGTCAGCTGCGTTCGCTGCGGACACAAGCGCAAGTGCGCTCACAAAACCCAATGCTAACGTTCTAATCATAATTCCCCCTACCGGGCGTTTAAAGCCCAAGCCGACTACCGGCTTCGCCAGCAACCATGTATCTGATGCTATTAGCGCTACCGCCGATCCACCGGACCAACAACCAACCGGGAGTTGAGCGGCCGAGTTTGAATGCACTTGTTGCATATTTACAGTCGTTGGAAACGGTATCCCAATGAAGAGAAACACCCCTGGCTCAAGCCGTGGCAGTGCCATGCCGCGCCCATTTTTTGCTAGTGCAGCCGGAGGCAAGTTCGCACCCCATTTGCCGCGCGCTCTCAGTTTGTTTGCGCTACCGCCCTCCGGGCTACTTGAGCGCAAGCGAACTTGCTTCCGCTAAGCTGTACTAGAATCATAGAGTCGCTAGTACGCCTGATCCGCGGGAAGTCCTGTCTGAGCCGGGCAGGACTTCCCGCGGGGCCTACTAGCTAGTTGCGCTGGGTTATCTTCCATGGCTAATGTCGCAGCAACCTGGAGGCAGCCTATGAAGTACCTTCACACCATGGTCCGCGTTGCCGATCTGGACCGGTCCCTCGACTTCTACGTGACCAAACTCGGACTCGTAGAGCTTCGCCGCATGGAGAGCCAGCAGGGGCGCTTCACGCTCGTGTTCCTCGCCGCGCCCGCAGACAGCAGTGCCCAGATCGAGCTTACCTATAATTGGGACCCGGAGACTTACGGCGAAGGCCGCAATTTCGGCCACATCGCATATGAAGTAGACGACGTCTATGGAACCTGTCAGCGTCTTATGGATGCTGGCGTTACCATCAACAGGCCGCCGCGGGACGGGCGCATGGCTTTCGTCCGCTCGCCGGACAACATTTCAATCGAGCTTCTGCAAAAGGGGGCTGCCCTGGCTCCGGCGGAGCCGTGGGCGTCAATGCCGAACACCGGCAAATGGTAAGGAGCATCCCCGTGAAGCCTAGCGAATACACCCCTGCAGCCAAGGCGCTGCACTGGCTGATTGCGCTGTTGATCTTCGTCCTGCTTCCCTTGGGCTGGCTGATGGACGACCTGCCAAAGGACACCCCAGCGGACGCGCAATGGAAGTTCGAGGTATTCAACTTCCACAAGTCCCTGGGCTTCACGGTGCTGCTGCTCATGGTCTTGCGCATCGCCTGGCGCTATTTCAATCCTCCCCCTGCGCTGCCCGCCTCGATGCCGGAAATTCAAAAAAAGGCAGCTACCGGCATGCACCACCTCATATATTTGACGGTCATTGTGGTGGCGCTGGCAGGCTGGGCGATGATTTCGGCTTCGACCAAGCCGTCGGTGCTGTTTCAGCTGACATCGTTTCCCTTGCTGCCCTGGCTGAAGGATCTGCCGGCCGCCGATAAGAAGGCTTACCACGAGGTCTTCGAGGCCGCCCATTCGCTCATCGGCTATTTCCTCGTGGCTCTGGTGGCAGCCCACGTCGCGTTAGCCCTGTACCACGGCATCGTGCTCAAGGACGGCATCTACACCAGCATAAAGCCCAACTTCGGGAAACGCCGGTTCAGCATCACCGCCGGGCTCCTTATGTTCGGGCTGGGTGCGCTTGCGGCCGGCGGCGGCGAAAAGGCGGCCGCCAGCGAATGGAGTATCAAGCCGGAGGCCAGCCAGATTGCCTTCGAGGCGACGGGCGGCGGCCAGACCGCCAGGGGAACCTTCGCCCAATACCGGGCCGAGATCGAGTTCGATCCCGACCTGCCGGAGCAGACTGCGGTGCGGGTGCTGCTCGATATGAACAGTGCGGCGACAGGAGATACCGACACCGACCAGCAGCTGAAGTCCGCCGATTTCTTCAACCCGGGACAGTTCCCGACCGCCCAATTTACGGCCCGGGGCGCACAGCCGGCGGGAAGCGGCAAGTACGTTTTGAACGGCAGGCTGACGCTCAAGGGGGTGACAAAGCCGGTTTCCTTGCCATTTCTGATCGATGTCAGGTCGGGAACAGCGCGGGTGAATGCCGGAACCACGATCAACCGCCTCGATTTTGGCGTAGGACCCCAGTCCCTGGCCGGGCTTGCCATCGACAAGGATGTCAAGCTGAGCATCGATCTGACCGCGGTCCGTCTCGACAATTAATGCGTATGTACTGTACTGCCCCTATGGAAACACGCCGCCCAACTCTAATCTCGGCCGTCTTGCCCGCTTACGATGAGAGCGAGGGCCTTCCCATCGTTATCGCCGCGCTTTTGCCGGTGCTGGTGGCCACGGGCTTCCGCTACGAGGTCATCGTGGTGGACGATGGCAGCGCCGACGAAACCAGAGCCGTTATGCTCGATCTTTGTGCAAAGCACGCGAGCCTGCGCTACATCCGGCTTTCGCGAAACTTCGGTAAGGAGGCTGCTCTCTCTGCGGGCTTACAAGCCGCGGCCGGCGATGCCGTCATTTTGATGGACGCCGACGGGCAGCATCCGCCTTCTTTCATTCCCGTCCTTATCGCGAAGTGGCAGGAAGGATACGAGGCCGTCGCGGCCGTCCAGGAAGCCCGTGCCGAGCCATGGGCCAAGCGGCTTTTCAAGCGCGGTTATTATCATCTCATGGAAGCTGGAAGCCATGTGGTCATTGCCCCCGATGCTGGCGATTTCCGGCTCCTCGACCGCAAGGCGGTTGATGCCATCAACGCGCTTCCGGAGCGGAACCGGCTTATGAAGGGCCTCTATGCGTGGGTCGGCTTCCGCACGGCTTACGTGCCCTTCACCGCCGTGGCGCGGGTCGCAGGCCACACGAAATTCACCTGGGGCCAGCTCTTCGGGCTGGCCTTCACGGGCCTTACTTCGTTCACCGTCGTGCCTCTGCGGCTTGTCTCGCTGGCGGGCCTCCTCATCTCGCTCACCTTCCTGTCCTATGGCGTCTACCTGCTCTTCGAGCATTACGTACAGGGCGACCACATACCGGGCTGGGCTACCTTGGCGGTCGGCATGATGTTCCTGTCCGGCGTGCAGCTTCTAGCGCTTGGCGTCATTGCCGAATATCTGGGCCGCACCTTCGAGGAGGCAAAGCAGCGGCCGGTTTACATCGTGGCGGAGGACACCCGGCATAAAGCGAGCGTGCATCCCGCACCCCCGGTCTACGATGCGGCGTCGCGTGTCGCGGATGCGGACCTTCCTCAAACGCCAGCGATCCCCTGATGCACCAGATTGCGATCTTCATAGCCGTCGGAACCGCCGCGGCTTTCACCCATCTGGCCGTGGCGCGCACCGCTGTAGAAATGCTGGCGCTGCATCCTCTGGCCGCCAACGTGCCCGGCTTCTGCATGGGCTTTCTTGTTAGCTTTGGCGGCCATTCGCGCTGGACCTTTCCGACGGCCCGCGAGCACATTTCCGCGGCGCGCATGCGCTTCTTCGTGGTGGCGCTTACCGGCTTCATCATCAATCAGGCCGCTTACGCCTGGGCGCTGCGCATCTTCGGGCGGGACTATTATTTTCCTATTCTGGTTGCCGTCATTCTCGCTGTGGCAGCTGCTTCATTCATCCTATCCAAGCTGTGGGCCTTTGCGCAGCCGCAGGGCTAGCAACATGCAGAACGTCATTATAAACGCCGACGATTACGCGATGGACTCGGGCGTGGACACCGCGATTTTGCACCTTGCGGCGATTGGCGCCGTCACAGCGGCGAGTGCGATGGTGCTCTCGCCGCGCTGGCCAGAAGCCGCGGCCGGAGCACGCGACGGCCCTCCCCTCTCCTTCGGCCTGCATTTCGATCTGACGAGCCCTTTCGTGGATGGCGAGCTGGCGGCGCAAAGCCTGCCCGCGTTGATCCTGCGCGCTGAGGCTGGGTTGCTCAGCCGGGCCAAGCTCCGGCGCGAGATAGACCGGCAGCTTTCGCTCTTCGATGGCGCGCTCGGAGCCCCCCCGGCGTTCGTGGACGGTCATCAGCATGTGCACCACCTGCCCGGCGTGCGTGAGGTGCTGCTGGAAGCGCTCGAAGACCGCTACGGGCGCGGGAAAGAGCGCATCGGCCTACGCATTTGCGCGCCAAGGCGCTGGCGCGGGCTCAAGGCGGCGGTTGTGGCGTGGACCGGCGCGAACGGCTTGGCGCGCCTTGCCGCGGAACGCGGGCATCCGGTGAACACCGATTTTGCCGGCGTCTACGATTTCAATCCCAAGGCGGATCTGCCAGGGCTATGGGAGGACTGGGCCGGCGGCTTACAGGGCGCCCTGCCGCAGATCATGTGCCATGTCGCGGTGAGAACCGCAGCCTCAAACTCGAGCGAGGCAGACCCCATCCGCGAGGCCCGGTTGCGTGAGTATAGCTGGCTTGCTAGCGAAGAATTCCAGTCCTTCCGCCGGCGAGCCGCATTTGCTCCGGTGCCCTGGCCTCTGGCCTGACCGGTTCGCCAGGAAGCTCTGGCCCGGGCTGCAGCGGCGGCTTGCCGCTAATCCGCGCAGCGATCTCCTTAATGGCGCCCTCAACTGGCCGGAATTCGAAGCGCACCGTGTGCTTTCCAGCAGGCACTTGAATAGCCCGGAACAGCACGTTAGCGCGCAGGATTTCCGCAGGCTTTCCGTCGATGCTGCCGAACCACCACGGGTGCCAGACGTCGTTCAGAACCACAAACCCGGCTTTTGGACTGTCGACCTCGACTTGCACTTCTGTGTTCTGGTAGGCCGTAAGCGCAATCGCAGCCTTCGTGAGGGAAACATGCACGCCCTGCATGGCAGGGGTCTGCGGCGGCGTACCGTTCAGCAAAACGGTTTCCGTGGGATCGAAGTTTGGCCAGCGGCCATCCGAAACGAGCTTGTCGAAGTTAGAAAGCATCGAGCCCGTCGCGAACATGACGCGAGGAAGCGCGCGGGGATTTTCGTATATGTAGCCGTTCGACGTGTGCGCTACGAGCTTCAGATCCCCCAGCCTGAGCTTTCTGTCGAACGTCTCAACCGGCCGGTCGATGACGATATAGCGAAGCCCGAGCAGGTCGGCCATGGTGGAACGGTAGGACGGAAACAGCGGCGTGAATACGCGCTGCTTAGCCTCCGCCACGCTCTCGGCCGCACCCATGGCTTGCACAATTTCGCCCAGCCGCACGGGATTATAGCCGAGCACATGATCGAAATTATGGATGAGACCGATGTTGGGCCATTCGAAACCGAGACCGACCAGCTCGACGCGATCCCGCCACGGGGAATTTTCGGGCCGGCCGAGATGCGCTCTGAGGAATGCGATCGTATCGTTCTTCGTATCGGCGCGCATCTCCTCATATTGGGAAGGCGGCTTCGCGGTGGAGCGGTTGGGGGCATTGCCGATCGCAAGGTCCGCGGTCATGAACGCGGCCAAGCCTGCGACGGTCAAGCCCGCATAGCGCTGCGAATATTCGCTGGAGAACTGGAGCGCTAGCCATCCGCCAGCAAAGAGAGCCGCCGAAATGAGGATCGGCTTCATGGCCCAGAAAAGATGATCGTGCGCGGCAGCCACACCGAGGGCCGTTAGAAACACCGCCGCCAGGATACCCAGTACGCCGTAGCTTTGCGCCTCGGACGGCCTCTCGTTTTTGGTCAGGAGAAGATGCAGGAAATAGCCCGAAGCGATGGCTGTCATCGGCCCCAGCGCGTAGGTGGCGTCCGCAGGCCTGCGGAACATATCGACACCCGGCAGATAATCGTAAAGCCAGTGAAAAACGATCGTGTAGCGACCGAGCGCGTAAAACAGCAGCGCCGCAATAGCCAAGCTGAAGAAGCGGATCTCACGCAACCAAAGCTTCCCGCGCATAACGCCAACGGCGAGGAGAAGCAGCACCGGAAGAACGCCGATATAGACCTGCCCCATGTTCTCGTTGAGCTGGAGCCAGTCCGCTGGCCACCAAATGCTCGCCGGCCCCCAATAGGGAAGATCGGGAAGGACAGAATAGAGGTTGGCAATGGCGGCCGTTAGGAGCGAGGCGGGATGCAGGGCGCCGCGCGCCGCTTCCTTGTAGGGAATCTCGGGCCGGTTCGAGTCCAGAATGAATAAGAGGCTCAGCAGGATCGGCCCCGCGGCAAGGATCGATGCAACGATCCCGCCGCTTACCAAAGCCGGTAGGGTCTGGCGCACCGAAGCCCAAAAGCGCGGCTGACTGAGCCAATAGTTGAGCGTGTAGCCAAGGAGCACATAGATGCCGATCAACGCGACCTGCCCTGGCTCTACGATCATCATGGCGGCGGCGAGCCCCGCAAGGGCGCCGGAAAGGAGGGTTCTGCGCTCAAGCGCGCGCGCGAGCAGCCAGAGCGTCAGCATGAAAAAGGCGAAGGTCTCTATTTGCTTGATGTGCTGGATCCGCCAGATCGACGAGCCGCCAAGCGCGGTTGCAAGCGCTGCCACAATCGCGCCCGCAGGATGCCACCCGCGATCCCTGAAGAACATAAGAACGGCAAAGCCGGCGGCGGCCAAAAGCAGGAAGCAATAAAGATCGAGTTCGCGGAAGCTTGGGTTAGGCTCCAGATAGGCGAGCAGGATCGCGGGCGAAAATATCAGCGACTGCGGATCGGCAATCTGCGGCGAGCCGCCGAACACGTTGTGGTTCCAGGCGGGCGATTGCCCCGTATGCAGCGCGTGCGCCAGAAACTGAAGCTGCGGCAGGAAATGGGCCTTCGCATCCCATGGCACGGTCACGTCGCCGGAGAGCCATGGCAACGCGAAGAGAGCCCAGCCGGCGGCGAACGCGAGAGCGGCGACGCCGTAACCGCTTTTGATTTTTGCAAACATGACCGCCGGCCGTGTCCCCGTTCGTTTTCCTGAAAGATGATGCAGAGGCGAATTTGGCTTTTCTTTATCGGGAGCGTGACGAATAAACGGTAATCCGCCGGCAGAAAAGGTGAAAGGCCGGCGAACGTCGCAATTAACGCGTTTATACCTCGCTTTGTGCCAAGGCTGTGGCGTTGTGCGCACGCTGAAGACACATTGTCCAGCTTATCGCGTTGGATGTAGCTTGGCTTCCGCTGCCAAGAAGGGGGAAGGCTTGAAAAAAGCGCCGCCGCGCGCACGGCTGGTCCGTGCTTGAGCCTAGCAGCCCGCCGCAAATCGCGCGCCCTTAAGCGGGCCGCGGCGCTTTTCGCGTCCGCCATGTTATCCGCCATGTTACTTGAGCAAGACGTGGCTAAGCACGTCCTAGGGCATCGCACCCCGCGCGCTGGCGCCGAGCCGCGCCGGGGCAGCAAATGCCGGGTTCGTCAGTTGTCACCCCCCGGCCGGAAGCCGGGATTTGGCGAATAGCTGAAGGCCGAGCCC
>JBKQNN010000468.1:0-14337 GCA_052145975.1 Rhodomicrobium sp. | reverse complement strand
GCATACTGCCCTAAATCGGCGGGCGTCAATACCCGACTGGATAATTGCGCTGGGTCTCAACTCGCTCCCAAAAACTCTGGTTGTTGTAGTGCCCAGGAGCGCTCTCTTGATCGTTGAAAAGCCACGGCTTGTTCTGATACCAGAACCGGTATCCGCCTACATGTTCGCAGCAATAGTGATGGTAGTGGTGCGCGCCGTGGTGCTTTTTCAGATGGTCTCCGGCGGAGTCAGCCGCGAGGCTTACGGCCGGAAATGCGAAAGCGGCCAGCACCGCGGCCGCGCTTAAAAGGAGCCGAGAACTCATAAATTATCTCCCGCTTACGCAGATTGTGAAAGCCCCGGCGGCACGCCTGCGTTCCCAGCATTCCGCCCCGGCGAATACTATAGGCGCACAGGGCCTTCCGGCTAGTGAGGTTTTGCAACGAAGGGAAAAAAAGCGCGGCCTATCTTATATGGCTTTGGCCATAAGCGCCCCGCTGTAGTCGATGCCATTGAACCTTTGCCGCAGGATTTCCACCTGCCCGCGCGGCGTGGCATGAAGCAGCATAACTTCGCGTTTGACGAGGCCATAATTCAAGAGTTTCTCGGCATGCTCACCGGGAACGTCGGTTACAAGGCAGGGGCGTCTCAAAATCGTTTCAAGCGAGGCGCGCTCGCCGCGTGACAATTGAATTCTGGTCATGGCACTCTTACGCACCTGGTTTGAGGAAGTGCCTGCATATATTGGTTGCAAGCCGATCCAGTCTACGCCTATCTGTATTGGACACAATTGCGGCAAAAAAGCGTAAACGCGGCAATAGAAACTGGTTGCAGCGGGACGCTACGCAATTTGGGAGACAATGGTATGACACAAGAGGCAGTACAGGAAACCTGGCCCTCCGAGTTGCGGTTGAACCCGGAGAAAGCTAGCTTGCGCGTCGCGTTCGGAAACGGGACATTGGAAAGTCTGCCCGCCGAGCTTCTGCGCGTGATGAGCCCGAGCGCCGAGGTGCAAGGACATTCGCCTGCCGAGCGGAAGCTCGTTGCGGGAAAACGCGATGTGACCATCCAGAAAATCGAACCCGTTGGAAACTACGCAGTGAGACTTGCTTTCAGCGACGGTCACGATACCGGCCTTTTCACCTGGCCTTATCTCTACGATCTGGCGCGGCGGAAGGACGAACTTTGGGACGGTTATCTCAAGGAAATAGCCGCCGCGGGATTGAGCCGCTAGTGTCCCGTCTCCGAATTACCGCCCCATTTGCCGCACGCTCGCTCGGTAATTCGGAGACATAAGGGACACTAGCAGATTCAAAGTGCTAGTGTGGCTTATGTCTCGCAATTGCCTTCGCGAGGATAGCCACAAAGGGGTCGGCAATTGCGAGACGCCACACTAGTACGCCCCGCGGGAAATCCTGCCCCGTTTGCGGCTAGGCGATCCGGAGACATAAGGGACGCTAACCGCACTGAAGCGCCCATTATCAACCCTACGCTGTCACTGTCGAGAAACTGTCGCAGAACGATGCTATTATCTTAGCTTGATGCAACAATTTCCCCGCGACCCTAAGGCCGCAGGCGGCTATGAAAATGCTTAACAGCTTCGATAACAGGGCGGCGCGCCGCCCTGTGCAGGGTGCCGTTGCTTTTAGCAGGCGGGCGGAAGCCCCCCCGCCGGCAGAAAGTCAGGCAGGCGAAGTTCCCTCTCCGGAAGCGGGGGGGCTGACACGGCTGTTTGAGCGCCGCTGGCTCATCCTCTTATTCCTGGCAATCGTTCTGGCCTTATCGCCTATTTACGGCCTGCCCTTGCAGGCCGTAGCTTTGGCTTGTGCAGCCTTCTCCATCGGAGCCGCGGCCATACCGCGTTCGCGCATTCCGCATTTCCCGCTTGCGGCCGGGGAACGCCGGGAGGAAACGCTGCCGTTCAAGGCGGCCGGCACCCTCGTCAACGCGCTTCCGGAGCCCGCTATCTTGCTTCGCCAGGACGGCGAGATTATCGCATTCAACGACGAGGCGCTCGATCTGTTTTGCGGTCTGAGAGCCGGGGCGCACCTTTCGAGCGCAACGAGGAGCCCCCCAATCCTTGACGCCGTGATGGAAGCCTCGCCGGCAAATCCGCTGCAAACGGTGATGTTCAGCGATCGCGTTCCTGTTGAGCGCCATATGGCAGCGACGGTTTCCTGGCTGCAGCCGGGCAGCCAAACGGGTGCTCTGATCCTTCTTTTCCTGCGCGACCTGACCGAGCCGCTGCGGCTCGATCAGCTCCGGGCGGATTTCATCGCGAATGCAAGCCACGAGATCAAGACGCCGCTCGCCTCGCTTTTGGGCTTTATCGAAACGCTTCAGGGGGCTGCCCGCCACGACGAGGCCGCCCGCGACCGCTTTCTGGCCATCATGGCCAAGCAAGCCGCGCGCATGGCCCGGCTTATCGACAATCTCATGTCGCTGAGCCGCGTGGAAATGCGGGCGCATTTGAAGCCGCAGGACACTGTCATCATCGGCAACCTTGTGTCCCAGGCTTGCGATGCGCTCGAACCGATGGCGGCGGAAGCGAATATTAAAGTCGAGGTGCGCTCCAGCGTCAACGGCGCTGCCGTGCTCGGCGACCGCGACGAGCTGATGCAGGTCTTTATCAATTTGTTGCAGAACGCAATTAAATACGGAAAGCCCGGCGGGGCGGTGCAAGTCTCGTTGCAGCGGGCGCAAAGCGGTGCAGCGCGGGCAATCGAGATCGCCGTCGAAGACGACGGGCCAGGCATTTCAAGTCAGCATTTGCCGAGGCTGACCGAACGTTTTTACCGTGTTCCGGGCAAGCTTGCGCTGGAAAAGGGGGGAACAGGCCTGGGCCTTGCCATTGTAAAGCATGTGGTAAACCGCCACCGCGGAGAGTTGCGGATCGTCTCGGAGGAGGGGTTAGGGTCAAGATTTACTGTGCTTCTGGCGGAGCATGTCCCTCCCGTCGCGGCCGCCAAAGAGCCAGATTAGCTTTTTGTGGCACTCAGCGCGTGGAAGATGGAACGATCACCAATTATCATTATGTTTAAGGATCGAACGGAGCACAAAAGTGCGAAGCAGGGAAAGTTTGCGCCCGCAGCAACAAAAATTGGGCCTTTCTATTTGGGCAGGGTCTCTGCCCCAGCTTTTTTGGGAGGAACTGGCCGTGGTTGAGCATTCGATGCGAACTTACGAAACGGAGCTGAAGTCCCTGGACGCGATGGTTGCCCATATGGGCGGGCTCGCCGAGTATGCGTTAGGACAGGCCGTCGATGCGCTCCACGACCGCAATCCCGATCTCGCGGAGGTCACGCTCGAAAAAGACAAGGACATCGACCGGCTGGAGCGGTCGGTTGACGAGAATGCCGTCTCAATCCTTGCCAGGCGGCAGCCCGTGGCCAGCGATCTCCGGCAAATCGTCACGGCCATCCGCATCGCAGGCGATCTGGAACGCATCGGCGACCTCGCCAAGAACATCGCCAAGCGCGCCATCGCCGTCGCCGGCGAGCAGCACCCAAAACAGGTCATGACCGGCTTCAAGCATATCGGCGAAGCCGCAATGCGCCAGCTCAAGGAGGTGCTCGACGCTTTTTCCTCGCGCGATGCGGATGCGGCTGTGAGCGTCTGGCAGCGGGACCAGGAAATCGATGCTATGTACAACTCGCTTTATGCAGAGCTGCTTGAGACAATGATGGAGGAGCCTCAGAAGGCCGGCCTCTACGCCCACCTCCTGTTCAGCGCCAAAAACATCGAGCGGATTGGCGACCACGCAACCAACATCGCCGAAACCATCTATTACTGTATTCAAGGCAAGGTACTGAGCGAAGAGCGGCCAAAATCGGATCGCACCAGCCAGACGCTGCTCCTATCGCAAGCTGGAAAAGAGAGGGGATAGCACCTGACTTTGAGGTGCATTCCGGGGGGAAGCGATGAACGCGAAGGTGCTCGTTGTCGAGGACGAAGAGCCGCTGGCACTGCTGCTCCAATATAATTTGGAGGCGGAAGGCTTCCGCGTCGCGCTCGCAAACCGCGGTGACGAAGCCGAAGTTGCCATCCGGGAGGAACCGCCGGATCTCATCATCCTCGATTGGATGCTGCCGGGGCTATCGGGGATCGAGCTGTGCCGGAGGCTTCGCGTGGGCAAGGCATCCTGCAGCATACCCATTCTGATCCTGACCGCGCGCGGCGGGGAGCAGGACCGCATTCGCGGCCTGACTACGGGTGCGGACGACTATGTCGTGAAGCCTTTCTCGGTGCCGGAGCTCATGGCGCGGGTGAAGGCAATCTTGCGGCGCTCTGCCCCGGAGCGCCTGGCCAGCACGCTTGAGGTGGAAGATATCGAACTCGACCGCGAGTCGTACCGCGTCCGGCGCAATGGCCGCGAGGTGCGGCTTGGGCCGACCGAGTTCAAGCTGCTCGAATTCATGATGGAGAGCCCCGGCCGGGTATTCACGCGGACGCAGCTTCTCGACGGCGTTTGGGGGCGCGACGTCTATGTGGACGAGCGCACCGTCGACGTTCACATCGGGCGCCTCAGGAAAGCTATAAACCGCGGCAAGGAGAAAGACCCCATCCGCACGGTGCGCGGCGCCGGCTACGCGCTTGGGGAAAAGTTCCCCGGTCAGGCCCTCATGGATTAGCGGCCGAGGTCGCCGGAGGGGGCTGATCGAGCATGAACGCTCTAAGCGGCAAACTCGCCTTGGCGAGCTTGCCGAGAGAGACAAGGTGAGGGGGGATTCCCCCCATTATGTTAGCGCCCATGGCGAGAATCCCGGGCGATACCCGTTGTCCCGAGTTATTCGCCTTTGCAACTTTGCCTGGACTGCACGATAATCGCCGCAGCGGTAGAAGCTTTTATTGGGAAGCGCGATGCGGCGAAACACCATTTTTCTAATAATTGGCTCTTTCCTTTGCATTTTGGTAGCCGCCGGCGCCTCGCGCGCCAGCGAAAGCGACCGCTATATGCAGAACGGCCACTTCAAGGTCGTCGGCGGCTCGCATGCCCTTCTCAGCCAATGGCCATCCATGGGCACCTTGCGATACTACGACACGGCTACCGGCCTGTCTGGCCATGTCTGCGGCGGCACAATGATCGCGCCAACCTGGATGCTGACCGCCGCTCATTGCCTCGCAATGCTCAAAGAGGCGGGCTCGCTCGAAGGCTGCTATCCCGACGATCAGGGCGCCACGCGCTGCGGCATCCTCGAGGCGGTGCTCGACCGCGACGATCTTTCCAAAGAGGTAAAGGAGTCCGTCTACGCGATCGCGGAGATCGCCGTGCATGAGGACTTTATGGCAGCCTATCGTAAAGCCCGGTCCCTGGGCTACAGTCCTGGCGATGCCAGCGAGTTCGCCGCGCAAACGTCCGGGCACGATATTGCGCTGGTCCGCCTTGCGCGCCCGTGGTTAGGCTCTCTAGCCCGGCTGTCGCTCGATACCCGCACCGACCCTGCTGCGTACAACCCCGATTTGCGGGTCGCGGGTTTCGGCTATTTCACACTACCAGGAGAAGAGAGGCGTCTGCGCCGCTATGTCCGGGCTGGAAGCCAAACCTATTTTGCCGGCTCCGATGTTCTCCTTAGCGCGAAGGTTCCGCTCGTGGACACAAACCGGTGCCTGGAGCGCTACCGTACAGTGCATCCGGACGCGGTGATCGGGCTTGGGCAAATTTGCGCGGGAACCGATGCTGGGGGGACGGATACCTGCCAAGGAGACAGCGGCGGCCCCTTGGCAGCTTACGACCTCAAGGACGAGAAATATCAAGTGGGCGTCGTAAGCTGGGGAGAAGGCTGCGCGGAGCCGGGCTGGTACGGCATTTATACCCGGATTTCCGCGCATGCTACCTGGTTGCGAGCCCATGTTGGCGAGCTGACCGCAGTGCCCTCAGATCTTGTCCAGACTAGCGCAACCAGGGACGCAAGCTCTGCTCTTACCGCCGCCGCTATCGGCCAGATCGACGATCTACTCGAACCGGCGTGGGGCCGCGTTACAGTCTCGATTGCAGGCGGCCCGCGTGTCACCCTTCATGACCGCTACCGTTTCGAGATCGCCTCGTCCGTCGCGGGCCGTCTCATCGTTGTGGATATCGATGCCATGGGCAAGCTGACGCAAATCGTGCCCAACGCATACATGGCCCAGGCGAACGCCGCGGACATGGCTCGAATCGCGGCTGGCGCGCGGATCACGGTTCCACCGTCTGACCGGAGCTGGCACTTCGACGCGTTCCAGGCCGCTCCCCCGGTTGGCAAAGGCCGTCTCCTGGTTCTTGTAGTGCCGGACAAGTTTCCGCTCTCCGCGACCGTCTGGCCAGCGGACCAGCGGGAACGGTCCGAGGGCTTCCAGGAGCCTCCGGCATCGCCTTATCTGATGAATCTTATCGATCAAATCGCCACTACCTTGAAGGCGGCGCGAACCGCTGGCGATAGCGCGGCGCTGGCGGGCTGGGGCTGGGCGGCGCTCGACGTGGAAATCGTCCCTTGAGATCTTGGGCATCCACTAGAGCCTGTCCGCTTTTGATAAGTCTTCGTTTAACCGTGCGTCTTATCGGAAAGACCGCTCATGCGGAATCCGGTTGATCGCTTCGGCAAAAGACCCCCTCATCCTGTCCTTCTCCCCAAGGGGAGAAGGGACGCTAGAACTGCCACCTCCCTTGAACGGAGGGCCGCAGCCTACTCCCTCTCCCCTTGGGGAGAGGGCTGGGGCGAGGGGGGCTTTTGCGGGCGCTATGCGAAGCGATCAACCGGATTCGGTGTCACACTCTTTCCCGACGCACTCCAAGGCCTCGCTCAGAAAAAAAGTCTCGGCCTTGGGATGCGGGCCTTAACAAACCGTGCATCTCGCGTAAGGCCCTACTATAGTTAATGCGCGGATGGTAAACGCCTGCCCGCCATATTTTCCGCCGCCGTCTTTCTGCGAATCTTTTCCCGCTTTAGGCCGATTTCTGCGACTCCAAAATACTATTAAATATACGCGCAGTTCACGGATTAACCCTTTGCGCCGGGTTCTCGAAGCACATTTAGCCTGTAATATCAATGGCTTGCTAGCTAACGATTTATAAAAACATCTATGCTATATTGGCTAAAGATCGAAAAACGGCGCAGGCCATGCCGATGTACAGCGCAGATAGGTTAAGCGGAGGCAAACAGCCTCCGCATATTGGGACATGCAGCGCTGCCTTAGCGGGGCGCCATGCGCAGTGCGCCATCGAGGCGGATTTGCGCGCCGTTCAGCATCTCATTTTCGCAGATATGACGCACCAGCGCGGCGTATTCCGCGGGCTGCCCCAGCCGCGAGGGAAACGGCACCGTGGCGGCAAGCGCGAGCATGGTCTCCTGGGGCAGGCCCTCGAGCATCGGCGTACTGAACAGGCCCGGCAGGATGGCGTTGACGCGGATGCCGTCGCGCGCGAGGTCGCGCGCCACCGGCAGGATCAGCGCCGCCACGCCGCCTTTGGAAGCCGCATAGGCGGCCTGACCGATTTGCCCGTCTTGGGCGGCGACAGAGGAGGTGCAAACGATGACGCCGCGCTCACCGTCCGGGGTGATGGGATCGAGTGTCACCATCGAGGCTGCCGCGGCGGCGATCATGCGGAAGGTGCCCGCGAGATTGACCGCAATGACCTTTTCGAAGGCGCTGAGGCTATGTGCCACAACAGCACCGGTGGCCTTATCGCGGCCGATCGTCTTCTGGGCAATAGCAATTCCCGCGCAGTTCACAAGGGTGCGCTCCGGCCCGTTTGCGGCCCGCGCCTCTTCGAACGCGCCCGCCACCGCGGATTCGCTTGTTACATCGCAATAGCAGAAGACCGCGCCGAGCTTTTTGGCCATCGCCTCGCCCGCCTCGCGGTTCATGTCGAAGATCGCGACCTTGCAGCCGGCCTCCGCCAACGCAGCGGCCGTCGCGGCGCCAAGGCCCGACGCCCCGCCAGTAACGGCGGCTGCGATGTTTTTCCCAAGTTTCATGCTGCCCCTCGTACAAGTGCCGGAAGGAGCAGGCCGCTATTCACCCGCGATGAAATTGAAGCCCGTCCCGTAAACCGTGATGGCCGCGCTGCCCGGAAGCATGTAGGGGCTCGAAATACGCACTCCGATCACGCCATCGTACCCAGCCGCCGCGGCCTTTTCCTTGAGCGCCGCGATGGCCTGCCCCGTAACCCGGTCGAGCACGCCTTCGTAGCGGCGCAAGTTACCGCCCAGCGCATTCTGGATCGCCTCGCGCACGTCGCGCAGCAAATTGGCGGCCAGAACCGCGTTGGCATAGATCAACTCGCCTTCCTTGATGCGGCGCCCGGACAAGCTTTCCACCGTGTAGATGTGCATAAAGCCCTCCGGAAACTATTTGCGCCGTTCTTTGACGATGACTTGCGGGCGGCCGAAAAAAAGCCTGCGCAGCCAGGACAAAAGCATAAGCGCAAGGAAGCCCGCAAGCGCAATCGAAGGCCAATAGCGCTCCCAGAACACCCGGTAGCCGACTTCGCCATTGCGGACGAGTTCGGCGTCCTTCACGATGCGGCCATAGCTGAAGAGGCTGGCGTCGCTGTGGATGACCATGTTCAACGCGGCGGACTGATCGCGGCTGCTGAAAATCGCGCGCTGCAGGCCCTCGCCGGACAGTTCTTGCATCACGCCCGGCGTTTCGGTCACGGCGCGCAGCAGCGCCTTTGCGGCACCAGGCTCAAGGCGGCGTTCATATTCGGCGAAGGCCGCAAGCTCCCGGTCGCTCATCCTGCGGGCAAAATCGCGCATTTGGCCGCCGGGCAGGCTCAAAACGAAATCGCGCTGTTCCGGCGTCAGATTGCCGATGCGGCCGAGTGCAATCTTGTCGTTCACCGACAGAAGCTTCTCAAGCGTCTCGTGGCTCAGGCCATCGGGAGAGAGCCAGCGATAAATGCCGGTATCCACGACGCGCGGCAAATCCTGGCCTGCAACGGCAGTCCAGCGCAGCCCATCGGCGAGCGACTTCCGTTCCGCCGCGATTGCAAGCCCAGCATCGTTGAGATCGAGAAGGGCTTTATTCAGAGATCCATCGGCGGCGCGCTCGAAAATGCGGTTTTCGCCCTCGCTACCATAGAGTATTTCCACGATTTGGCCGAGCTTGCTCAGTTGAGCCAGGCGAGCATCCTTCAACACTTCTGCGAAGGCGGGGCTATTCTCGCTAAGCGAAAGCAGAAGCTTGTATTTCTGCTTGAAGTCTAGCCAAACCGAGTAAATTCTGTCCGCGGTTTCCTGGGCAATATTTCCCACTTGCTGGGTTATGTCGGTCTGGATCGCCTTGCCCATCTCATCCTTGATGAGCGCCTTCGTCTCATCCGACTTCATGCGGTCGGCAATAATCGGAAAGACGCCCTCGCCCGCCTCGTAAAGATCTTTCGCGATAAGGATCAATCCGATGAGCCCCGCAACGGACGAGACGATCCGGGTCGCCACCACCCCCGCGATCCGGGTGCCGATACTTTCGACCAGCGACGCGATGACGTCGCGGGTGACGATCAGCACGATCCCGGAGATCGAGGCCGCGTTGTTGATGACGAGATCGGCGGTGCCGATTTTCACGGCAGGCTGCTCGGCCTTCGCCTCCAGGTTCTTCTGGCCCTCCTGGACGAAGACTTGCGCGATAGCCCCGCCGTACCGCGATTGCAGCGCCGTCTGCACGCAGGCGATAATGGGGTTGGAAACCTTCGCGGTCGCCGCCTCGATCTGCGCGCCGGCATCCCTGGCGACGCCCGTGGCAAGCTCGTCGAGCGCGGCCTTGAACCCTGGCGAGTTATAGGTCTTGTCCGCGACCGCGGTTGCGTAGCGCCCGGCCGCCGTTTTGCTTACAGTGGAATAGGCACGGTCGACCCAGCTCGAATCGGCGCGGATCGCCGCAATGGCCGTGTCCACCTCGCGGTCCATGCGCTCGCCCACATCGGCCTTAACCCAATGCTTATTGACCAGCGCCGCATAATCGATGGCCGTAAGTTCGGTCTTGAGGTTCGTGGCGGCAAGCTCGCGAATGCGGTCGCGCACATCGGTGTCGCTCAAAGCGCGGCATTCATCGATAGTCACAATGGGCGCAGCGGGCGCAGGCTGGGCGAGGGCTATGCGGGGCGCCTGGCACAAGAGCCCCGCGACGGCACCCCAGGTCAGCGTCCAGGCAATAAACTTACGCATCATAACCCCAGGCTAAAGCGGTTAAATAAGTGAATGCACATCCCGGCTACGGGCCCTTAACATAGAGGCGGAATTGAGAATAAAAACCAGTTCTTTCGCCGGCCTTATTCGCGGACCCCGGCTTCGCCTCCCTCCAGCATCGCTTGCTCCCAAACCGGGCGGAAACTGCGCCGGTGATGGCAGCAGGTGCCGTGCGATTTTAGCGCCGCCGCGTGCTCCCGCGTGCCGTAGCCCTTGTTGCGCTCCCAGCCATAGACGGGAAATCCGCATGCGAGCTCGATCATGAGCCGGTCGCGCGTCACCTTGGCGATAATGGACGCCGCCGCGATGGAAATCGACAGCGCGTCGCCGCCAATAAGCGCTTCGGCTGGCATATCGAATTTCGGATAGCGGTTTCCGTCGACTAGCACCGCCGATGGAGCGACGCAGAGCATCCTGACCGCATCGCACATGGCGGCATGCGTGGCGTGGTAGATGTTGATTTCGTCGATCGTTTCTACGTCCGCGACGCCGATCCCGACATGCGCAACGGCGTGGATTTTGGGGTACAGCGCCTCGCGCTCCCCGGCGCTGAGCTGCTTGGAGTCGTTGATGCCCGGCGGCGGCTTGCCCACGAAAATAACAGCCGCGGCAACCACAGGCCCCGCCCAAGGCCCCCGGCCCGCTTCGTCGACGCCAGCGATCAGCCCGCCATACTTGCGCTGAAGCGCAAGATCCGGGCGCCGTGTGGGTTTGGAATATTTGGCGGCAGGCTGCATAATCTGCTTTTTAACCGCCCAGCCGTCTCAATCAAGCGTTGAAATAGCGAAACCTACAGCTTTCTTGAGCCCAAGGCGGCAACCCGCCGTGGGCGCCCAGAAAACTGGCGCTGCGTCTGCGGGCTTCGCCCCTCGCAACGACGGCCGGGAAAAGTCAAAACAGGCTCAGTTGCGCCGCGCCCGGTGGCCGGAACAGGTCTGTGCGCAGCGTAAGGTGCCGTTCATCCAAGCCATACCGTTTGAGCGCAAGCCGGAAGCGCGCCGCGATTTGATCCGCGTAGGGCCCCGTGCCGCTCTGCCGCTCCCCAAACCGCGACACGTAATCCTTTCCGTCCCGCATAGAGCGCAGCAGCGACATTACCCGGCCGGCGCGCTCCGGAAACTCAGCCTTGAGCCACTCCCGGAACAGCCCGCTAATCTCCAACGGCAAGCGCAGGAGCACGTAGCCCGCCTCGCTGGCTCCCGCGGCAGCGCACGCCTCCAGAATGCGTTCCAGCTCATGGACGTTGATCGCCGGGATCAACGGCGCGGTTAGGACCGCTACCGGCACACCTGCCGCCACGAGCCGCCGTATGGCCTCGATCCGCTTGTCTGGCGTGGCCGCGCGGGGCTCCATTTTGCGCGCGAGCTTGGCGTCGAGCGCTGTCACCGACAAGGTGACTTTGGCCAGGCCCCGCCCCGCAAGCCGCGCCAGAATGTCGACGTCGCGCACCACGAGCGCCGACTTGGTCACAATCGCCACGGGGTGGCCAAAGCGGTCCAGCACTTCGAGTATGCCACGCGCGATCTTCCGCTCGCGCTCGATGGGCTGGTAAGCGTCGGTGTTCGCGCCCAGCACCATCGTTGCCGGGCAATATCCGGGCCGAGACAGCTCCTTTTCCAGCGCCTCCACCGCATTCACCTTGGCGGTGAGCTTGGTCTCGAAATCGAGCCCGGCCGAGTAACCCCAATAAGCGTGGCTCGGCCGCGCGTAGCAATAAATGCAGCCGTGTTCGCAACCGCGATAGGGATTGATCGATCTGTCGAAGTCAAGGTCCGGCGAGCAATTGGTGGAGATAATCGTCTTTACCAACTCCTCGCGAACCTCCGTCTTGAACGGCTCCAACTCGCTGAGGCTCTCCCAGCCGTCGTCGAAACGCTCGCGCCGCTCCGGCTCGAAACGCCCCGCCGCGTTGGACACCGCGCCGCGCCCGCGCCTCCGGCTTTCCCCAACCTGTTCGGCCTCGCTTGCGCGCCTTGCTTCTTTCCACGCCATGGCGCTAAGATAGGCTAGACACCGGAACATTTAAAGAACATTTTGCGGCTTTTGCACGCTCTCCTCAGGTGACGCGATGATCTCGGTCGTTATCCCAACCCATAATGCTGCGCGGACGCTCCCGGCCGCTCTCCGGTCGCTGCTCGACGCCACCATCGACGGCCTGGTCGGCGAGGTGATCGTGAGCGATTGCGGCTCGACCGATGCGACGCTCAAAATCGCGGATGCCGCGGGCGCCACGGTGATCGCTGCCTGCTCCGGCCACCAGCTTATCGCCGGCGCCCAAATTGCGCGCAAGCCATGGCTCCTCTTTCTTGAGCCCTTCTCCTCGATGGAACCGGGCTGGGAGGAGGAAGCGCAAGACTTCATCGCCAAGGGCGGGAACAGCGCCGCCGCCTTCCGTTTCCGCCTCGCCGGCGCTGGACTAAGGCCCCGGCTGCGCGAAGCCATTGCCGCGATCCGCGCCCGCGCCTTCCGGCTTCCCAATTGCTGCAACGGCCTCTTGATCCCCGCAAGACTTCTCGACGCAACGGGTGGCCTCAGCATTCCGCCGTTGGAAGAAATCGACCTGTTGCGGCGGCTTGGCCGCGGGCGAGTCTCCCTGCTGAAGGCCGCGGTGATCGCCAATCCTGGACGTGCATGAGAGACGACCTCTAGGTGCGCTCCGCAGGCAGGCGGCTTGCCTTAAGCCCGCCAGGCCTTTATGCCTCAAGACAGCCAGGACAATTACTTGGGTGAAGTTATGAGGCGGCACGCCAGCAGACCGTTTTTTGAGTCTCCGCATGCGGTAACTTACATTCTGATCCTTCTGAACTGCGCCATTTTCGGCCTCACGCTTATCGGCAGTTCCCTTGTCAGGATCGATCCCGCGACCCTCTTTCATTACGGCGCGCTTTATAAGACCGCGCTCGTGCAGCACAAATATTGGCGCCTTATCGCCTCTGCATTTTTGCACGCCAATGTCTTGCACCTCGGGCTCAATATGGCATGTATCGCAGCCTGGAGCGGCCTTCTCGAAAAGCGTCTCGGCGCCACCTATTTCATTATCGTCTATTTGATCTCGGCTATCGGTGGCGGCCTCGCCAGCATCTACGGCCACGCGGACGCTTTTTGGGGCGTCGGTGCCTCGGGCGCAATCTCCGGCATTGTTGGCGCGCTTCTGTGCCTGACCATGCTTGGCAAGCTCCCCCTCTCGCCTCAGTTTTTCGTTGTCACAATCGGGGTGAATGCGTTGCTTGCGGCGAGAATGCCCAACATCGATTGGATTGCGCATCTGGGCGGGTTCACAGCGGGCTTCGCAGCCTGCGCGGTGCTCGACGGCGTTGAAGCTTTCAACGGCTACTGGCTCCGGTGCAAATTCCCGGAGTTCGTGAAATTCGGCATCGCCGCCGCCATTCTTGCAGCCGGGCTGCTGTTCATTGAGCTGCAGGCGGCAAACGGCCAGGATGCTTGGCTGTTCATCGGTGCTGGGGCCACTGCGAGCATCCTAGCGATCAAAATCGCGGATTCCATCCTGGCACAGCGCAAGGGGTTGGCCGTTTTGGCGTTCGCTACGGCCGTGCTTTACGGCTCGCTTGCGTTCGTGGCCAGCCGTGCGATGACAAACGCTGTTCCCTTCTATTGCGGCCACCTCCGCTCCTTCGCGGGCGGCGGCACGTATTCCTCCGCGGTTTCCTTTATAAGCGCGGCCTGCGAGCACACTTCCGTTTGGCCGCCGGTACTGGCCGTTACCGCATTCGCCGCAGCGCTCTTTTTTCTATGGCCCGAATTGCGCCGTGGCATAGGCGATGTTGGCTTTGCCGCATCTGGATTTCGCGCCGAACGGAAGCGGAGGCAGGGTCTCTAATGCGTTCCTTGCGCTTACCTCCCATCCAGCGCTTCGCGATGGGATTCCGCAGGAGATAGGCCGGGTGCACTTGCAGGGCTGAGGCTTCGATACGTTCTTTCAGCGGCCGGGTGCAGGCTGCGGCGGGTCATGATGTCCGTCTTGCGGCCGGGAAAACGCGCGGGGGCTTCCTTGACGTCCATCAAGGCTCTTGACCAATTCCGATGTGTATATACATTGTCGTATAGACAGGAGGGACACTTGCGTTGGACGTGGGATCCGGCCAAGGCCGAGGCAAACCTGAAGAAGCACAAAGTCTCCTTCGAATTGGCTGTCCGGGTGTTCGGCGACCCGTTCAGCATCACCGTTCCAGACCCG